>JBAXDB010000210.1:0-3065 GCA_037141135.1 bacterium | reverse complement strand
ACAACCGAAGCTCGGGGGCCCGATCTGATAGTCCCGGTACAAACCGGGCGCACCGGGGAGGCCTGCCTCGGCGGCTTTCACAAGATTCGCCATTTCGCGGGCTGTGACATAATGCAGTTGCCATTTATTGCCATCGTTATATTGCTGCTGGAGCACCGCATGCGCCTGCCTCATCGCCTGTCCCAGCAGAACAGCCTGGTTGGCCGGAACACAGCCATGGGTATGCACCTTGACGAACACCCACTCCGGCCGCCCTCTCACATGGATGTGTTGCCGCACCCATAACCGGATCCGATCCGCCGTGGGCGGATTGGCCCCGGATATCTCCGCATTTTCCAGCCTCGGGAAAATCCCCCACTTACGCCGCCGCCAGTTGAGGGCAAGCGGGCCGGTGATGAGGAGGAGAGAGGAGGAGACCATGGACTTTAGACCATAGACTTTAGACCTGAAAGCAGGAAGCGCGTTGTTCCTCTGCTTCCTCTCCCCTTGAGGGAGAGGATTGAGGTGAGGGGTATTTTCCTGGTTATGAGCACCCTCACCCCAGCCCTCTCCCCTGAAGGGAGAGGGAGTCGTTGCGTCGCCATCTCTCCCTCGGTCTGTGGTCTGTGGTCTGTGGTCTGCAGTCTTCACCCGCGTGCCGCGATCCGCGGCACGCGGGTGACCGGGCGTGTCATGCGCATAATAAATCGCATTCACCATGCGCGGCTGCGTTGGCGATGGGGCAGAGGGAAATGTGAAATCGGCATAACAGCCGGTTTCCGCCAGAATGCCAAGCTCTTCATTCACCCCGCACCAATCCCCATCCGGCCGCGAATTACACAGCGCCCAATTGCCATGGATGAAGGCGTAGCGCGGCAAAGAAGAAGAGACCCTCACCCCAGCCCTCTCCCCTGAAGGGAGAGGGAGCAGATTTTCCCTCTCCCCTTGGGGGAGAGGGTTAGGGTGAGGGGTTTCCTTCTGTCCCCTCGCCCCTTGGGGGAGAGGGTTAGGGTGAGGGGTTTCCTTCTTTTCCCTCGCCCCTTGGGGGAGAGGGTTAGGGTGAGGGGTATTCTCCTGGACGGACTCTGTGGTCTCGTATTCCTCGCCCAGCAACCCGTGCCGCTCATAAAGCAGATCCCGGAAGGTCTCCAGTTTCTCTCGAAACCCTGCCGGGGTATCGTGGCGGTGATGAAGATGAATTTCGACTTCGCCATAGCCTTTGCGGCAAAAGGCGGCAAGGTCATCGAGGATCGCCGCGTCATATTCTTCCTGTGGATAGAAAAAGGTATGACGCGGAGGATGGCCGTCGGCATCACGAAAGGAGTCCGCGCCGCCGGGATAAGCCGCCACCCAATCACGCACTGTCTGCCGCGCAACTGCCGCATCAGCCTCTCCGCGGAACGGCTCGAAATGGTCACAGACACAGAAAATCAGATGCCGTGTGCCCTTGGGCATCCGTGGTCGCGAGAGCACAGAACGCAAATATCCCGGCAACCACTTATTGATGGCTTTAAACATGTGGATTCTTTACCACGCAGAGACTGAGAAGGGAAGGATAAGAGAACACCCTCACCCCAACCCTCTCCCCTGAAGGGAGAGGGAGAAAGAATTATTCCCTCTCCCCTTGGGGGAGAGGGTTAGGGTGAGGGGTTTCCTATCCCCCTCTTTCCGTCCGTTCCCAGGTGCCCTTCAGACCGCCGCGGCAGTACCGCAAAAAGCCTACAAACAACGCCACCTGCATGCTGAGAAAGTACTCAAATGCCTTGAGAGGGGATGACGGCCCCATGATCCGTCCGAGCACGGCCAGCGCGGCAAACCCAACTCCTGCCACCAGGATCACCGCAGCACCAGCCCTGCTGTACGCAGACCCATAAATCAGGTTCACCGTCGCCACCACCGCCAGCAACACCATCAAGTGCGGGGTGAACCATCGCAGGATCTTGTGGGACCAGAAGAACAGCGCGAATCGCCCATATCGCGGCGCGAGACAGGCGCGGCAGTATGCCATGGCCTGAAACGCCCCGGCCCCGATGCGTACACGCCGCCGCCATTCATCGGCAATCCGCGCCGGGGTCGGCTCATACGCCAGCGCCTGTGGCTCATAGATCATCTGGAATCCCCGCTCGCGCACTTTCATACCAATCACAAAGTCATCGATAATGGTACTTTCGGGGATCCCATCCCAAAACAATTCCGGCCGTATCGCATAGATGGCGCCGTTAGCGCCAAGACACGAGTCCAGCCGGCTTTCCGCCGTCTTCAGGAGAGTTTCCGTCCGCCAATAAAGATTTTCCCGGGTTTCCGCGCCAGTGCTATCCAGAAAGACCAATTGTCCGCAAACCCCGCCGACCTTGGGGTCTCCAAAAGGCTCCACCAGACAACGAAGCGCGTCTTTGGCGAACACGGTGTTGGCATCGGTGAATACGAGTATCTCAGTCCAGTTAACACCCTCACCTCGATCCTCTCCCCTGAAGGGAGAGGAAGAAGCACTATTCCCTCTCCCTTCAGGGGAGAGGGTCAGGGTGAGGGTGTCTTCAACTGACCGACCTCCCCCCTCCCTCACCAGCCGCTTCAGCATCGCCGTCTTGCCGTGGTTTTCCGGGGAGACAATGACATGGACCTGGGGGTGTGACTTCGCCTTCTCTGGATCCCCTCCCTGGAGGGGCAAGGGGTGGGTTCTTGCCCATTCCAGCGCAATCTCCGCCGTACGGTCAGACCCGCCATCGACGCCGACAAAAACGTGCAGCCGCTCGGCAGGATAATCCAGGGCCGCCAGATTCTCCAGCCGCTTCAGAATTACAGATTCCTCATTGTGGGCGGAGAAGAGGATTGCAACGTGCGGCATCTTCCCCTCTTCCTTCTGCCCACTGTGCGCCACGGGCGCATCCGCCTGTGGCGGACCTACTGCCCACTGCCTACTGGCCCTCCGCCCGACCAACAGCACCACCGCCGGATACACAATCCAAGCGTAGACAAGAAGAACAAGGACAACTATGAGCACAGGAAACATAAAGGGAAATCTTTACCACGGAGTTACGGAGAAAGAAAGGAGAGAGGAAGAAAAGAAAATGTTTCTGCATTTTATA
>JBAXDB010000209.1:0-3065 GCA_037141135.1 bacterium | reverse complement strand
CGTTCAAGCTTGAATGCCTGCTGCACATTTGACATACTGCCAACTTTCGTAGTCCTTTTGAGAATTTCATCATTATGAACCGGATCAAACAGACCTTTGAGAGACTGAAACAACAGAACCGTAAAGCGCTGGTGGGCTTCCTGATGGCTGGCGACCCGGATCTTGAAATTTCCGAGCGGCATTGCCGCGAGGCGCTGCAAAATGGGGTGGATGTATTGGAACTGGGCGTCCCCTTCTCCGATCCCACCGCTGACGGTCCTGTAATTCAGGCCGCCGGTCGCCGTGGTTTGGCGGCGGGAACCAACATTGACGGGGTTCTGAAGATGGCCAGTCGCTTACGAAAAGATTTCGATACGCCTATTGTTGTCTTCGGCTATGCGAATCCATTTTTCAGTTATGGTTACGCGCGCTTGGCCAAAGCGGCTGCCGACGCCGGGGTGGATGCCTTTCTTGTGGTGGATCTCCCTTTTGAAGAAGGCGACGAGTTCAAGAGCCATCTGGATAAACATGGTTTGGATTTTATTTCCCTGATTGCCCCTACAACGCCGTCAGCGAGATTGGCCGTCATCTTGAAGAACTCCCGCGGATTTGTGTATTACATTATGGTCAAAGGGGTTACGGGTGTAAGAGCGGAAATCCCAGCGGATGTCTCGGAACATCTGATTCGCTTGCGGCAGAATACCTCGCTTCCCATCGCGGCCGGATTCGGTGTCAGTGATGGGGCCCAGGCCCGGTCGGCCGCCCGATATGCGGATGGCGTGGTGGTGGGAAGTGCCCTGGTTAAGGCGGCGGGCGAGGGGCGGCTCGTGGCGCTGGTGAAGGAATTACGGCAGGCGCTGGATCCTTCTAAATGATGAGCCGTGAGAAAGTGGTTGCGCCATGGGGGCGAATCAGGTAAAAGTACGCGGCTTTTTTTGAAGAAAGGTTTTGTTATGAAGAAGGATATACATCCAAACTATATTGATGGAACGATTACCTGCTCTTGTGGCACGATCGTTCAGGTGAAGTCAACCAGCCAGACTATGCATGTGAATAGCTGCTCGGCTTGTCATCCGCACTACACTGGCCGCTCAGCGTTGCAAGACAGCAAGGGCCGTGTGGAGCAGTTCCGTAAGCGTTACGCGAAGAAGTAGTCATTCAGAGAGATAGGAAAAGGCCGGAAGACCGAAAGGTGTTCTGGCCTTTTTCCGTTTTGAAACTACTGACGTGGAGTCCTTCTGTGATCGATAAAGCTTACATTTATAAATTGGCGTCACGCATGGCTCATCTTGAGTCTGATATTGCCGATCCCGCCGTGGCGGCTAACCAGAAGAAATTCCGGGAGACCGTCAAAGAGCATTCGCGACTCCGGAAAATCATGGAGAAGGCGGATGTATTTTTCCGGATTCAGCGTGATCTTGAAGAACAGCGCGCCTTGCTCGCGGCTGAAGACGCCGATCCAGATCTGAAGGCGCTTGCCGCTGAGGAAGTCGCCGGCCTTGAAAAAGCTTTTCCAATTGCCGAAAAAGAGCTGCTCAGCACCTTGCTTCCCCCCGATCCCAATGATGAACGCAATGTCATCATGGAAATTCGTGGCGGAACGGGGGGGGATGAGGCGGCCCTGTTTGCCGGCGATCTATTCAGGATGTACAGTCGGTTCTGCGACGAGCGGCGATGGAAGATTTCGATCATTGACGCCAGCCCCTCAAATATGGGCGGATTTAAGGAATTGGTGTTCTCCATCACAGGCAGCAATGTCTACAGTTTCCTCAAATATGAGTCCGGTTGTCATCGTGTGCAGCGCGTGCCGGAAACGGAGGGATCCGGACGCATTCATACCTCGGCGGCGACGGTTGCGGTTCTCCCTGAGGCGGATGAGGTGGACGACATTGATATCCCCGCGGCGGATGTGAGAGTGGACATCTTCTGTTCATCCGGCCCCGGCGGACAGGGCGTCAATACAACTTATTCCGCCATTCGTGTCACGCATCTTCCTTCTGGGCTGGTGGCACAAAGTCAGGATGAGCGCTCCCAGCACCGGAACAAGGAAAAGGCGATGAGCGTGCTCAAGGCCCGTCTTCTGGACTGGCGCCAGCGCCAGGAAGAGGAGAAGAGCGGCAATCTCCGGCGCACTCAGATTGGAACCGGGGATCGCAGTGAAAAGATTCGCACCTACAATTTCCCCCAGAACCGGCTCACCGATCATCGGATTAATTATACGATTTATACATTGAATCGTGTCATCGAGGGCGCCCTTGATGACTTGATCGTGGCACTCCAGGATCATGATACGGAACTTCGCGTCCGCAAGGAAATGGACTCCTTCAAGGGATGAAGACGCTTCTCGAAGTCTTGCAGTCTGGCGCCAGCTATCTGGCCGACCGGGGTGTTGAAAATCCCAGACTAGTGATGGAACAGTTGATGAGCCATGTGTTGAAATGTCCCCGGCTCCAACTTTATGTCCGTTTTGAAACCCTCATTCCTGAGACTGAACTGGTCGTATTGCGGGCGGGAATCAGGCGTCTGGCGGCAGGGGAACCGTTGCAATATGTCATCGGTGACACGGAGTTCATGGGGCATCGGTTCAAGACGGACCGGCGGGCGCTGATTCCCCGGCCTGATACGGAGACATTGATTGCCCAGGTGTTGGAATGTGAGGCTTTGTGGAGTATCGGGAAGCCGGTCATTGCCGATATCGGAACGGGAAGTGGCTGCGTGGTCATCAGCTTGGCGTTGGCCAAACCTGAGGCCAGCTATATGGGAGTGGATGCCAGCGAGGCAGCCCTGGGTCTGGCTCGGGAGAATGCGGACTTGAACGGGGTGGGGCAGGCGATTGAATTCAAATTGGGGAATCTTCTGGATGGATTTGAAGCCGGCTCCCTTGATGCGGTGATGGCCAATCTTCCCTATATATCCACCGCCGATTGCAGTGTTTTGCCACGGCATATCCGGGAACAAGAGCCAATGTCGGCGCTGGCTGGCGGGGACGATGGCCTGGACCTGATTCGCAGCCTGGTGGAGCAGGCCGTGGTGGTGTTGCGGCCCGGTGGCTGGATTTTTCTTGAAATAGGTTTTGACCAGGGTGT
>JBAXDB010000208.1:0-3127 GCA_037141135.1 bacterium | reverse complement strand
TCGTGATTACAGGCTTCCCCGCGACATTCACATCCGCCTTTATGCGGATCGGATAGAAGTCGAAAGTCCTGGGTTGCTGACAGGCCCGGTAACTGCGGCGAACATCAGTCGAATCGGCACCTTTGTTCGTAATCCGCTTTTGGTTGGTAGTTTGCGCGAATTTCCAAATCCCCCGAATCTCGATGCTGGCGAGGGGGTGCGCATGATGTTTGGGACCATGCAGACAACGGGGCTCTATCCGCCTCTTTATGTGACAAGACCGCTCATCGATCGTGAATCGGTAATCGTGTTTCTTCGTAATGAAAATCGGCCTTCCGCGTGGGTGCAGGTCAGTGACTACATTGATAAACACGGTTCCATCCGGAATGCCCATGTTCGGGCCATTATGGGCACTGAAAATGTCCTAGCTGTATCCAAACAGATAAAGAAGTGGGAAGCGATGGGATTGCTTGTTGTTGTGGATCCACTTGCAAGTAAGGCACTTAGAAGATATGTGAAGTCAGGATCAGATGGAATCCAGATGTCCTTATCCATGGGCAAAAGATAACGACCCGCCTAAAAGTTATATCTCATTGCAGTTTCGCTGCTTATGCATTAAGTCATTATCCGTTCGCGCCTCAAGTCGTTCATAAAGAAGATGTTACATTATTGAGTGTGCTGTTCCGGTCTGTGTGCTCCCCGGCTGGAAGTAATCGACAGGGAATCGACTGGTTCACAAGGTTATTCGTCTGACTGGTGCCCTGACTGGTGCCGTTCTGGCAGGTATTTCCTCTTCCCGGCTATTCCCATCACCTCCCAACATCCGGCTGATACATGCCAGGTCGGAAAAGAGATATTGATAGCCAACTACTTTCGCGGCAGGTGCCTGTCCCTGGATGCCCCAATCTACCTATCCATTTGTTTCCTGGCTGCGGCTTGTGTGGCCACCGAAATCAAACTGGTTTGAAACCAGCGGCGTGAAGCTGGATATTCTTCGTGTTTGTTTTCTTCCCCCTTAATCAATTAAACATCTTCTTCCGTTTTCTTCTTCGTGTTGGTTGTCAGCTGGCAGTTGATCAGGCCGATTAGAGAGGCTTGCCTGATTATGTTGGGCAGGCAAGATCAGTCCGATGAATCGATGTCGACGTCCTAACTGTAAGCATTGCGGTGATTTATATACTCCCACCCCCCGGCGAAGGGCTGTGCAGAAATTCTGCCCTAAGCCAGCCTGTCAAAAAGCGAGTCGTGCCGATAGTCAGCGTCGGTGGCTGTCGAAACCAGAAAACAAAACCCATTTTTGCGGGCTTGAAAACGTTCTGCGCGTGCAGGAATGGCGCAAGAAAAACCCCGGTTATTGGAGGCGGCGCAAGAGTGCCCCGATTGCGTTACAAGATGTGATACTCGCGCAACCTATTGATATTAAGAATGATGCGAAAGTTAAGGCGGAGTGTTCGAAGGGGGTGTTACAAGATGCGTTACAAGATGTAGATCAGATGCAACATCCTCTGATCGTGGGAGTTATCTCATTCTTCACTGGGACTACGTTACAAGATGAGATAGCTCAATCGATACGAGAAATTCAGACTCGTGGGGTGCGCATTCTTGGCGAAGTGCCTGGAATGAAAAGCCAACGAGGAGAGAGTCATGGTTGAGAAGCGTGTGATATGCAGGGAACGGGTCAGGCAGGTACCGAAGCAATTCAGTTGGGTGGATCACCGGTTGGTGCGCCAGGAGCATGTCCGGCGGTGCGACTGCCGGGGGCTGGCGCTCTATCTGATGCTGGTGACAGTGGGTGATGCGGAAGGGTTGTCATATTATTCGGATGAGAAGGCGGCGGAGTTGTTGGGGATAGGGATAGCAGATTTGGTAGCAGCCCGCCGACAACTTTTGGGAGCGGATCTGATTGCCTACGAACGTCCGATTTATCAGGTGTTGTCGTTGCCTGTGTTGCTCCCCCAAGGCGGTGCTGCATGATGGACTACGCAACTTTCCAGAAGATAAAACATTGGTTGAATACGGAGCACTGGACGATGGGCCAGGTGGCGCGTGAGCTGAAGCTTAATATCAAGACTGTGAGTTTATGGGCGAAGCGGGAGGCATTCGAGCGGAAGAAGGAGGAGAATCGACCGAGCCTTCTGGATCCGTTTAAAAGCGATGTGGCGAGGTGGCTGGAGCAGCATCCGTTTTCGGTTCGCCAACTACTTTACCGGCTGCGGGAGCAAGGCTATACCGGAGGAGAGTCGATCTTGTGTGAGTTCGTCAGAAAGGTCAGGCCTCGACGTAAAGAGGCATTTCTGACACTGCACTTCGAGCCCGGGGAATGCGCGCAGGTGGACTGGGGGTATGCTGGCACAGTGGCCGTGGGGTCGACGCGGCGGCGGCTGAGTTTTTTCGTAATGGTGCTGTGTTACAGCCGTAAACTCTATGTGGAATTTACGCTTGGGGAAACTGTGGAACAGTTCCTGACATGCCACACGAACGCATTCGATTACTTTGGGGGATGTCCGGTTCGCGTGATGGTGGACAACTTGAAAAGTGCAGTACTTTCGCATCCTCGCGGACAACCGGCGGTATACAATCCCCGCTATCTGGATTTCGCCCAGTTCCACGGGTTTAAAGTCAGCGCCTGCAATCCGCATGCACCCCATGAAAAAGGGCGTGTTGAAAATGCCGTAGGCTATGTGAAGAAAAACTTCCTTAACGGCCTGCCTCTGACGCAGTTCGCATCGGTTAATCCCGCTGCCCGCTGCTGGTTGGAGGAAGTCGCCAATGTCCGGATGCATGCCGTAACACGCAAGAAGCCGAACGAGCTATTTGCTTTAGAAAAACCGGCATTGTTGTCATTACCAACAGTGCATTACGACGCCGGGGCGGTCAGGACGATCTCCGTCAACCGGAGGTTCCGGGTGCACTACGATGGGAACCGCTATTCGGTGCCAGCAGAATATGCAGGCACCAAACTTGTCCTGCGCGCCTACCCTGAACGAATATCGGTTTTCCATCAGGACAAGTTGATTGCCGAGCATGTTCGCTCATATGACAGGGGGCAGGACTTTGAGAATGCCGATCATGTACGGATATTATTGGAGCAGAGGCTCAGGGCAAAAACCCAGAAGCTTCTGCAACGGTTCATTATGCTTTCGCCCCT
>JBAXDB010000207.1:0-3179 GCA_037141135.1 bacterium | reverse complement strand
GCGACGTGCTGCCCCAGAATGGGGATATCGAGCAGGTGGTGGCGCTGGGGAAGATGGCCGGCGGTGCGGGGAGTGTAGGGTGATCAATATGAATAGATACGAAGGTGAGATCATCGATTGCCACTGGCACCCGGCGCCGGACGCGGAAACGTGGTGCAACGGGCTTATGACGTTTTGCGGGATTCAGGAACAGATCGACGACTTGAGGCGGGCGGGCATCCACCGGGCTTGTGGCGCGCCGATCCGCCAATTGGATGGGGCATCGTTCGCCGGGGTTCGCACCTTGAACGACCAAGCCCTGGCGTTGCGGGACCGTTTTCCCGATTTCTATTTCCCCGGCATCCATATTCATCCCCGGTTCCCGGATGAGTCCTGTGCGGAAATCGAACGCTGTGCAGCTCTCG
This sequence comes from bacterium, assembly GCA_037141135.1. Classification (GTDB taxonomy): domain Bacteria; phylum Verrucomicrobiota; class Kiritimatiellia; order CAIKKV01; family CAITUY01; genus JAABPW01. The sequence goes on along the minus strand of JBAXDB010000207.1, from coordinate 2,775 downwards.
GTGTCCGCTGGATCGGCGAACTCGTGGGTTACATGATGGGATTCGGTGAGGAGTATGCCACGCCTGCTGCGCTGACGATCATGATGGCGGCGGCCAAGCATGGCATGGTAGTGAACATTCACTGCAGCAATCTGGAGGTCGTGGACCAACTCTGCCGGGAGGTGCCTGACTTGCAGGTGGTGCTGGCCCATCCGGGCGCCGGCAGGGGCGATATCCTGGCGCGGCTTGATAAGGTCGCGGCGCATCCTTCTCTACATCTGGACATCTCAGGGTCCGGGATAGACCGTTATGGCATGATCCGGACCGCGATGGACAAGGCCGGCAGGGGAAAGGTCCTGTTCGGGACGGATGCTCCGATCAACAATCCCGCCGTTTATGTGGGCGGCGCCCGTTTTGAAGCGCTGGATGAAACCGAGCGTGCTGCCCTGTTCAGCGGTAATTTCAGGCGGCTGTGCGGGTTGGATCTGTGCTAATGAATGGACCTATTCTTATCAGTTCAACGACCAGTAGAGCTGAAAGAATGGTTCAGCCGGGAGTCATGTAAATTGACAATAACTGCGGTGGATGACCGTTCCCTTTTTTGCAGATCCTTGGCCAAGGCGCGCACATCATATTTGTATTTCTTTGCTATGGCATCCTTAATGCGCCACACCTGCTCAATGATTTCATCTTTCATCTTCTGTATCCCCCATCAATTCCATTGGCGTGCAAATTTCCGGGCATTGATACCCTTTTGCCGCGCATACACTGCGTATTACAGGTTTCTTTTCGGCATTATCTATGTGCCTGCAGTTCCAGGTAAGTAGGTAATCCACTCCATGATAGGCTGCAACCGCCACATGCATCGCGTCGTCTGCTGCAATCGATGGCAATGCTCCTTCATCCAGCAAGGTTGCAGCCAGGTCTGACACCTCGTCCGTTATGGCAAGTTGATGAATTCCTGCCAAAGCAACAATTCTCCGTTGTGCTGCTTCCGTATCCCCTTGCTCAGCTTCCTCAACAACCAGTTCAGAAGTGAACAACTCAAATCGCGACCGATGAAAAGCCCACCAGTCCTCAGTCGCTTGCTGCCAAGCCGCCGCCAGTATGCTTCTCGACGGCCTTGCCGTCAGGTAGCTGACAATGGATGTTTCAATATACACCGTTTTCATGTTTCATACCGTTGAAATTCCATGAGTAAATTAGCACTCGATGGATTGTGGGTCAATTTTTGTCTCATTTTTGTCTCAATTTAATTCCCCCCGGACGAATATGCTGGGGAACCAGTTGACTTTTCCCTGCGGTAGGTTGTAAAGACAAATGCCGCAGGTAGTGGTCATTGTTCATTGGTAAGCGATAGACCTCAGTTCGTTGTCGAAGAGGTGGCTTGGGGCGGCGAAGTCCATATTCATCCCCAGTGTTAATTTAATGGATCTGTGAAAGGCCAGGTAACCAAATGAATGCTTTGAGGCTTGGATGGGTGTGCGTCATGATGGCGGGCGGGATTGGGGTTGCCGGGAACGCTCCGCCGTCGGGCGATCCCGCGCCGGGCGAGAGCGTTGCGGTGGATCTCAGGGGGCTGTTTTATCCACCTGTCGCGCTGGCGGATCAGGATGGCAAGGTGATTGTGACCCGGCTGGCAGGCGGCCATCTGGCCGTGGCGGATTGGAACGGCGACGGGAAGAACGATCTTGTCCTCGGCTGCCATGCCAGTATGGATACTGCCCAAGCGGAGATTCTGCTGCTGGAAAACGTCGGCACTTCCGCCTCGCCAAAGTTCCGCTGGCCGGCGGGGAACCGCGTCATGATCAGCAAGGAAGAGGAAACAACGTGCAGCCTCCTTTCCAAATCATGCGGCTGCAAGTCCGGCGGTGCCTTCGAAGTGGCATCGTGGGACGCGAACGGGGATGGACGCCCTGACCTGATCGTCAATACCTTCTGGACGAGTGGCGTGGAACTGCTTCTCAATGCGGGAGTCAAGGATGGTGGCCCTGAATTCAAACAGTCCGAGCGGCTTTTTGAGATCGGCCAAAAGCATGGAAGGGGGTCGGGCGGCGGGGACTGGAACAACGACGGGATTCCCGACTATGTCCACCCGGTGAACCGCTATGGTTGGACCGTGCACTACGGGATAAAGCTGCCCGGGGGCGGCATCGGCCTGAACAAGAAAGCGCTCAGTGCTGCCAGCTTCAAACTGACCGGCAACGAATGCTACGGAACGGCGGCGGATGGCACTATCTGGTTTGACCGCACACCGTATGCCTGGAACTTCTCCGGACAACATGGCGCGGGTTCCCCCGTGACCGAGGTGGTTGCCGTTATGTATCAGGCAGGCTACAACGAGACGAAGGACTATGCGGCCAAGAGGTGTGATATCAACCTGTACTTGCTGGACCGCGTCGCCAACACGTGTGTCAAGCAGGCGACGCTGGCGGTGAATGCGGCCGCCACGACACGCCTGGGCATGGGTGACCTTGACGGGGATGGCGTGATGGACCTGCTGTACACCGGCGGCACCTTCAACAAGGACGGTGCCGGCACGAAGTTGTGGTGGCTCCGTGGAAAGAAAAAGGAGTTGGTGACCCCGTGAAAACAAGGCGCAGGAATCTTTTTTCTACTGTGGGCAAGGAAACCGCCCCGCTGGTTTCCTGGGATCATGCGGGAGGCTGGATTTCCCACTGGCTGATTTCCGGCTTCTTCCCCGCCGGCCTGCGGCACAATCCGGATCCCAATCTCTTCGAGGGCAAGAAATCGGCATGCTGGACCAAGGATCTGCTCAAACGCTGGGGCGGGGAG
>JBAXDB010000206.1:0-3180 GCA_037141135.1 bacterium | reverse complement strand
TAGTTAGGGTGAAGATTAAAGGCCCGCGTGTACGTACGCGCGGGCTTTCAAATTCATCACGACCGGCCGCTGATCGCGACCTGTTGATATTATGGTTAAGCTTATTCATACTGCTTAATCGCCGACATGGCACTTATTGCAGAAATGAGGCGTTTGATGAACAGCCTTCAGGCTTTAGGCGTCAGCCCTACCCGCCAGTTACAGGAAAAGACTGACCCTGGGGCCAATTTGATGATGCCGGGTTTATTCATCAGTTCGCCATCATGGCTCGCGGGATCGGCATGACCGTACCAAGGCTCAATGCACACAAACGGCGCGCCGGGTTTGGCCCAGATCCCCAGCTGGGGATACCCGGAAAACTTGACCGTCACCCGGCGCGCGTGCCGGCGTGAGCAAAGGCTGATCTTTTGTGATTTTATTTTCAAAAAAATCAACGCATCGCGATCAAATAGATCGCTTCGCAACGGTAGCACGGTCTTGTTAGACAGAATCCTCCCGGTTTGGTCGGACACCAACCCGTTGGAGTCGAGGAAGTGAGCATCAAGCCGTTCAGCCTTTTCAAACAGCAAGGCATAATCCTCCACCCGGTCTTTCGCACCCCAGTTGAGCGCAAACCCGGGATGTTCTCCAATGGAAAACGGCAGCACCTTGTCGCCCGTATTGGTTACCTCTGTGGTGACTTCAAGAACGCCATCAGAAAGACGGAAATGACGCATCAGATTGAATTCAAACGGATATTGCTTGCGGGTCTCAGGAGTATCGTTGAGCCGGTATGACAGGCCTGTCGCGTTGGCGGTCACCAGCGCAAAATCCATATCACGGGCAAACCCGTGCGGATTCAGCGCGTACTCCTTGCCTTCGAAACGATATCGCCCCTGAGCCAGTTTCCCAACAATCGGAAATAGAAGCGGGGCATGACGGCCCCAGACAGCAGGATCCGCCTGCCATAGATATTCCGTCCCATCCGCCGCCTTCAAGCTACACAGTTCCGCCCCATGCCGCTTGACTGTCACGGACATCATTGAATTACTAATCGTATTCTTCATGTAACGCCTCCGTCCAATTTGTAATGTGCTGCTCAGGCACTGGACACCCCTCACCTAAATCCTCTCCCACAAGGGGAGAGGAAAGAGGGGAATCAGGGAGAGAAATCTCTACTCCCTCTCCCCTTGCGGGAGAGGGCGGGGGTGAGGGGTGTTTTGGCACAAGGGTGAGCAGAGGCGACACCATAATTCTCAATTCTGAATTCTGGATACCTGAGCAGTTACTATGTGATGGGTCAATATTATCCATGAAGGGGTCAAAATTCGCAATTCAGTTCGGCACCGGATGTGTATAGAGTATATCCGTTCAAAAAACAACCGAATCGATGCAGGATTACCTACGCCGGGGGGGGACTCCCGCAGGCTCCCCGCCTACGGAGCCTGTGGGATACCCGTGTCTTCCCCGCCGTCAAAGCCCATCAGGACTATGCGCAGTGGCTGTGGATGTTTGATGTTGAACACGCCACGGCTCAACAAAAGCTGGCCTTTCAGAAAGCTGATCGCTACAGTGCAGCGGAGGTTGCCCTTATGACTGACCAAGATGCATTCTATGCACGTTGTGAGGCCAAACCGTAAAACTGAACGGAGAATAGACTCATGCGTTATGCTTTAATTATGGCTGGCGGATCCGGGACCCGCCTTTGGCCGATGAGCCGCGAAAGTACCCCGAAACAACTACTCCCTTTTATCGGCGGGAAAAACCTCGTTCAAATCTCGGCACATCGTTTAGAGGGCTTGGTTCCAGCCGCCAACCGCACGATCTGTGCTTCCCACCAACACGAGGGACTGATACGGCAGTCCCTGCCGGAACTGGGGGCGAATCAATTTCTCGGCGAACCGTGCGGCCGCGACACCTTAAACGCCGTCGGCTTTAGTGCGGCCATCATTGCCAAGCAGGACCCTGACGCCGTGATTGCCGTATTCACGGCCGATCACATCATCGAGCCCATTGATAAATTCCTGAAGATCGTTGATTCAGGATTCCGCGTTGCCGAAGAACACCCGGCCACCCTTGTGACGTTCGGCATCGCCCCCACCCATGCGGCCACCGGCTATGGGTATCTGGCATTGGGACAGCCTCTCGACGCCCATTCCCGGGTGGTGGAACAATTCAAAGAAAAACCTGATAAAGCCACCGCCCAGATATATTTTTCCGCCGGCCCCGGCAAATACCTCTGGAACAGCGGCATGTTTGTGTGGCGCGCGAAAACCCTGCTCGACTGCATCGAACGGTTCTGCCCGGTGAACAGCGCTGGTATCGCGAAGATTGCCGCCGTCTGGGGCACACCCCGGCAAGCCGCCGTACTGGCTGAAGTGTACCCGACCCTGCCGAAAATCAGTGTGGATTTTGCCGTCATGGAACCCGCCTCGCGCGACACCGTCGTCAAGGTTGCCGCCATTCCCATGCCGCTGAGCTGGCTGGATGTGGGCTCATGGCCTTCCTTTGCGGAAACCTGCGTGCATGACGACTCCGGCAATGCGGTGGCCGCCAAGGTTCTCCAGTTAAAAACGACCAACACACTGGTCGCCTCAAGTGATCCTTCTCATCTGATTGTAACCGTCGGCTGCAAGGACTTGATCGTCATTCATACCCCCGAAGCCACACTCATCTGTTCCGCTGATCAGGCGGAGATGGTTAAAGAGGTTCAAAAGCAAGTAACCGAAAAATTCGGAAAGCCGTACGTGTAAGACTGCTCACTGATCTATGAATCCCTGGAAAACACTTTCACGAGAGACGGTTTATGCACCCAACAAGTTCCTGAGTGTCGAACTGCATTCCGTTGAACTGCCAGATGGCAGGGTGATTGATGACTGGACATGGGTCAAGCTACCCGAATCGGATTGACAACATGAACGAAACCTCATACGTAATTGTCACAACCACCGTCGGAACGGAAGACCTGGCTGTAACGCTGGCCGAAATGATCACATCCGCCAAACTGGCGGCTTGTGTCCAGTTCTGGCCAATTCGGAGCGTCTATCGGTGGCAGGGGAAAATCGAGACTGGCGCGGAACTTATGCTCCAATGCAAAACTCAGGCCAGTCTTGTTAAGGCGCTCGAGGAGTTGATCCACACCCACCACCCTTACGAGATCCCTGAAATCATCGTGACCCCAATCATCGGAGGCCACCCTCC
>JBAXDB010000205.1:0-3194 GCA_037141135.1 bacterium | reverse complement strand
GTGCTAACGACCGGATAATGAGAATTATTTAAGCTGAAAATGGGTAACACATTCAGAAGAAGGTTTGCTGGAAAAACCTTCAGGAGTGTTACCGATGAAAGCAAATCAAAAGAGTCAAAAGGTAGATAAGGGTGGTAAGAAGGTAGAGAAGAAGGGGACTCCTCCCCCCGAGGGGGGAGGAAGCGGACCGGCTGGTCATTCCGGATATATTTCATTCGAGAAGCGGCGCAAGGCCGTGAAATTATATTTGGAAGAAGGGATTTCCTCGCCCTTAGTGGCGAAGGAGATGGGGATCAAAGCGAGTACGTTGTTTGCCTGGGTGAAGCGATACCGCGAGCAGGGTGAAGCGGGATTGCAGACGAGGTATGAGCCGGTATGCCGCCGGAAGCGGAACGGGAAATTGACCGGGCTACAGGCGAAAATCGTTGAGGTGAAGAAGGCGAATCCTGATTTCGGGGTGAGGCGGATCTCGCAGTTGCTCAAGCGGATATTTTTCGTACCGGCGAGTGCGGAGACCGTCAGGCGGACGCTGCACGCGAAAGCGCTGATGCCGGTGGTGAAAAAGAGGCCGCCGCGTAATCCCTCCAAGCCGCGTTTTTTTGAACGCAGCACACCGAACCAGATGTGGCAGAGCGACATTTTCCCGTTTCATTTAAGCGGTCAAGTGGCGTACCTGATCGGGTTCATTGATGATCATTCCCGCTACATCACCGGACTTGGATTGTACCGTTCGCAGACGGCGGAGAACGTGCTGGAGGTTTACCGTCGAGGCACGGGCGAGTACGGGGTTCCCAAGGAGATGCTGACGGACAATGGCCGGCAGTACACGAACTGGCGAGGGAAGACGCGGTTCGAGAGTGAAATGCAAAAGGATCGGGTCCATCACTTTCGCAGCCAGCCCCACCACCCGCAGACGCTTGGGAAAATCGAGCGGTTCTGGAAAACGATCTGGGAAGATTTCCTGAGCCGTGCGCAGTTCGACACGTTCGAGTCGGCGCGGGAACGGATCGCCTGGTGGGTGAAATATTACAACCATCAGCGGCCGCATCAGGGGATAGAGGGATTATGCCCGGCGGACCGGTTTTTTGTGATCCAGCAGGAGTTGGGCGAGGTGATGAAAAAAGGGATGGAAGCGAACTTAAAAGAGTTGGCGCTGAGAGGCAAGCCGCAGGAGCCGGTCTATGTGGTTGGCCGGGTGGGTGACCGGTCAGTGATGATCCGGTCAGAACAGGGAACAGTGAGGATGACGGTGGGCGAACGGGAAGGAGCAAAAGATGAATACAACAACGACGGAGAAAAAGGTGAGGCGCGTGAGGAGTCATCACAGTGCGAAGGAAAAAGGGACGGCCATACTGGCCGTGTGGTCGGGGCGCCGGCGAGCGGCGCGGGTGTGCAAGGAGCTGGGGATCAACTGGGGGCAGTTCAACAGTTGGGAGAAGCAAGCCATCCGGGGGATCAGGCAGGCGTTGGAGGAAGTGCCCGGGAAGCCGCAGACGGAGTTGCCGGGGCAGGTTCGACTGGGGTCTCGGCTGGAGTCATTACTGGGGAAAGCCGAGGCGGTGAAAGTCCCGGTGATACTGGAAAAAGTGGAGGAAACGGAGGAGAAAAACTAAACTGTCGGAACGACGAGGAGGTGTGTGATGAAAACGGACGGGTTGGCAACGGACGGAATGAGCATGGCGGGAATGGATCCCTGCCGGGCGGTGTTGGGGTTGTGGTTGGAGAAGCGGACGGTGGAACAGGTCTGCCGGGAGTTGGGGGTGACGCGCAAGGTGTTGCAGCAATGGCAGGAGCGTGCGATGGAAGGGATGCTGCGTGCCTTGCAACCGAGGGAGGGCCAGGAGGACGAACGAGGTCCGGCACTGAACTCGAAGGTAAAGAGGCTGCTGGATCGCAAGGCGATGGAACAGGAAGGGCGGCTGCCCCGGTTGACCAAGCGGTTGGCCAGTGTGGTGCCGCCGGAGGCGGTGTCGAAGGGGGGCTGAGTCAGCCTCCCCGCATGGAGGTAAATCATGAAGAGTCGAGAACAAGAGGAGGCCCTGGCACGGAGCCGGGCGGAGTTGATCATCCAGGTTCAAGCGGGGCGACTGACAGCCTCAGCGGCAGCAGTGCGGATGGGAGTGTCGCGCAAGACCTACTACAAGTGGGAGCAGCGAGGCCTCTCGGGGATCGTGGCGGGGTTGAAAGACGGGACGGCGGGGCGCCGCCCGGCGCCCCGGGACAGGGAGAAGGAGTTGCTGCAGAGCGAAGTGGAGAAACTCCGCGAACAGCTGGGGGTCCAGGAACAACTCCAGCGGATCCGGGAAGTGTTGCAAGCCGATAAAACAACTGAAAACAAAGGTTTAGCAACGAAAAAAAAAGGTGGAGCGGGCGGCCATGATCCTGAAAGCCATGGATGAAATAAAGGAAGCGACCGGGGAGCCGTATACCCGACTGTGCGCCGGAGTTGGAGTGTCCTACTCCAGTCTGCTCCGGTGGCAGAGCCGGCGCGACCGGGGGCTGGCGCCCGTATCAGTCCCCGGCCCCAGGAAACTTCCACCGGTGGATCTTGGCCAAGTGAAAGCCGATCTGGAAAGCCTGGCCCACGGGCGGGTTCGCACGGCGGGCACGGGGGAACTCTACGAACTGTACCGGGATCAGTTATCCCGGCGGCAGTTCAGGGAACTGGTTGATGAGGCGCGCCGGGCTTGCCGTGAACGGGAAGACTGCGGACGGCAGAGGATTTACTGGAATGCACCTCGGCTGGTCTGGGCAGTGGACGATGTGCATATCGGCTACCACGAGGATCGGAAGGTGTGGAGCAATCAGATCAGGGATCTGGGCTCACGCTACCAGTTCGTGCCTCACCTCTCCCTCGGCAGTGTCCTGCACGGGGAACTGGTGGCGGAACGGCTGGACAGGTTGTTCGAGGTCAATGGCGCGCCACTGGTGCTCAAGCGCGACAATGGTGGTAACCTGGACTGCGCGGCGGTGGACGCTGTACTGGAGCGGTATGTGGTGGTCCCGCTCAACTCGCCGCTGCAGTACCCAAGTTACAACGGCGGAATCGAAAAGGGGCAACGGGAGTTCAAGGAGGAACTGGTCGTACAGGGTGACAGTGATCTGTTGGGGATGCCGGATCGTTTCATCCGGGCACAACTGGCCACGGCCAAACTCAATGACCTGTTCCGCCGGTGCCTTCATGGCCATTCTGC
>JBAXDB010000204.1:0-3218 GCA_037141135.1 bacterium | reverse complement strand
CGCCGCGCCAACGGCTCGCTACCGGAGCGCCGCCGGGGACTTTCTCTTATCCTTTCAACTGCCTGACCAGGGACGTGGCGGCGCATCGTTTTTGAACCTGACCCCGGTCGCGCTCGAACCTCCGAAGTCGGTTCCAGCGCTTGAGTCCCTGAATACGGTGTCAGTGCCGGTGTCTGAGTGTACCACTTGACCAGTCAAAATGGGTCATTTCGGCAGTCCAACCGGTTGGACTGAATTTTAGAGCCAACCGGAGCCAACCGGGGACAGGAATTATGGTAAGTCGTCCGTTATGTTAAGTTCATGGGAGATCCTTAATACAGGCACATTGGACGCAAGCGATTGACTTAACATAACGGGACGCTACGCGAGAGGTTGCTGAGGAACTCCATGACGCCCGGCTTACGCCAATTTGGCATTTCATGCGCTGTTCCGGATCTGACAGGTGGCGGGAAGGCTGCGAGAGCCTTGCGTTTCATCTCAATATTGATTTCCACGTACAAGCTGGTGGTTTTGATACTGGCATGACCAAGCCACTCCTTCACAACGGAGATATCGACGTTGGACTGGATCAGATGCAAGGCGGTCGTGTGCCTGAAGGTGTGAGGTGTGATTTTCCGTCCGCGCAACGATGACTCATGCCTGATCGCGTCAGCAACGCGTTCTTTAACAGCCAACCGGGGACAGGAAAATAGTTAAAATAGTTTACAATATAACAGATACTAGTTTCGTTATGAGTAGAAGAGGCGCCGAGAAGGTGGCCGGAGGGAGGAGACTCATATGCGAACAGCGAGAATCGTTGAGGATGGGGCGGCGTATTATCATATAATGTCGAGGGTTGTGGGTCGGCGGCGGGTATTTGATGAGGTGGAGAAGGAGCTTTTTCGCAAGACGATGCGGGCAGTGGAAGGGTTCAGCGGAACGCAGATCCTGACGTGGATTGCCCTTGAGAATCATTTTCACATTCTTATATATGTGCCGGAGCGGCAGGATGTTTCGGATGACGAACTGATCCGTCGTTTGTTGTTTCTCTACGATAGGACCCTGGTGGGGAATCTGGAGTCGCAGCTGGCAACACTACGTGCGAGGGGACAGAATGAGGCGGCGGAGTTGTTGAAGAAGCAATATACCTGTCGGATGTTCGGCACTTCAACGACTTCGACGATCCGCATGCATGAGTTTAATGCTCAAGCCAAGGTCGGAAAGTTCCGTCGCCTTCCAGTTGGATATAAAAGACGACAAAACTGGCGTAGACGCCAGCCCTTTCATCGCGGAAGGCCACATCATATTCCCGCCTTAACCGTTTCAACTCCGTGCGTGAGAGCGCCGCAAAGGCCCGCGAGACGGTGCCCCCGGTTAACCCCTGGGCATGAAGCGTCCTCAGGAAATCATCGGCGGAATGATAGTGGGTTTGGATGCACTCCTCCTCGCTCGCAACAACTGTAAACCCGGCCGAACCTGCCGCCAAAAGCACTTCCTCGCCCGTTGGTAAACGTGTGGCGGGAATCTTTCCCGGCGCCACCCGCCGGCGTAACGCATGCAGTTCACTCAAGGTTCCATCAATCATCAAAGCGGCGCAACACTGCCCTTTCTCCGACAACTGACGCTTCATATTGACCAGAGTCCGGTCCAATGGCGTCACCCAATGAAGCGCTGAACTGCTGGCAATCAGATCAAAGGGCTTGGGAGCGGAAAATTCCCTGATATCCGCAACCACAAACTCCATCCGGTGGTCATGACCCCAGCGCTCACGCACAGCGGCAACCATACCATCCGCCACATCCAGCACACAGAGGGAAGCCTCCGGGTAACGCTGGCGGAGCTGCTCGGTTAGAACTCCGGTTCCACACCCCACCTCAAGAATACGTCCGGCCCCCACCCGCCCCGGCTCAGGCAGGGTTTCCATCAGACGCGCCGCCACATGCCGGTGCAAGGAAGCACCCCGTTCATAGGTCTGCGCCGCACGGGAAAAACGGTGGGCAACCGACATCATGATATGACTCCTTCAAGTTGTGCGGCCCCGGCAATCATGCCGGCCACACGCTCCAGCATTTGGGGAGAATGCTCCAGACTCACTGAAAGTCGCAACCGGGCCGTACCCCGGGGAACCGTTGGAGGCCGGATGGCCACCGCCAGGATTCCCATTTCCACCAGCCGGCGGTGAAGCCGGACGGCGCGTGCATTGTCGCCCACCATCACAGGGATAATCTGACTTTCCGAGGGACCGGTGTTCAGGCCCAGTTCCCGGAGGCGCGCCCGGAATAGCGCGGCCCGCTCAAGCAATTGACGCCCCATTCCCGGATTATCGCGCAAACACCGCAAAGCCCCGAACGCCGCACCCACCATGGCGGGTGGCAAAGCTGTGGAATAGATAAAAGATCGCGCCTTATGAATGAGCCATCGGCGCATCTCCCCGGAACAGGCCACAAACCCGCCATATCCCCCCAAGGCCTTGCTCAACGTTCCCATGGAACAATTGACCCGCGCCTCGACACCTGCCTGCCGGACCACACCCGCCCCATCAGGGCCGAACACTCCCGTGGCGTGCGCTTCATCCACCAGCACCATGATACCCGCCTCTGCGGCTAAGTCCGTCAAAACCTTTAACGGCGCAACATCACCATCCATGCTGAATATGGACTCAGTCACCATCAAACGCCTTCCCGTCGCAGCGCACCGCTGGATCACACGCCGCAAATCTTCAGGGTCATTATGGTGAAAACGATGGACTTTTGCCCGGCTCAAAACCGCGGCATCCACCAGACTAGCATGAGCCAGCCGGTCGATGAAAATATGGTCATCACGCCCCATCAATGCGCAAATAATACCAACATTCGCCGCATAGCCACTGCCGAACACGAGCGCGGCGGGATACCCTTTCAGCGCCGCCAACTGTTGCTCAAGCTCCTCGTGACAAGCCAGAGTGCCGGTCACCAGTCGTGACGCCGTGGCACCAGCCCCATAGCGCTTAACAGCAGCCTCCACCGCAGCCAGAACTTTCGGGTTCCTGGCAAGCCCGAGATAATCATTGCTCGAAAAATTCAGAAGCGCCTGTGATCCGGCCCTGACTTCCACGCCGGTATTTTGATAGGCAACCAGTGTCCTCTCCAAACCCTCCACTCGCAGGTCCACCAGCTCTTGATCCATCCATTTTTCTGTCGCTCGCATAGCCAGTATCCTGCTTGCAGGAATCAGCCATGTCCAGAATTTAAGTGTGTAAT
>JBAXDB010000203.1:0-3247 GCA_037141135.1 bacterium | reverse complement strand
CACCCATGACGCCCTCGGCCGCCAGACCTCCGCATCTTCTCCCTCTCCCTTCAGGGGAGAGGGTGGGGGTGAGGGTGCTGATGGCTCCGTCGGCTCCACGACCCATTACAACGCCCTTGGCCAAATCGACTGGACAATGGACGCCGCCAGCAACACCACCACCTACATCTACGATACCCTCGGACGCCGCACTCAGGTCACCGACGCCCTTTCCGGCGCCACCTACACCGCCTACGACATCGACAGCCGCGTCCTCGCCACCTGGGGTGCCACCTATCCCGTGGCTTATGACTATGACGAATATGGCCGCATGACCGCCATGTACACCTTGCGCGATTCCTCGCTCGTAATCTCGAATTATTCATCATTCATAACTCATACTTCATCCTTTGACCGTACGCGTTGGCTCTATGACGAGACAACAGGATTGTTAACGAACAAGACATACGCGGATGGTCACGGCCCCGCCTACACCTACACCCCCGACGGCAAACTCTCCACCCGCACCTGGGCGCGCGGAGTCATCACCAGCTACAGCTACGACGCCCTCGGCCAGTTGACCAACATCCACTATTCCACCACCAACACCCCGGACGTCTCCTTCGCCTATGACCGCCTCGGTCGCCAAACCACCATCACCGATGGCCAAGGCACCCGCACATTCACCTACAACGACGCCCTCCAACTCGCCTCGGAATCTGATCCCCTCCTTGGAGGGGCAGGGGGTGGGTTCTCCCTCTCCCGCGCCTACGACCAATACGGCCGCAGCACCGGCTTCACCGCAGGAACCAACTACACCATCCGCTACGCCTACGATCAAGTCGGACACTTCACCGCCGTTTCCAACAATGTGGGAGGCGCACTCCGTGCGGCGACGTATTCATATTTGCCGGAAAGCGACCTCCTCTCCGGCCTCTCCAACGGTCCCGTCCAAATCACCCGCTCCTATGAGGAAAACCGCAACCTCATCACTCAAATCAAAAACACCTCCGGCTCCACCCTCATCTCCCAATACGACTACGCCAACGACCCCATCGGCCGCCGAACCTCCGTCGGAATGTCCGGCGAGGCCTTCAGCGACCTCGGGGTGACACACAACAAATACGCCTACAACGCGCGCAGCGAACTCGAGCAGGCCAAGCGCTATGCCGGCACTAACCTCGCCAGCACCGCCAACGCCATCGACGGCCAAGCATATCTCTACGATTACGACTTGATCGGAAACCGCACCGAGGTCTACACTGGCGACATGCTCAATGGTTCAAAACACACCTACACAGCCAACGCGCTGAACCAGTACACGCAGAAGACAGTCCCGTCAAAAGCTCGGATCATGGGCGCAGCGGCCTCAGATGCGACCATCACGGTAAATAATCAGGCCACCACGCGCTACGGCCAGTATTTCCAATCCTGCCTGGATATTGCAAATTCCAGTTCCGCCGCCTTCCCGCTTGTGAGCGTGGTAGGAGTGAAGAAGAACTCTGGCACAAACGGTCTGGATGTAATAACCACCGCCACCGGCCACGTCTTCGTCGCCCAGACTCCCGAGCAGTTCGGTTATGACGACGACGGCAACCTCACGCAGGATGGCCGCTGGAGCTACACCTGGGATGCCGAGAACCGCCTCATTGGCATGGAAACGCTGACCAACCTGCCTTCCGCAATTCCACGACTGAAACTCGCCTTCGCCTATGATTACATGTCCCGCCGGATTGGCAAAACCGTTTCCACCAATTCATCATTCATAATTCAAACTTCATCCTTCCTCTATGACGGCTGGAATCTCATTTCTGAACTGTCCACTGCCAACGGTCTACTGTCCACTAACTCCTACGTCTGGGGCCTCGATCTCAGCGGTTCCCTCCAAGGCGCCGGCGGCATCGGTGGATTACTTGCCTCAACAACTCAACAACCCAGCAACTCAACAACTGTTTTCTACCTCTTCGATGCTAATGGCAACGTCGGACAGCTCGTTTCGACAAACGGCTCAATTCTGGCCCGTTACGAGTACGATCCCTATGGGAAACTCATCAAGGACGTTGCTGATTCAAGCGTAAGGAGCAATCCCTTTAAGTTTTCCACGAAGTATCTCGATGCGGAAACGGGGCTCTACTATTACGGCTACCGCTACTACCAGCCGGAGACGGGGCGGTGGCTCTCTAACGACCCGATAGGGATCTCCGGCGGGTTGAACCAGTATGTCTTCTGCGCCAATAACCCCGTCAACTTCAGGGATCCATGGGGACTCTGCGAGGGGAATTCAACTTTAGAACTTGGTGCATCTGGCTCGCTTAACTTTGTTGCAGGTGAATTACATGTGGGTGTTGCGATTAACGACGATTTTATGGATTCGTCTGTTTATTTCGGGGGATCCGTTGGATTCAATTTGCCTTGGAGAAACCCCCGATGGGAGGGAGGGGCCTCGGTATCTTTAACCGCTGGGCGTGACCCCGATCATCAAGTATCCACAGGACGGCAACCAATAATTGACAGTAATGTTTCTAGATGGTTTTTTACTGGCGGGGTTCGGAATTACGATGCACATACACGGCCAGCGTATTACGCGGGAATCCAAACTCCAACTGAGGTATCCACTACGGTGAAGCCGATTGGCGGAGAAATCTCCATAACTTATTCCACAATAATTAATGGGGTTTCCCGAGCGTTTCGAATTCTGACGGATCGCATGTATTGAGAAGCCGGACACAGGAAGATGGGTGCCATGATTGCTACTATTCTATTGCTAATCTTTATTTTCTCCTTTGCTGGGGCAGCAGCGATTTATCGCAAAATGTGGATGTATTTTGAGCGAAACTATAATGAATTGCGTCAAAAAATATTACCGCGAAGCACGGTGTTTAATATCCCGATAGAAGAGTATCGTGCATTTTCAAAATCGAAGGAAATTAATGGGCTTCTTCGATCTGATCCATTTTTACGCAAAGGTCGTATTTCAATTATTATTCTGATTTGGGGGGGGCTGGCATGTTGGCTAGTTTTTCTTATTTTGCAGCGCCATCATTAGGCGAAGTAAAGACAGGCAACCAGTAGCGCCGCCGGGGCTGCCTATGATCTTTTCAATCATCACCATGGTCTTGGCGGCGCATCATCTTGGGAACCTGCCCCCGGACGCGTTCGAGCGTCCAGGTATTCCGCTCCAACGCGTTGACCCTGTACGAGCTCACGTGCCGGGGGCACGTTCGCCTGGTACGCGCCCGCCTGCGGGAGTCGCGCCGGTTGCCCCCTG
>JBAXDB010000202.1:0-3250 GCA_037141135.1 bacterium | reverse complement strand
ACTGTCTACTGCCCTCTGCCTACTGACTCTCACGGCTGATGGCAAAAACCACAATTCTTAGTATTCATGTGGTTATGGAATACCGGCCAGAAACTGCTATGCACCTGAGTATTGTTCCCGCCGGGATGACAGACCGCACACTGATCCGCCGAAGGCGTGCCCTCATGACAGGAGAAACAGTGGCGCTCCCGCCAGCCGGCTGAATGCGGATCGGGATGATTCGCCAGCGACGTGACGCCCTCGTGACACACCCCGCACCCGGCCGCTTCTGAGCCTGCATGACAATTGTTACAATGCTGAGACCGCCACCCGGCAACATGCGGATTGACATGCCCCTCGGCTAAAGACCCGCCATGGCAGACGCTGCACTGTTGTGAATCAGGCGACCCGGGATGACAACTGGTGCAATGCTGCATCTTCCACCCAGCCCCATGCGGGTTCGGATGATTCGCAAGTGACGCGCCCCCTTCATGACAGACCCCGCATTGTTCCGCCTGGGGCCCAGCATGGCAGTTATTACAATGCTGAGACCGCCAGCCGGCCGCATGAGGATTAGGATGTGAGCCGATGTCCGTTTCATGACACACCGTACACCCTGAACCCGTACCCTTGCTGACATGACAGTTCAAACAATGATTCTGCTTCCACCCGGCGTTGTGCGATAGGGGCCGTGTCTCGGCGTGACAGGCATCGCAGGAATCCTGCTGATGACAGACCAGACAGCGCGCGCGATCCCACGCACCCTGCATGCCATGGGTTTTCAACCGCCACAGGTTATTGTGCGAGGCGGGCCTCGTAACCTGATGACATTCCCGGCATGATTCATCACGGTGACAAACCCCGCAAACATTATCCGGCTGAGTTCCCAGTTCACCATGCCGACGCGTCCAGTTCTGGCTGTGATTCGGGGGCGGGGTTTTTGCGTCCATATTCACATGGCAGGCGGCGCAATCCATTCCCCATTTGTGCGCCCGCTCGCGGATTTCAAGTTTCACCTTACGCGTCATCTCGGGAATGCGGGTTACTTTCTTATCAAAGAGCGTCCCGTGACAATCCGCGCAGCGATTTGTCAAAGCGGCACTATGCATGAAAACGCCATTGGCCTGCGCCGTCATCTTGCCGGGCTTATCCAAAGACAATTCCTTTAAATCCTTGATTTTATGGCACATGCCGCAGGTTTTCGCATCAATTGTCTTGGCTGTAACCCAATCTTCATGGCATTCCTTGCAGGAGGCGTGCGTCGGAACGGCGAAACGTCCCTCATTCAGTTTTCCATGACAATCCGCACAGGCCATTCCGTTTTCTGTGACGTGCAGGTTATGACTGAAGGCGAGCTTATAGGACTCTTCCTTGTTACACCCTGCCGACAAGAGCATGGACAGGGATGAGGCTAAGATTAATCCAAACCGAAGAACCCACCCCTGACGGACAGAAACAGAAGAGCAGCGCACTGGGGCGAGAAGATTAACCCGCTTCGCTTGAGACACGGAGGCACAGAGAATCCAAGCAGGCAAGAAGAGAATGTTGCGGGAATTCCAGATCCGGAGTACCGAATCTGAAATTCCCGCAACGGTTCCTTGGAGCAATACGGGGAGAAATCTGTGTCTCCGTGTCTCAAGCGAAGCGGGTGGTAAATTATTCAACATATCCTGCGCCTTTTTCAAAATCTCACCTCAACCGATCCCCGGGCCCGATAGCTTAAATCAGCGGCTTCTTTGCGATCCTCAATGTCCCCCTGCAACCTCAGAATCAACTTGCGGGTGACATTCCACTTTGTTCTCAGGAAATAAGTGAGTGTGTAAGGCGACTCCTCTGTAACCGTGCCATCCTGGCGAAACACAGTCTGTCCGCCATTAATGGAGTAGGAAATATCCGAATAGCTCTGATAGGTATAGTCCACATACGCAGACCCGACGCTGACTTCCCAGATTCTACGGTGCCGGTAACGGACTTCCCCGCTCAACCCCAGAAAGCTATCGCCCCCATCCACATCCCAATACTGCAGGGAAAGGGACGAACTCAAGGCCTTGCTGGGCTCAAAAACCAGCGTCACATCATAATCACGATAGTCCCGATTGCTGAACCCCTGATCACTGCTATCAGCAAACCTGGCCGAGATTCCGGGCGACAGCATCCACTTGGGAGAGAAGGCATATGACAACCGTGAATAGAGGTAGGTGTAGGGCTGCTGATTTCCGAGCTGGTTGTAAAGAGGCGAATAGGCTCTGGTCTTGGCATCAAATTGCCCCCAGCGACTGCCCCCGACATGCAAATCTGTGTTGCCATCTGGCGCAAAGAAGGAGCCATCCAGACGCGCCATACGGAACTCATCATTAAGCACAGAGAGCTGGGCCCTTGTCCGCATGGAATCCGTCACCTCCTGCTGGAGATCAACGAAATAATTTTGATCGTTCCCGCCCTCACTATCGTCATAGTATTCGGTCCAGGTGAACCGCGTTTGGTTTCCCGTCCATGGCCGACCGACCAATGACGCACCTCCCGCAAGATCGCCGGAAACGGAGGTGTAGTAACTGACGGGAACACCGAAATAAACCCGGCCCCCCAGCGGCCCGTTTTCAAACAACGTCGCTTGACCACCATCCAGTTGCAGGTAATCGGCGATATCAATATACTGACGCCCCAGCCTGAGTTTTGCACGCCCATTGCGGTCATGGATATCCCCATAAGCCTGCAATAGACGATTTTCAGTCACCCCTTTGGCATCATCCACACTGCGGAAGGTTCCATCATATGTCGATGAACCATCAAGATCGGTGTGCTCGCGTCCGGACGCATAGAAATCAAATTGTCCGTTCGCAAGGTCGCGGCCACTGCCATACCAGTACCCATAAAGATCCGAGTCCTTCGATCCCCCTTCAGAGCGGTAATCATAGTCCAGCCGGATCCGCCCCTCATAGTGAGGCTTGACGGGAGAGGGCGTGGAGGGGATTGATTCAGAGAGTCCAACGAGAGGAGAACTGGAAGAAAGCGCCATTATCCAGCAGAGAAGAACCCACCCCCAACCCCTCCAAGGAGGGGAAATCCTTCGGGCTCTCTCTTCTCTGGCTCCCCTCCTTGGAGGGGCAAGGGGTGGGTTCTTCGCATCTTCAAAGAGGCTGGTGGTTGTTACTGACGTTGTGTTGGCACCATTCTTGACTGTCGTTATTTTCATCGTCAATTGCACAAAGTCACTATTACAAAAAAATGCGCGGGGCAGCAATGGATAACCACTACCACCCCGCGCAATCGT
>JBAXDB010000201.1:0-3255 GCA_037141135.1 bacterium | reverse complement strand
AATAACGAATGTTAACAACATGCTTTACAAACATTATGTTTCTATTGCATGATTCTGCATATGAAATGCACCTTTTTAAATCGCGATGATGAACAGCGGCGGCTGCGGCGGTTTTTGACCGGCGACAGGGGCGGGTTGGCTGTCGTCTATGGCCGACGGCGGTGTGGGAAATCAACCCTGATTCAGCATGTGGCTGGTCCTGGCGACGCCTATTTTCTGGCTGATCAACGTGAGGCATTGCTCCTGATTGAGGCACTGGCCAGGGAGGTTCAACGACTCATTCCGGGGTTTGCCGCCGTCCGCTACCCATCATGGGCGTCTTTATTTGAGACCCTCGATGCCCGCGCCCCGGCGGGATTCAATCTCCTGTTGGATGAATTCCCGTATCTTGTTAAGGCCTCTCCGGAACTCCCCAGTATTATTCAGCACTATCTTGATGAGCGGGGACCGAAAAAGATTAACATTCTGTTGTGTGGCTCGTCGCAACGCATGATGCAGGGGTTGGTATTGGATCGGTCTGAGCCCCTTTATGGGCGCGCCAGTGAAATTCTCCGGATCGAGCCCCTGAATGCGGGTTGGATCCGGGATGGGCTTTCCGTCGCGGGTGATGCGGCCATTGAGGCCTATGCTGTCTGGGGTGGCGTGCCGCGTTATTGGGAACTTGCAGCCCCTTGCCGGTCTCTGAATGGCGCCCTCCATGAATTAGTGTTGAGCAAGAATGGGGTATTGCATGAAGAACCAGACCGACTCCTTGAGGACGAAATGCGGAGCGGGAGTCAGGCAAAGTCACTGCTCTCTCTTATCGGCATGGGCTGTAATCGCCTCTCGGAAATTGCCGGGAGAATGGGTAAGCCGGCTGGCAGCCTCACTCGGCCGCTCGCGCATCTGATCGAACTCGGCTATGTCCTTCGGGAGGTTCCGTTCGGTGAGGATCCAAAGAACAGCAAGCGGACCCTGTATCGACTGAAAGATCCTTTTCTGCGCTTCCATGTCCGCTTCGTGCAACCGCAACGCTCTTTGCTGGAAATGGGAATTATGGAAGGGGCTGACGAAATATTGCATAAGGAATTCGCTTCCTATGTCGGGGGACATTGGGAAGACCTGGCGCGTCAATCGGTCCCTTTTCTCGGTATCGGGGGGCTCCGATGGGGACCAGCTTCACGCTGGTGGGGCACAGGATTGGATGGCTCCCCAATGGAATTAGACGTGGTTGCGGAGTCGCTGGATGGTCAGTCGATATTAATCGGTGAGGTCAAGTGGACAGGGGAACGCTCCGCCCCTAACGCTGTCGCTGCGGATCTTATGGCGCGGGTAACACAGGCTCCGTTCCTGAAAGGGCGCAAGGTGGTAACCGCATTGTGGCTGCGAAGCGGAAAGAGTGCCCCGGGAATCGAAGTCGTTACCCCGGATCAGGTGCTGGACTGTTTGAAGTGAGGGAATGCAGTGGGCAGTGGGCAGATTGCAGTGGGCAGTAGAGCGAAGCACAGGTGGCAGCCGACGGCCTGCCCTGAGCAATGTCTGCGGTGAGCTTGTCGAACCGTCGAAGGGTCCCCGGCGGCTGCTGGACCGATAGAGGCGAGAACGGCGAGGTGGTCTCTCTGGGTGCCGTTGATTGGCCGGCCAGCGAGGCCGCTGGCCCTCCAGAAGAGAGGGACGAACGCGACCTAAGATAGCGAACATCGAACAGTCAACATCGAACATCCAACGTTGAACGCTAACTCGAGGAAAACACAGGGAGGTATCCCACTTGGAGGGCCGACGGCCTGCCCTGAGCAATGCCTGCGGTGAGCTTGTCGAACCGTCGGCCGATACTGGCCAAGTGGCCGAGGCGTCTCGCCTCGGGTTCCTGATAATCAGCGGCGAGACGCCGCTGCCACTTTGAGCCGCACTTTGAGCCGATAATCTATTCACGTCTTACGCTTCACATTTCACGTTTAACCTCTTAAATGTTTAACAATCAATGTTTTTGCAATTTACTTTTAGGCGTCTATTTGTATAGTATGGTTATATGAAATTACGACCGTATTGGTGTGATCGGATTCATCGGCTTTGGAATGAGCGGAATATTGTATGGCTTTCCGGCGTGCGACGTACGGGGAAAACTTCTCTTTGTCGCCAAATTCCGGAGGGGATTCTCTTTAACTGTGACCTGCCTTCTGTTAAGCGAAGGTGCGTCGATCCAGAGTTTTTTCTGGCACAACAGCCGGTTGGGGCAACTTTAATTCTGGATGAAATTCACCGCTTGGATGATCCCAGTCAGCTTCTCAAAATCGCGGCGGATACCCGACCGGATCTGCGCATTCTTGCTACGGGTTCATCAACTCTGGCCGCCACCCGGAAATTCAAGGATTCCCTGACGGACCGTAAGCGCTCAATCCATTTCCCGCCTGTCTTATGGAGGGAATGCCTGAATGAATTTGACGTTCCGGATCTTGGCCGGCGCTTGCTCCATGGTGGCTTTCCCCGACTCCTCCTGGCTGATAAGCCTGATCCTGAATTTTTCGCGGATTGGATGGATAGTTTCTACGCCCGCGATATCCAGGAACTTTTCGGGGTGCGTAATCGTACGGGTTTCCTTAAAGTCCTCGCCTTGTCTTGCATGCGGAATGGCGGACAGCTCGATATTACCGATTTGGCGAAAGAGTCGGGAATGACGCGACCCACGGTAATGTCGCATCTGGATGCCATGGAAATAGCCCACGCCATCATCCGGATACCCCCTTTTCACGGGGGCGGGCACCGTGAGGTCATTGCCCAACCCCGGATTTATGCCGTTGATACCGGTTTGGTTGCTCATATCCGTGGCTGGGAGTCCATCCGGGATTCGGATCGCGGTCTTTTATGGGAAAATCTAGTTTTGGACGAACTACGGACCGAGATTTCCCTCTCTGCTATTCATTATTGGCGCGATAAAAGCCAGCGGGAGATTGACTTTGTGATCGAACGGTCTGGCGGCCGTGTGGATGCGATTGAGGCAAAGATTAGCCCCGATGCGTTTGAAATAAACGGCTTGCGTGCCTTCCGCACACTCTATCCAGAGGGTGATAACCTGGTAGTTTGTCCTTTTGTTAAAGAGCCTTATGTTATCAAAAAAGGTCTTTTTGAAATTCATGTTCGAGGCACAATGGATGTCAGTGAGCAGGTCATTGGGCAGGTCAGTGGGCAGGTCATTGGGCAGTGAGCAGTTTGCAGTGGGCAGCCGCCGGCATGTCCGCCGGAGTACCGAAGGCGGAAGCACAGGTGGCAGCCGACGTC
>JBAXDB010000200.1:0-3268 GCA_037141135.1 bacterium | reverse complement strand
ACAACACGCCGGACGGTATTCGTCGCTAGCGCGCCGAATCCGTCAGCGTGACCGTCGGGCGTGGCTTCGCCACGATAGATTGTTGGGGTTTAGTGACTTGTGTATATTTAGGACTCTGAACGAGTGCTTAAAGTGACATAATTACTAGTTAAAATAGTTCTTTAAACTAGCGAGAGGTTGCGGCAGATTCCTTCGGTCTATGCCAAGGGCCTCAAGATACCTGAGGGAGGGGGATACCTTCCACGAATCCTGGCACAACGCAGGTTCGGGTATTCCTCGAGGAGCGGTGTTGCGGCATTTTTGGCTCGGGTACTCCCGAATAAAAACGCCGCAACATTTTGTTCTGCCTCTCCCTCACTGGGCTCCGTGCCTCAAGCGAAGCGGGTGGTCATCTTCTCCTATTCGACAGCGTTACTGTCTAGTTAATTGAGGGACACTACACTAGTTATTGAGCAAGTGTTTGTGAGCCATGACCATGCGCAGGGCGCGGTAGTCGTATTTTTCACCGAGCGCCTCCTTGATGGGCAACAGCAACTCCGTGCCCAGTTTTTCGGAGCAGGCAATAATTTCATTTACATCGGCCAGGGGCATCAATTTATGGATTGGTATCAGGCCTTGTCTAATGCCCCATGTAAGATGGTCTTGTACGGTCGAAACCTTTATGTCCTGCTTGAGGGCTATCTGATCAATGGTCTCGCCTGTAAGGAATAGTAGGGAACTGTGCAATTTCGGGTTTTTTGGTGGCTTTGGCTTCTTGATCGCCATGGGAATCACCGGTTTCAGCTGGGGGGGCAGGCTCAGTTTTTTGATGCTCTCGCGGGTAAATTCCTTGTCGGCGATGACCGCTTCCACCATGGCGAGCGATTTGTACATGCCATGTTGCGCGGAGGCGCACACGGAGGCCAGTTCCTTGAGTTCGGTCTGGTAAGCCTTGGTGCCTTTTACGGCCGCCACGGTACCTAGATGCACCTCAAATTGACGTCGATACTGCGCAAAGAGCGGATCGAAATAGTGAAGGGCCGCTTTGAGGCGGGCGGTAAGAAACTCGAAATCGATGGGCCGCTGTGCGGTGATCTTTCTCAGTTGGGCCACAAATTTGTCCGCTACGGCTTTCGTCTCGGATCCCTGTTGTGCCAGATCGTTTGCCCAGGAGGCAAATTTCTGCTTGGCCGAAATCAATTCGTCTTTATCGTAGGTCATCGCATGGTTGCTGAGCTGCCATTCAAAATGGCTGAGGTCGAAGGCCTCCGTGACATAACTGCCGAGATATTCCGAGGCCGCCATGCGGAGATCGCTCAAGATGGCGCTCGTTTCAAGCTGCTTGTCATGGACAAAGTCGGTAACCGCCGTATCCGGGTTGAAGGACTGTGCGCCAAACGGTGCTGAAAGAACTAAGCCGCCCAGGCCTGTCAGCCGTGAAAGTGCCACGTAAACCTGCCCGGGCGCAAATGCCCCGGAGACATCCAGAATGGCTCGCTCAAAGGTTAATCCCTGGCTTTTGTGTATTGTGATGGCCCAGGCCAACTTGATGGGGTAGTGCTTGAATGTGCCGACAATCTCTTCTTCAATGATATTTTCCGCGTTGAGCTTGAAGCGTTTGTTCTCCCAGACATACGGCTCGACTGTCACGTCGGGACTGCCGTCCGAAAATCTGACGGCAATGCTGTTCAGGTCCAACTCTGAAACGGTGCCTAATTTGCCGTTGAAGAAGCCGCCCTGACCGCTCGGGTCGTTCTTAATGAACATGACTTGGGCGTGTTTCTTCAGCTTGAGGATTTCTTCAACAGGGTAGTTGTTGGGTTGGAACTCGCCGTCCACTTCCGCCCGGTATTCGTAGGTTTTGCCCTTCAATTCAGCTAATTCTGAACTATTGATGCGGTCGGCTTTGTAATTGTGCGTGGTCAGGTTGATGTACGGCTTGCCTGACTGTGGCCGGAAATCGGGGTTGTAGTAACGGTTCAGTAGGTCGATATCTTCCTTGCTAATCCGGTTATCGCGCAGCTTGTTGAGCAGGCTGATGAAGGTGGGGTCACTCTGCCGGTATATTTTATTCAGTTCAAGGTATACCATCTGGACTTCACTGATGACGCGGGCCGCAAAGAAATAGTGGCTGGCATAATACTTCTTCAGGTAGGGCCGTTCATCATCCTTGACGACGGGAGGCAGTTGGAGCAGGTCGCCGATAAAGAGCATCTGTACGCCGCCGAAGGGGCTGTCTTTGCGGCGGATTTTGCGAAGAACGGTGTCGATGGCATCGAGCAGGTCGGCCCGCAGCATACTGACCTCGTCAATGATCAGCAGTTCGATGGCCCGGATCATCTCGCGCTTCCGGCTGTTCATCTTCAGGTTGGCCATCATGCTTTTAGGCGTATTCAGTTGCGTGGTGATGTCGCCTTCGAGCTGGGGGTTGTCTTCGGGCAGGAAGGCACCAAAGGGGAGTTGAAGCAGCGAATGCAATGTCACCCCGCCGGCATTGATGGCCGCAATGCCCGTTGGTGCCGCTATCACCGTGTTCTTGTGTGTAAATCGGGCAATGTTTCGCAAAAACGTGGTTTTGCCAGTGCCGGCCTTCCCGGTTAAGAAAATATGCCTTTTTGTGGTGCTGACATACTTCCGGGCAAACTCGGCAATCTGATTCAATTCTTCCGGTTGTGTCATAAAATGCGATTATGCCCGGAAAGGGTTCTGCACACTGACCCCGTTGTAGTTTTGCCCGTGACTTAGGTCTTCGCTTAAGATCGTTTTGGCATGGGCTCGGCGGGCGGCGGCGAGAATCAGGCCGTCCCAGAATGAGAGTTGCCACCGCTCCATTTCCGCCATACCTGCCTTGAGCAGGCCGACGTCGTTTTCCACAACTCGCCAGTGTGTGTAGGCATCTACGGTTTCCCGTGCGGGGGCCGGCGCCACTCCTTTGCGGCGCAACGTCACCAGTAATTCCTGGAGGACTTGGACGCTGATCCAAGGCAGCGGTTTTGACAGCCAGAGATTGGTTACCAGATCTTTCGCCTTGATGTGCTTTTCACCAGCATCCAAGTCGTGGGCATAGACAAGGATGTTGGTGTCGATGAAGAGATTATCGGGCATGGATTTCGTCCCGTGTCATGGGGTTACCCCCCAGGTGAAAACCTTGGTCCATGCGTTTGATTGCGCGTGTCCGCAGCTCTTCGAGTTCGCGCGGTGGGGGATTCAGATCTTTGAGTGTCGCCGTGATCCATGCGGAGAGAGACATATGCGCATCAACAGCCCTGTGCCTGAGTTCCCCAAGCAA
>JBAXDB010000199.1:0-3282 GCA_037141135.1 bacterium | reverse complement strand
TCGCCGAAGAAGTCGATGCGGTGAATAAGCTCCTTAATCGCCGCAAATTTGCGGCAAATACTTGCGCTGGCGGGTATCTTATTGCCAGTAAATGACATGCTTCAAGGTGGCTTCGGCGATGAGCACATCGGCTTCTGCGGCGATGCGCTGGGCGGTGGTGAGGGTTAGTTTGGTCTGGGCCTCCAGCACTTCTGAGTGGCGGGCAGTGCCGTTTTTCCATTGATCGGTTGCGACCTGAAGGTTGCGAGTGGCGCTGGCTTCGGCATGTTTTGATGTTTTGAGCCGTGAGAGCGCGAAGTCTCTGGCGAGAAAAGCAGACTGGGTTTCAGCAACAATAGCCTCGCCGAGGGCTTGAAGCTGGTAAGTATCACGGGAGGCCTTAGCCTTGGCCTCGGCTGTGCGGGCGCGGGTCAGGCCGCCATCAAAAAGATTCCAGGTGACGGCTGCACCGATATAGGCATCATCCCGCCACTTGTCATCGGGTGGAAAATCCCGCTGGTTCGGGTTCCCCTGTTCATAGCGGGCCATCAAGGAAAGTTGGGGGCGGGCTTCTGCCTGTGCCACACCAATGAGCGCAGTACTGGCTTGCGCGTTTAGTCGAAGGCTGGCCAATTCGGGCCGGTTTGAAAGGGCGATGCTTAAGGCGCCTTGCAAGTTCGGGAATGGTGCTATCGCAGGCGCTTCCGGTTTAAGGGGCGATTGCCGGGGGGTAATCTCCTGACCGGTCAGTTGCGTTAGTTGGATCCGGTTTAGATCTGCCTGCTGTTGGGCTGATTGCAGTTGCAGTTGGATTTGATCAAGCAGCACCTCATTGGCCAGCAGGTCATTGTCGGTGGCTAATCCGGCATTTTTCATGTTCCGCGTATCGGTGAGTTGGGTTTCCGTGCGGACGACGGCGGACTGAAAGGCGGTTATCTGGGCTAGCGCTTTGCTCCACTGCCAGTAGGTGGTCAGGGTTTGAAGCTCAATATCAGATGCTGTCGCCGCAAGGGAGTGTTGCGCCGCGACCTCCTGATATTGGGCGCTACGGCGTTGTTGGGTGAGCCGTCCTCCGGTGTAAAGAGGTTGAGTGATGCCGATGGATGCCGAATACTGATCGTCTATTACCGGGAGGGTTAATCCGGGGCCGAGTGTGCCATTTTCCAGGCCTTCAAAGTGTTGGGCTTGGGCGCGGGCATCGAGGTGGGGTTTGAAGCCTGCTTCTGCTTGTACCCGGCGGGCAGTGGCCATGTTTAAGTCTTCGTGCCGGCCCTTCAGCGCAGGGTTATGGGCCAGGGCCATTTGCACCACGGCATCCGGTGTCAGGGTGTTTGTCATGGCCGCGGCAGGGGCAAACGGGAGAAGGAAGAGAAAGAATAAGGAATAGGTAAAAGTCTTCATGGGTGTGATCCTTCCTGTGGTTTGCTCATCAGGGAAACAAAAACGTCCTCAAGCGAGGGCTCAATGGGTTGAAATTGAAGTCCGGCTTGGCCGTTTTGTGTCAGCCAGGCGGTGGCCTCGCGAATTTCCTCTTCACCACGGGCGGCAAAAATATGGAGGCGGTCCCCATATCGCACCAAGGCGGTGGGCGGCCAGTGTTGTTTTAAAATCTGGTGGACGTCGTGAAGCGAGCTGCCGCCGATGACGGAGTACATGCGGCCGCGAAGCGTGTCTTTAATGGCGGTGGGGGTATCCAGCCGGATGATTTGTCCGGCGTTCATCAGAGCGATTTGATGACAACGCTCGGCTTCGTCGAGATAAGGGGTAGTCATGATGATGGTGATATTTTTGGCGAGGAGTGCTTTAAGGATGATCCAGAATTCACCGCGTGAAACCGGGTCGACGCCGGTTGACGGTTCGTCGAGAAATAGAATTTCCGGGGTATGAATCAGGGCGCAGGCCAGGGCGAGTTTCTTCTTCATGCCGCCGGATAAGACGCCGGCCAGCCTTTTGTGGAAGGGCTCGAGCCGGGTGAAGGCCAGCAGTTCATCGCGACGCCGTTGAAAGTGAGCCACCCCATGGAGGTCGGCGAAGAATTCAATATTCTCATCCACCGTCAGATCACCGTAGAGGGTGAAGGCCTGAGAGAGATAACCGATCCGGGCTTTAATGGCTTCGGGGTTATCTCTGAGATTGAATCCAAGAACGTTTCCCTCGCCCTGCGTGGGTTTCAGGATTCCGCACAATAACCGGATGGTGGTGCTCTTCCCGGCGCCATCCGGACCGATCAGGCCGAAGAAGGTCCCGCGTTGAATCGAGAGATTTGCACTTTTCACAGCCTCCACATCACCGAATGAGCGGCCCAGATTCTTTGTCTCTATAACAGGATCTCTCACAAATATCCATCAGCCGGCATGCCTGGCTTGAAAGTGTTCTTTGGATTCGGCAGGGTGATTTTGATGCGATACACCAGTTTGGTGCGCTCGTCGGGCGTCTGTACGTTGCGGGGCGTGAACTCGGCTTCAGCTGAGATAAAGGTGATGATGCCTTCGTAACGGACGGGATCACCATCCACTTTGATGCGGGCCTTTTGTCCGAGTTTGACGCTGGGCAGTTTGGTTTCCGGCAGGTAGAGCGAGAGCCAGACTTCACTCAATTGCGACAAGGTGGCCAGCGGGGTGCCCGCCATCACCATTTCACCCTGTTCGACATTTTTGGTGGTGATGGTGCCGGTTGCGGGTGATTTGACCGTGCAGTCGGCGAGGGCCTTTTCGGCTTGGGCAAGCCGGGCTTGGGCTAATTCGACAGCCGCCTGGGTTGCGCGGATCTCCTCCTGCCGGTTTCCCTTGATGAGACGGGCCAGTTGCTGTTCGGAGGCCGCCAGACTGGCAGAGGTCCGTTCCAGGGCTGTGGCCGCATCATCCCGTTGTTTCTGGGTGGCGCTGTTTTGGGTCAGAAGGGTCTCCATGCGCCGGGAATCGGTGATGGCGGCATCGGCGCTGGCCTTGGCCTCCCGGACTTGAGCCCGGGCCCGTTGGATATCCTCATCCCGGCTGCCGGCGAGCATCAGATCACGTTGGGCTTGCGCTTGGGCCAGTGCGGCGCGCGCTTCGTCACAGCGGAGTAGATACATTGCGGAGTCGATGGTGGCCACAACCTGTCCGTTGGTGATGCTGGCGCCTTCAGAAATGAGGAGTGAAGAAATGCGGCCCGCGACTTCGGGTGCCAACCGTATCTGGGTACATTCGATGGTGCCCGAGCCATCAGGTTTATCGGTATTGAATGAGCAGGAACTGCAGAGCAGGGTGGGGAGGGCCAGCAGGCAAGTGATCCATGTTTGAGCTTTCATGGCTTTCATTATGA
>JBAXDB010000198.1:0-3285 GCA_037141135.1 bacterium | reverse complement strand
CACGCCCACTTTGCCCATCAGTCCCACTTGACCGTTGCCCGCCCCGTGCTAATCTTCATGTGATTCAGCGTAATCCGTCATTCTGGGTTTCATGAAAGGCTGGTTATATGTTTCGGTTCAGGTGGCTGCTTCTGGGTGCGCTTCTGTCATGCGCAGGTTGTGCGACTGTGCCCTACCAATTTGGCAAGGATGCCGACTACGTCCATGGTCTGAAGTTGGAGCCTAATGAACCCCAAATCACCTATGGCACCCCGCACCGTTTCTTGGACGCCAGCGGATGGATCTGGCCGGAAAGCCTGCTCGCCAAGCTGCTCCTGTGGAACTACAAGATGGACAGCCACCAGATCTCAACGCAAACCGTCGTGGCTGTCCAACAATATCTGGCCGACAATGAGTTACGGGACGTGAAGGTTCGCATCAACGATTACTGTGTCGGTTCAGAATTGCACCGGACCTTCCGGAACAAGGCGATTGCGCCCGGCTGGCGTTACACGTTCGGGATGCTCAGTTGGCTGGGCTATACGATCATGCCGGGCCGTTTTTTCGGGGGCGACAACTACAACCCCTATTCGAACACCATCAACCTCTATTCGGATCTGGTGCCTGTGGGCCTGCACGAGTCCGGCCACTCAAAGGACTTCGCCCAACGCACCTACAAGGGCACCTATGCGTTTCTGTATAGCGTGATGCCGTTTTTCAACCTTTATCCAGAAGCCAAGGCCAGTACGGAAGCGTTGAGTTACTTGCGGGCCAAGGGCGATGCAAACCAAAGCAAGGCGGCGTACAAGCTCCTCTATCCAGCCTACGCCACGTATATCGGGGGTGCGGCCGGCAATTGGCTGGGTGCCCCGTGGATATATGCGGTGGAGGCCGGCACGGTGATCCCGGCCCATGTCGTAGGACGCATCAAGGCCGCCCATGTTCCCGACCATCTGAATCCGCAGCCCCTGCCATCCACCCCGGGTGCGATCCAATAGAACCCGTCACCGGCCTCACCCATGACGAAGACCCTGCTCAGTCGCATGACACAATTTCGTTTTAGCTTGAATTTTATGCGTTAAGATCGTAACTTTCAAACATGTCAGAATTATTCGATAAAGTCGCATGTTGTAATTATTGGGAAGGAGGCCTTCCTGATACTGGTGTGCCTCGCGAGCGCTATGTCGAGAGGGTTCAACCGTTCAGGGGTAACCGTTTGACCAAAGTGCTGATGGGTCAACGTCGTTGCGGTAAGAGTTTCATCCTGCGACAAATCATGGCGGGCCTTGTCAAAGGAGGCGTTTCATGGAGCAACATCCTCTACCTGGACAAGGAACGTATGGAACTCGCCGATCTCGTCAATCATCGGCAGGCTCACGACTTGATCTTGGAATACCGCAAGCGGTTGAAGGTCAAGGGGAAAGTCTATTTGTTTCTTGATGAAATCCAGGAAATTGAGGGCTGGGAACGACTGGTTAACGCCTACTCCCAGGATAGCCGACAGGAGTACGAGATCGTTGTGACGGGCTCCAATGCCCATTTACTCTCCACGGAACTGGGAACACTCCTGACCGGCCGCTATGTTCCGTTCGAGATATTCCCATTTTCGTTCGACGAATTCAGCGCGGCAAAAAAGGCGAAAAAGGATAAGGCCACCTTGCTCGAGTATCTCCAGTCCGGGGGGCTTCCTGAACTGTTGAACCTCCAGTCCGAGGAAGCGCGGCGTCACTATGTGATGGCCCTGCGCGACGCCATTCTGCTGAATGACGTTGTGCGCCGTCATAAGATCAAAGATCCGGATCTCCTTGAACGGCTCTTTCGTTTTCTTTGTGACAACGCCGGCAGTCTTGTGTCGGTACGCAATATCGTTGACTATTTGCAAAGCAAAGGGCAGCGGACGAACTTCGAAACGGTCTCCGCCTACCTGTCCCATCTCTGCCAGGCGATGTTGGTCCACGAATGCAACCGCTATGACATCCGCGGAAAAGAACTTCTGGCGGGAAACCGCAAGTACTACTTGAACGACCTGGCCTACAGGCAGTATCTGGCCACCGGATTCGAAGCCGCCCTGCCCCAGCGCATAGAGAACCTTGTCTATCTCCATTACCGTTCCCAGGGCTATACGGTGCATGTGGGGACCATGCGGAATCTCGAAGTGGACTTCATCGTCGAAAAGGACGGCCACCGGGCCTATCACCAAGTCTGCTATCTCCTCGCAGAACCAGCCGTGATTGACCGTGAGTTTCGTAGTTTGGAGCGTATCAGCGACAACTACCCCAAGAGCGTCATCAGTCTGGACGATGTTTCGCTTGGCGAACGCAATGGGATCGCCCATCAACTCCTCTGGAATTTGATGTGAAAGCATGAAGGCATCACGAGACACCTGCCGCGTAAGTCGTTGGCCAGGCTGATAAGCCGACCACCTTGATGGATATGGCCTGACAAATCAGTTTCTCAGCCATGTCGCGGCATGTCGTCTGCACGGGATTGAGGACTTCATTGCCCGCTCCTTTAATCAAGCGACTGGTCCACGAAAACATCTATTGCAAGATTCACGACTGTCGTATTCGCCGGAACGCCGCCGGAGAGAGCCCCAGGGTTGACCGGAATACCCGGGAAAAATGACAGGGATCGTCAAACCCCACCTCCTCGGCAACCTGCTTGATCAGCAAGCCGGGTTGTCCCAACCGGTCCGCCGCGGCATTCATCTTAAGCCTTAACAGATGCTGGTACGGGCTCTGGTTGTCATACCGCCGGTACAACCGGCATAAGTAGGCGCTGGAAATGTGACATTCATCCGCGATCTGACGCAACGTAAACAAATCGATTCTCAGCGCCAGACACTCCAGCAATTTGACGGATAATTCGGCGCTTTCACCCCGAATCCGCAACCCGACTTCGATCAACTCGTCAAACAACGGCTGCAACGCGTGCGGCGGATTGACATCCCTCACACTTCCCGGGGACAGGCGACAGGACTTCATCAGCGCCTCAGCCCCCGTCCCCGCAAAATCAACGAAATACTTCACCAACGGATCTCCCGCATCGCCTTTTTGCCGCCAACGCGGCCATAGGCACCTGCACATTGCCGCCGCAACATGTTTTTCCAGAAACAATATGCATTGTGAACCAATCCCGTAGCGGTCATAATACGTTCATGGGAGGACTAATGAAACTCGTTGTCTTGATTCTACTCAGCTCGGTATATGCATCAACGCTCTATGCCCAGTCCTACACCATTCAGGAACCCGGCAAACTTCCGACCTATGTACATTCCACATCCAGCGGCGTGACCATCAACAAACC
>JBAXDB010000197.1:0-3348 GCA_037141135.1 bacterium | reverse complement strand
CTCAATCATCCGGATATCCAGCACATGCAGGCCGGAGAGCTTGGCTTTCATTGCAGCCGCCAGTTGGAAGCCATACTGACAAGCCACATCGCCGTATGGAGACCCATCTGTACAAACAAGTAGTTTCTGAAACATAGTAACCTCCTGTTTTAGTAACGCTCAGAACACCTTCATGTTAGCGCTTTACAGAGAAATGGCAAGTGCGGGAAAAGTTCTTTGATCATGTCGCAAAGGTTCCTTTACCATTCGGCCGCCGAGGCCGGCGGCCCTCCAGCAGATAATGCCCGTCTTTGCTTCTCTTTTGGAGGGCCAGCGGCCTCGCTGGCCGTCTTTGAGCTGGAAGAACAATCACCGCAATGACAGGGAAGCCATGGCGGTGGCATAGATACGACCGCCAGATGAACCCCAGCGAGTGTCGGCTTGCCAACTGCCGGCTTCAGCGCCCTGCTTAATCTGCCGGGTCACAAGCTCACGGCGGATCGCCACGAGCCCCTGCTGAGCAGACTCTTCTTTCATTTTCTTGAGGGCAGCCGTCAGAAAATACCGCCGATAATAGTCCATATCCGGACCGGAGGTTGACGCCAACCGCTGCATCTGCGCCTTGATGGCTTGGCGACGACTGGGAGACACCAGGCCGATGTGGGCGGGATCCAACAGACTCATGGCACCCATGGCGGTCAGGGTCTGTGAAGCACCACCGGGAGTGTCCCCACTTTTCTGGTAGCCAAAGGAACCGTCATCTGCGGCCACACCGGCCATCCAACGCAAGCCACGCTCGACTCGCGGTCGAACTCCAGACCAACCTTGCTGGGAGGCGAGTCGGAGCGCCTCGATCTGCCACAAGGTGATGGACAGGTTTGACGCTGGATGCGCTTCGTTATGGTAGCCCCAACCACCATCGTTATATTGGCTAAAGCAAATGACTGATATCGCCTTATCCAGTGCAACCTGCAGCACTTCTCC
Organism: bacterium; assembly: GCA_037141135.1. Classification (GTDB taxonomy): domain Bacteria; phylum Verrucomicrobiota; class Kiritimatiellia; order CAIKKV01; family CAITUY01; genus JAABPW01. The sequence continues at coordinate 2,385 of JBAXDB010000197.1, read as the reverse complement.
TTTTCGTGATTCATAGGCCTTCGCAAGCGCTAATGTGGCAATCCCCTGATTATAGGGAGTGCCGGCAAATTGCTCACCGAATTGTCCGTCCGGCTGCTGATGCTCAATCAGATAGGCGACAGCTTTTTCAATGGCTGGATTATTTCTTGATGTTCCATCCAGAAGCGTCATCAGGGAAAGACCGGTCAAGGCCACTTCGAACTGCTTGCTGCCACCCCACTTGGCGGCACTCCACGAACCATCAGGCTCCTGCGACTGACACAACCAGGTGGCGGCCTGCCGACGGGGATCCAGAGTCCTTGCCCCCCCCATCCACAGCCCTCCGAATAACAGCGCCACTGTCGCAGCAGCGGCCAATGGGATTAGAATCCGCCAGAGACCGGGCTGTAAACTTTTGTTATTCTGAGCCTCCCTCACTTTTGTCAGAATCTCCGGCGCCAGGTCATGAGAAACCTCCACCCGGGGAAGGCGCTTGAGATAGTCCAGCACGTCTTGGTCAGTTTTCATGAAACAACACCCTCAATTCTTGCATCGCCAAATTGATCCGCGACTTAACTGTTCCCAGCGGAATCTCGAGAACATCGGCAATATCCTGATATGGCAAGCCCTGGTATACATTCAACACAATCACTTCCCTTAACTTGGGAGACAACTGGTTCAGCGCCTCCTGAACATCCATCCCCGCCTGCGACACCGGTGGCGTGACACTGCCGGAAATCTCGGCGTCCGTCTTCAGACTGGATTCGAGTCGCAGATGCATTTTTGCCTTACGCCCGCGATCGGCCCACACATGCCTGGCTACCACATACAGGTAAGTCGAAAACTTTGCAGCCGGACGATAACGTGCCCGGGCCTTGTAAAGTCTTATAAACGTTTCCTGAACCAGATCCTCGGCATCATTATAAACGCCCATGCGCACAAAAAAGTTCAGTAGTCCGTTCTGATGGCGGCGGATCAGTTCGGTAAACGCGGTTTCTGAGCCTGCCGACGTTTCAAGCATAAGCTGAACATCGGGATCGATGAGGAATGCAGGCTGGTCAGATTCTGGCATGGAAGAAATTTACATTGTTTATCCCGCCGTCGCAACCAACCGGTTCATCGAATCTTCCTGTTGTTCAATTGATTCGACCAGTTTCAACTGCGTACGGCAACGGTCAAGATTATGCTGCTCACGATGAATCTTAAAATAGGTGTCACCCATCAACAGATCCGTCAGGAACCGGATGCCGATCTCCAGTGTGATTAACTTGCCGGAGAAGGCCAGATGTTGTTTTTCGGCCTTTGTCAGGACATCCCCCGAGGCTGACAGATAGCCCCTGACCAACGCCTCGAACATGGGAAACTGCATCCGGACCAGGGAAAGGTCACGTTCATCCTCCCGGGCCGGACTGGTCGTCGTGCGTACCATGTCACCAAAGTCATACAAGGCGAGGCCGGGCATGACCGTATCAAGATCAATGACACAAATACCCTCCCCGGTCGCATCATCCAACATCACGTTATTGAACTTGGTATCGTTGTGCGTTACCCGTTCGGGCAGACTGGCGTCAAGCAGAACAGATACCAGATCCTTGCGTCGCAGCACGAAATCGATTTCAGGCTTGGCCAGGACCGCCCGATTGCAGACATCCGCCTCAATGGCCCGCTCCAGCGCCGCAAATCGCTTCGGAGTATGGTGGAAGTCGGGAATGGTTTCATGCAGGCGGGGCGCAGGCAAATCAGCCAGTAAACACTGGAATTGGCCAAACGCACGTGCCGCCTCAAAGGCCTGCTTCGGCGACTCGACCGCGTCAAACGTTTTGGCTTTCTCCACAAAGATGTAAGCGCGCCAGGTATTGCCATCTGAATCTCGATAATATGGTTTGCCATCCCTCGCCAGAATCAGCGTCAACGCCCGGCGCGACTGATCCCGCTCCAACTTGCATTGAAGATGCCCGGTCACACGCCAGATATTATCCATCAAGGCGACCGGATTCTTGAAAATCAGATGGTTAATCCGCTGAAAAATATATCGAACAGCGGCACCGCCCTGACTAAACACCACACAATAGGTGTCATTGATGTGTCCGCTTCCATACGGACCTGCTTCCTTAAACTCCCCGAGAATCTGAAAATTACGGACTATCGCATCAAGATTGTGCTTCATTTTAAATGCTCCTTAACGACCAATAATCTATTTATCACGTGATAATTAAGCATAAAGCCTGTTTTAACAGCAAGTAAATAGAGCCCGTCCCAAAAGCACCCGCATACGACAGGCATGAATGAATCAGATAAAAGAAAATGGGCAAAGGCCGTCAAAAACGGAGGACTACGGAGGACCACGGAGGACTACGGAGGACCACGGGGACAGACCAATAATCGGGAGGACTTCGAGGACTACGG
>JBAXDB010000196.1:0-3373 GCA_037141135.1 bacterium | reverse complement strand
GACATGTCGAGGTTCATCTCGATAGTGTCGCCAGGTTTCCATTCGCGATCCAAAGCAAGGTAGGCACCGGGTTTAACCTCGGCAACCGGTTGGCCATTCACTAGCACACGGCTTTGGGTTGACCAGTGGGGAATGCGAAGTTTCAGCGGGAATTTCTTGGCGTGTTCAGGGGAAACATGGAACACAATCCGCCCGTTACGTGGATAATCTGTTTCCTGGTGGATGGTCACCGTCGTGCCGTTCAACTTGGCGCTTATGGTGGACGGGCCATACCAATTCAAAACCAGACCCTGCCCATCGGTCATCAAGGCCCAGTCGCTGATCATGCCAAAGCCTCGCGGCGCATTCGCGCTGCAGCAATTGATTTCCTCGCTGCCAGGGCGAATTTGAAATGCGATGTCTTGTATGCTGGGGTATCGTCTGCCGTCCATAGGAGCGCTGTAAGTGCACCATTTGCCGGAGCGATGCTGGTAGCCCAGCACCTGATTGAGCGTGGAAAGCTCCAGCTCATCCGCCACGACCGGGTTGCCGGTCAATCGCAGCATATCCACCCCCAGCGCAATCCAGGCGACGGTGCAACAGGTTTCGATTGCACCCGGATTATATGGATTTCCCTGAGCCTGTTCACCCGAAGAAAAACCGCCGTTATTATGTCGGTCAAGTTTCGTAATGCTCCACCAATGATGCTCAAGCGCCTTGCGGTAGTCATCTTGGCCGATGATCCGATATAATTCCGCAAGCCCTTGAATCGAATGCAGGCTTTCCCAGCGCGGTTTGGGAGTTTGATAGAATTCCTTGCCCGCGAGGGCGGTGCGCACAAAATCGCCCGCCCGCCTGTCTGGGAACTCTTCGTCGGCAATCTGGCGTGCCAGTTCCAGATAGGTCGGCGTTTTTGTGGCTTTATAAAGCAGGCATAGCGAATGGATGACTGAGTGGTTCATCTCCACGCTGCCGCCATCCACAATGCGTTTGTTGCCATGGAGAAACTTTTTGCAGAGCATGTCGCCGATTTTTACGGCACATTGCAATGCCTTCGGATCAGCTGTTTCCTCATGCCAGAGCAATAACCCCAGCATGGCATGATAATGTCCCCAGACATCCCACCCTCTTTGCAGCCGATCGCTTTTTGAATACGGTCCCAGATAACCGTCTTCCGTCTGCAATTTCACCAGGTCCGCGACGAATTTGGAGAGGCAGTCTTTGAGCTTCGGGTCGTGCGTGAGCCTGTATATTTGGGTGCCGCCGGTAAGATATTTGCCGGCGAACTCGCCCGACCAGGACAACAGATCGCGCTGCGGCTGTTTATCCCGGTCGGCCAACATCTGCAAAATTGCCGGGTTTCTTTGTGGCAGCGGTAATAACCAGTCTTCGGTGATGCCGGTAATATATTCCTGAAAAACCCCGTTCAACTCGAAGCGTGTGCCGGGAATCCGGTCGAGTTTATCCGCCGGAGATTTGGGTTGATCTGCGCCGGTCTTTACGGCGAAGAGCAAACCAAGTAAAGCGCTTAAAAGCGTTTTGTTGAGATTAGAGTAAGCTGGCATACGTGGACTTGTTTATAGTTACTGATAACTGATAGGAAATTGCTTTTTATGATGGCTCACCGCTCATATGCTGGACGCGGCGCGGGTGAGAATGCAGCCATAAGAATTGAAATGATGAATATTTTCACAATTTTTGTTTTTAAGTTTCACAGCCATCCCACAGGATGTTTAAAAATAGTGCTGGAACAATTTGTTTAGCCCTGCCACAAGGCAGGGATGAATAAAAAACCAACCGTCCCAGCACCGTCAAAGCTGAATCTTCTGCGTCAGATTTGCAACTTCATTCCCGAATTTCTGGTGGCCAAGATTGCTCGCGAGACCAAAGCGGATGAAAAAGCCCGAACCTTCAGCCCGTGGAGTCATGTCGTCAGCCTGCTCTATGCCCAACTCACCCACAGCATCGGTCTCAACGACGTGTGCGATGCCTTGCGCCTGCATTCTGGTCCGCTCTCCAGCATCCGTGGTGCGACTCCGCCAGCCCGCAACACCCTTTCCCATGCGGACAAAGTGCGCCCGGCAGAGATGGCGGAGAAACTCTTCTGGGCGGTCTTTGAGCACTTGAGTTTGTTGTCCCCGGACTTCGTCAGCGGCACTGGCCGAAAGCGGTTTGCCGGCAAGTTCAAGCGCGTGATTCATCTGGTGGATTCGACCACCCTCCCGCTGATTGCTGCTTGCATGGACTGGGCCAAACATCGCCGGCGCAAGGCGGCGGCCAAGTGTCATCTGCGGCTGGATTTGCAAAGTTTTCTGCCCCGCTTTGCCATTGTGGACACCGCCCGGCACAACGATGCCAAGCGCGCGCGGGAACTCTGTGCCGGGATCAAGGCCGGTGAAATCGTCATATTTGACAAGGCTTATGTGGACTTCAGCCATCTGGCCGATCTTTCCATGCGGGAGGTGTTGTGGGTCACCCGCGCCAAGGACAACATGCAATTCAAGGTGATCAAGCGTTACCAGCGGGGCGCCATTGGCAAAATTCTACAGGATGATTTGATCCGGCTGAAAACCCCGGCTTCCCGGCAGGATTATCCCGAACTGCTTCGCCGGGTAGTTGCACTGGTGGCGGTGGACGGCAAGGAAGTGGAGATGGTCTTTTTGGCCAACAATCTGGAATGGAGCGCCGCCAGCATCGTCGAGTTGTATCGTTGCCGCTGGCAGATTGAAGTGTTCTTCAAACAGATCAAACAGACACTGCAACTGGCGGACTTTCTGGGCACCAGTGCCAACGCCGTCCGGTGGCAGGTGTGGACGGCCTTGCTGGTTTATCTTCTGTTGCGCTATCTGGCTTTTCTCTCCGAATGGAATCACAGCTTCAGCCGCCTCTTTACCCTGGTGCGAGTGGCGTTGTGGAAAAAATGGGATGCCTTGCACTTGTTGCGTCGCTATGGGACAGCCGACGGTCACTTTCGTTTTATGGCCAGACCGGAGCAGGCCTATTTCCACGGTTTTGCCTGAATCCCTGTGGGACAGCCACCGAACTCCACAAAAACAAAATCTCCCAAAATGTAAAACACCCGAAAACTCCCAACGCCCTTCCCCAGATCAACCTCCAGTTTCCAAGGAAACGGAACGGTTTTACACTGCTTTTACTTGCTTATGGGATGCCTGTGAATTGTTTTCCCTCTTGCAAATATTGATAGGCGCATCTTTCTTTTTTTCCAAAGATGGATTTGGCCAGACTTCATCACCCCAGCCGCTCTGGAGTAAATATGACAATTCAGATGCATCTGTTTCCTACACTGGAAAATGGATAACCAATAAAAACGAGAAATGCTTTCACAGCCATCCCACAGGATGTTTAAAAATAGTGCTGGAACAATTTGTTTAGC
>JBAXDB010000195.1:0-3408 GCA_037141135.1 bacterium | reverse complement strand
CGCATTCAGGAAGCCCATCAGGTTCTTCTGCACTTGATTCTTGATGCCGTCGAGTGCGAATTCTCTTAAATGACTTGCGCTGAAACAAAAGACGAGGTGCTGCACTTGCCACCCTGGATCCGGATCCGCTACTCCGGGCGGGGCACTCAAGAGGCGGTGAATCAGTTACTGAAGGCCAGTGACCTGCATACGGTCTGCCAGGGCGCGCGATGCCCCAATCAACATGAGTGTTTCAGTCACGGCGTCGCCACATTTATGATCCTGGGCAATACCTGCACCCGGTCCTGCCGTTTTTGCGCCGTCCATTCCGGGCACCCGCCCGCGGTCGACCCCGACGAGCCACGCCGGCTGGCTCAGGCCGTCGCCCAACTCAAGCTCCGGCATGTGGTGGTCACGAGTGTCACGCGCGATGACCTTTCAGATGGGGGCGCCCATCATTTTGCCGATACCATCCAGGCGATACGGACTCAATGTCCGGACGCCACGGTGGAGGTGCTGACGCCTGATTTCAAGGGAGTCGAGCGGGACATCGCCGTGGTGTTGGATGCGGCCCCAGATGTCTTTAATCATAATCTGGAGACGGTGCGGGCCTTGCAGCAGACAATCCGGCCGGCGGCCAGTTATGAATGTTCCCTGGCCGTGCTGGCTTATGCGGCCAGGCGGGGGGGCGGGCGAATTTCTGTAAAATCCGGTCTGATGGTCGGCTTGGGCGAGACGGATGAGGATGTCTATGAGGCCATGACGGACTTGCGGCGGGTCGGGGTGGAGTTGTTGACAATCGGACAATATCTGGCTCCCTCTGCGACGCATGCCCCTGTGCGGCGCTATGTAACCCCGGCCCAATTCGAGGAATACGCCCGGCGCGGGCGGGCGATGGGCTTCCGCAATGTGGCGTCCGGGCCCATGGTACGTTCCTCGTATATGGCGGAGCGGCAATTCCATGGCGGAAAAAAACAGGGAGGCCACGGTGTTTGAATATGCCGCCTATTGGATTGCAGGATTTTTATGCCGCACGATTCCCCTGCATTTTGCCTACTGGCTAAGCTTGCGCATCTCCGATTGCTACTTTTTCTTTGATCGGCGGGGGCGCCGTGCTGTGATAGCCAATTTGCGTCAGGTAATGGCGTTCCGGGGCTGCCATCCCACCGAGCGGGAACTCAAGCTGACGGCCCGCACGACATTCCAATTTTTCGGGAAATATCTGGTGGATTTTTTCCGTTTTCAGCGGCTTGGCGAAGAGGATATCAAGCGGCTGGTGACCATTGAGCATCCCGAATACATTGAACAGGCCTGGCAGATGGGCAAGGGGGTCATCGCGGTGACAGCCCACTTGGGGAATTGGGAGATTGGCGGGGCCGTCTTGGCCGGAATGGGCTATCCCATCAATGTCGTCGCCCTGAAACAGCCTTCGGCCAAGCTGAATGAATTCTTTCAGAAGCACCGCCGCAAGCGGGGGATGGTGGTGGTGCCGCTGGGTTCCTCGGTTAAGCGCTTGATCGGGGCCCTGCGGCGGAAAGAGTTCATCGCCCTGCTGGCGGATCGGGATTACTCGGACCATGAGGGGACAACCCGCTTCTGCGGCGCCCCGGCTTGTATGCCGCGCGGGGCCTCCTGGTTGGCCGCCAGGACCGGGGCTGTGGTGCTGCCTGGCTTCGTTTTGCGCAACGAAAATCATACGTTTCTAATGAAGATGTATCCGCCGATCATCCCCGTTGCCGGCATGACACAGGAGGCCATTCAGGAACGGATCAATGCCGCGCTTGAGGACGCGATTGGCTCCTATCCCCACCAGTGGTTTATGTTTCAGTCCGTGTGGGGCGGACAAAGTTACGGCGAGGCGGGGAAATCGGGAACCCCTCACCTCAATCCTCTCCCGCAAGGGGAGAGGAAGGCGGGGCATCAAGAACTCACTCTCCCTTCAGGGGAGAGGGCTGGGGTGAGGGTGTCTTCACCATGAAACCGTGTCTTTCATCTTCAAAACCCGTCAAAGGGTGCGTCATCATTCCGGCCTACCGCGAGGCGGGCCGGATTGGCGCGGTGGTTGAGGGCGTCAAAGCGTTTGTCCCCGACGTGATCGTGGTGGATGATGGCTCGCCGGATGAGACCGCCAGTCAGGCGGAACGGGCCGGGGCCATGGTCCTCCGGCATGAGGTCAACCGCGGGAAGGGTGCGGCGCTTGATACGGGATTCCGGGCCGCCCGGGCGCAGGGTTTTGATTTTGCCATCACCATGGATGGGGATGGACAACACGCCCCGTCCGATCTGCCGGCGTTTGTGCAGGCGTATCTCCAGTCCGGCACTCCGGTACTGATCGGCACCCGGATGTCAGATACCCGTAACATGCCCAGGATCCGCCGGATGACCAATCGGTTTATGAGCTGGCTCCTGAGTCGCGAGATGGGGCAGTGGGTGCCAGACACCCAATGTGGTTACCGGCTTTACGCCTTGGCGGTGGTGCCGGAGATTTCAGCCGAAGCACAACGGTTTGCCGCCGAATCTGAAATCCTCATGGAGTTGAGTCGCAGGGGTGTCAAGATCGGCTCCGTTCCCATTGCCACCCTTTACGGGACCGAAAAAAGCAAGATACATCCCATCAAGGATGCCTTCCGGTTTTTCAAGATGCTGCGCCAATTTCGCAAGCGAGCTGGAACCAGTGAGCAGTGAGCAGTTGACAGTGTGCAGAAAAACTGCCTACTGCCTACTGCCCACTGCCCACTGCTTACTGCCCGCTGCCCACTGCCCACTGCCCACTGCTTACTGCCCACTGCTCACTGCTCACTTTATTTTAATCGGGAGGCCGGCGATGACGAAGTATACGCTGTCGGCAATGGCCGCCAGTTCCTGATTCAGCCAGCCCTGCAAATCCCGGAAGGTGCGGCCGAGGGCGGAGTCGGGCACAATGCCCATGCCGACCTCATTACTGACGATGATGACATCGCAGGGACTTGTCTGGAGCGCCGCGAGCAGTTCTTGCTTCCTCGTCTTCACCGCGGGCTCGCCTTCCTTCAGCAGCACATTGGTCAGCCATATCGTGGCACAGTCGAGTAAAACGCCGTCACGCGGCGGCGTCGTCCCCAGAATGACGCGGGCCACATCCAGCGGCTCCTCGACACAGCCCCATTTCGGGCCCCGTTGCTCGCGGTGCAGTTTGACCCGCTCAATCATCTCCTGGTCAAATGTTTCCGCAGGTGCCAGATAAAGCGGCTGCGCCCACTCCTGCTCGGCCAACTTCTGGGCATACGCGCTTTTACCACTGCGCGCTCCACCCAGCACCAATACGATTTTAACAGGCTTTTTCATTTAATTCTCCACTTCTCCATTTTGCCCTCTTAGGCCGCCGAGGCCGGCGGCCCTCCAGGTGAAAGCGCCGGGTTTTATCTTCTGGAGGGCCAGCGGCCTCGCTGGCCG
>JBAXDB010000194.1:0-3416 GCA_037141135.1 bacterium | reverse complement strand
CCCTTGCTCTTGCAGAGCCCTGACACCACTGCCACATCCAGGAAGCCGGCATCCCGTACTGAATCCAAGGATAACTCACGCGAGGGCACATTCGCAAACACTTTGATCAGATCATCCGCCTTCATCCCCTCCATGGAGCCACCGAACAACACCTGGCTGGCGCGTTGCGCTATGGCGAGACCCTCCGCCCCGTGTACAATCCTGGTCATCTCATCCGCCAACGTGCGTTGGGCGAGACGTTTCTCAGGAGCCGTGGCCAGTTCCCTGGCAATGGCCTCAATCTGATCCAGAGACAGGAAGGTGAAAATCTTCAAAAACCGGATGACATCCGCATCTTCTGTCCGGATAAAAAACTGATAGAAGTCATAGTATGACGTGCGGTTATGATCCAGATAAATGGCGTTTCCTGCAGTTTTGCCGAACTTCTGGCCGCTACTGTCACAAATGATCGGAAAGGTCATTCCGAACGCTTCGCCCCCGCGCAGTTTGCGGATCAAGTCCGTTCCAGCCGTGATGTTCCCCCACTGGTCAGAGCCTCCGATCTGAATACGGCACTGCTCGGCATCCCAGAGATGCAGGAAATCATAGGCCTGAATGAGTTGGTAACTGAACTCGCAATAGCTCATTCCCGTTTCGCTTTCCATGCGGGCGCGGACGCTTTCCTTGCCCAGCATCACACCCATACGGAAATGCTTCCCGACATCACGCAGAAAATCAATGTACGAAAACTTCTGCAGCCAGTCATTATTGTTAACGATCTTGGCCGGCGCTGTCTTGCAATCAAAATCCAGGAAACGCGACAGGTTTTCCCGGACGCCAACAAGGTTCTGCTGGACTTCATCCGGCGTCAGGAGTTTACGTTCCGCCGCTTTTCCGGATGGGTCGCCAATCATACCGGTGGCCCCGCCCGCCAACGCAATCACCTTATGTCCGGCACGCTGAAAATGGGCCAGACCCATGATGGTGACAAAATTACCGACCTGCAAACTGCTGGAGGTGGGATCAAAGCCGGCATAAACGGCGGTGGATGATTCCACCTGTTTCATAATATCCGGACTGGTAACGGCGTCAAACAAGCCCCGCCCCTTCAAAACATCAATGGCATTCATCATGGCTATACTCCCTCTAAAAAAACGAGGCGCCCCGTGGTTGTCCGGCGCGCCTCGTCACTTCATTTCTTATAACAGGTCTTCTACCGGTCTCGGCCGCCGGATTTCTCACCCGGACGCCATTCATCGTCCCTGGCGCCGAAAGCGGCGTCGAAGGCACCGGCCAGATCAACCAGATCCTCACCCGGGCGCAACCCTTCGAGCATCTCGTCTTTCACGACAAAGTCCTCATCAGACACGCTCGCCGCCTTGATGCTCAGACCAATCTTGCGATCAACCTGGTCAATACGAACGATACGGGCTTCCACTTCCTGGCCGACCTTGAGAACATCCTTCACCTTCTCAACGCGATCATCGCTGATCTGAGAGATGTGAACGAGCCCGTCAATGCCTTCCTCGATCTCCACGAAGGCACCAAAGGATGCCAGCTTGGTGACCTTGCCCTTGACCATCTGGCCAATTTTCAGGCGGGAAGCAATCGTAGACCACGGATCTTCCTGAGCCTGCTTGAGGCCAAGGCTGATGCGTTGATTGTCAGGATCGACTTCCAGAACCACGGCCGCCACTTCCTCACCCTTCTTCAGAACCTCGGAGGGATGATTGATCTTGCGGGTCCAGGACATATCGGACACATGCACCATTCCGTCAATGCCTTCTTCAAGCTCCACAAAGGCACCATAGGAGGTCAGGTTACGCACCTTGCCGCTGACTCGGGCACCGAGCGGATAACGCATCCGGACGCCATCCCAGGGATTCTCCTCGGTCTGACGGATACCAAGTGCGATCTTCTGCTCTTCGCGGTTGACGTTGAGCACCACGACATCCACTTCCTGTCCAACGGTGAGAACATCGGAAGCACGCGCGATACGCTTGGTCCAGGAAATTTCGGATACATGGACCAACCCTTCGACGCCCTGTTCGATTTCGACGAACGCGCCATAAGGCACCAAGTTGACCACTTTGCCACGCAGACGGCTGCCAACGGGATACTTCGCCTGTATATTCTCCCAGGGATTGTTGCTCCGCTGCTTCAAGCCGAGCGAAACACGTTCCTTCTCAAGATTGACGTCCAGAATCACGACTTCGAGTTCGTCGCCCACCTTGACCAATTCGGTCGGGTGGTTGATGCGGCCCCAGCTCATATCGGTGATATGCAGCAAGCCGTCCATACCATCGAGATCCACGAACACACCGAAGTCGGTGATATTCTTGACCGAGCCCTTGCGGACCTGGCCGACCTTGATCTCGGTCAGCAATTCCCGTTTGCGGTCGCGGCGACGGTCTTCCATCAGCTCGCGGCGCGACAACACGATGTTGCGGCGATCGTCATTGATCTTGATAATCTTGAATTCAAGAGTCTTGCCAACAAGGGCATCCGGATCATGAACCGGGGTAACGTCGACCTGGGAGCCGGGGAGGAAGGATTCCACACCGCCCACGTCAACAATGAATCCGCCTTTGACACGGCTGCGGACATCACCATTAACAATGCTGCCTTCTTTGTAGGTATCCAGAACCTGGTTCCAGTGCTCCTGTTGTTCGGCCCTGCTCTTGCTGAGCATGACCATACCTTCATCATCTTCAATGCCCTCGAGCAGGACATTAAACACATCACCGGGCTGAACCGCGGAGATATCGGGGAATTCACTGGCGTGAATCATTCCCTCTGATTTGTACCCGATGTCCACAAGGACTCCATCGCCACGGACTTCCAGGACTTTGCCGGGAATAATCGATCCTTCAGCGAATGTTTTCAGGGTTTCTTCGTACATCTGAGACATCTGTGCCCGGGCGGCGTCTTCGACAACCACCGGCGCAATGCTCTTCTTGTGCTTTTTAGCCATATCTTACTTTTCGTTGTTATTTTCACTCAGTTACACGGGCTAGTGGCATCGGAGACACCCCCGAAAAACCCCACTACCCACCGACTAAGAACTGCGGATAATCCTTAATAACCCGTTGCGGCGCAAGCATAAAAGAGAAGAATTTGTAATGGGTCCCTAATAGGGATACAGGATACCCGAGCAGTTGCTGGAAGAGATCCTGGCCTTATCCGACAAGCAAACCAACTTCCAGCGAATACCCGCACAGGAAGGCGGCGCCAGTCATGGATTTGCGCCCCTCGGGCTGTACTTCAAGCAACCGGATTGCCCGGCCATCCCCAGCCTGAATGAGGGGCCCATCCCCGCCCAGGGAAATCACCGTCCCGCATGGCGCTACCCCGACATCACAACCCGCCCCTCCCCTTCCCATGAGGGGATCAAGCATAGAATATTGCGACCCAACTAGCTCCCCTCCTCGGAGGGG
>JBAXDB010000193.1:0-3481 GCA_037141135.1 bacterium | reverse complement strand
AGCTGCTAAATTCAGCTTTTAGAGGAAATAATCCCCGGATATACTTTGAAGCGCCATTTATCTGTAAGTCGTTGATTTGGCGTCGCATGATAGAGAAACATGATCGGTGAGGGGTTGGCCGTTTAGTAGATTGACCGATCTTGATTGAATGACCGGGGATACCAACGCCAAGTCCATAGAGTAGCTGGGCTGGCGGGACGGAGATGTTGGTGAGTTGGATCTTCTTCGGTTGATGTTCTTCAGTTTTCCCGGTTCAAAATAACCCATTTTCTTCCCATGGTTGGTTGTTCTTTGCGATGAAATAGGGTGGCGTTTTTTGAGGCGGCTAAGAAGATGGCCGGATGAAACGTCCCGTTCCCCACAAGTGTCTTAACTGCAAGAAGTTCTTCCTGTCTGATGCGCGGAATCTGCGTCATCAAAAGTATTGCTCTCAAAAGGCTTGCCAACAGGCGAGTCGACGAGCATCACAGGCCAAATGGCGGGCATCATCCAAGGGGTGTAATTACTTCAAGGGATCACCGCATGTAATGAGGGTACAGGCATGGCGGGAGAAGCGCAGGAAGGAGGCCTTGGCAAATGAGGCTGTGTTACAAGATGACTGCCAGTCAGAAGTGCCTGATAGGCAATCATATAGTGGTGGTGCGGTTGTGTTACAAGATGACTGCCTGGATCAGAATCCATTGATTATCGGCCTGATTTCACAGGTTTCGGGGGTGTTACAAGATCACATCGAATTGGTTGTAAAAGAGCTCCACAGTCGAGGGCAGATGATTCTTGGGAGAGGCCCAGGGATCGTGCGTCAAAACTGAAAAGGAGCAATAAAAGATGAGAGTTGAGAAACGGGTTTTGTGTGAGGAAGGCGTGAGGCGGGTGCCGGAACAGTTCAGTTGGGTGGATCACCGGCTGGTGAGAGATGGGTATACCCGGCGGTGTCCGGCGGCGGTATGGGGGCTGTACTTGTTTCTGGTGACAGTGGGTGATGCAGAAGGGCTGTCGTATTATTCGGACCGGAGTTTATGCCGGGAATTGAACCTATCGGAGGGGGAATTGGCGGCAAGCCGGAGGCGGTTGGTGGAGGAGGAACTCCTGGCGTGGGAAGCGCCGCTGTACCAGGTGTTGAGCGTGCCTGAGAGGAGGCGGGTATGATCGACTACACCACATACCATCGGATCCACGAGTTGAGCGTGCGGGATAAACTGCTGGCGGGGCAGATCGCCACCGAGGTGTCACTGGATGAGCGCACGGTTCGGTACTGGCTGGACCAGGAGAGTTTTCGTCCACGCGAAGGGATCAAGCGTGAGAGCAAGCTGGATGGACACAAGAAGGATATCGCGCGGTGGCTGGAGCAGTATCCGCTCTCCGGGATACAGGTCATGCGCCGGCTTCGGGAATCGGGATACACGGGCGGCTACAGCATCCTCAAGGAATACATTCGGCAGATTCGTCCGGCAAAGGTGCAGCCCCACCTGACACTGGGGTTTGCGCCGGGAGAGTGTGCGCAGGTGGACTGGGGCAATGCGGGCAGTATCGCCATCGGGAATACCCGGCGGCGTCTGAGCTTCTTCGTGATGGTACTGTGCTATAGCCGCAGGTTATACGTGGAGTTCACGCTCAGCGAGGCGATGGAGCAGTTCCTGGGCTGCCATCAGAATGCCTTCCGGTTTTTCGGGGGAGTTCCGGCAAAAATCATGCTGGATAATCTGAAGACGGCCGTGCTCTCCCATCCTTATGGACAGCCTCCGGCGTATCATCCGCGCTATGAGGATTTCGCCAGGCATTACGGCTTCGAGCCCCGTGCGTGCGGAGTGCGTAAGCCCAATGAGAAAGGCCGGGTTGAGAATGCGGTGGGCTATGTGAAGAAAAGCTTCCTGGCCGGGCTGGAACTCCACAGCTTAAGCGCGGTGCAGTTGGCGGCAGACCGGTGGCGTGACGAAGTGGCCAACCAGCGGATCCATGCGACAACACGGCAGGCCCCGGATGAGCGGTTCAAGGGGGAGACGTTGGGCCCCCTGCCGAAGACAGGCCTTTATGATGTGGGCGTACCACGTGAGACAATGACCAACAGCCAGTTCAGGATCGTGTTCGACACGAATCGGTATTCAGTGCCCTCGAAATATGCAGGGAACCGGGTAAATGTGCGGGTCTACCCCGAACGGTTGGCCATCTATCACAATAACGTGTTGATCGCGGCACCCTTACGCTCCTATGAGCGTTATCTGGATGTTCTGGATCCCGATCATGAGCGGGAGCTGATCCAGCAACGACGGGGAGCCCGGGAACAGGCGATGTGGCAACGCTATCTCCAACTCGGGAGCAAAGCTGAGGAGTTCTACCGCCAGATGCAGGAACGGCGCCCTAACGCCAGGATGCATATGCGCAAGATCGTGGGACTCTCTGAAATCTACGGTGTGGACGCGGTGCGTCTGGCCATGGAGGACGCCTTCGAGTTGCAGGTCTTCAGCAGCGAGTATATCGCCAATATCCTGGAGCAACGCCAACGCTTCAGGCGGCAAGAGCCAGGCGTTCTGCATGTGCCGCGTGCCGGGGATATGCTGGAGTTGGAACTGCCACCCGCCGATCTGTCGATCTATGAAGGAGGTGTCCAATGAAACTTCCCGAAATGCTTACCGATCTGCGGCTGGCCTGGTGCAACGATAACCATGAGGACCTGGCAGCCGAAGCGGCCCGAAAACAATGGACTCACCATCAGTTCCTTCAGCACCTCATGGAGGGGGAGTGGAACCGCCTCCATGGCAGCCGGGTAACCCGTCGCCTCAAGCAGGCCCGCTTTCCGGTCTTGAAAGCACTGGATCAGTTCGATTGGAACTGGCCACGAAAAATCAACCGACCACAGATCCAGGATCTGTTCCGGCTGAGCTTCCTCAAGGACAAAGGAAATGTGGTGTTCATAGGTGGGGTCGGAACCGGTAAAACCCATCTGGCCACCGCCTTGGCCTGCGAGGCCTGCCAGCAGGATCACGCAGTGCTCTATACCTCTGCGGTCGACATCATCAACACCTTGGTCGGGGCACAGGCTACAGACAGCCTCAAGGCCTGTCTGAAACGCTATACACGCCCGGAAATACTGCTGATTGATGAGCTCGGTTACCTCCCCATCGATAAGCTCGGGGCCAACCTTCTCTTTCAGGTCTTCAGCCTGCGCTATGAGCGGGGATCCACCTTGATTACAACCAACAAAGCCTTTAAACACTGGCCGGATATCTTTAACGGGGATGTCTTGATCACTGCCGCCGTTCTTGATCGCGTGCTTCACCACGCCGAGTCCGTCGTTATTGAAGGCCCCTCCTATCGCATGCGCGAAAGAAAGGCTGAATAATCATCCAGGTTGCCGGGCTCCGCAGGGAGTCCGGCGGTCTCAACAACTTCGTCCCGCCGCTCCAGCTACAAGTTCGCGCCGCCGCTCATAGAATTCGACCAATGGACATTCTTCTGGGAATATCCTGCCGTTGAGAAATTTGAC
>JBAXDB010000192.1:0-3493 GCA_037141135.1 bacterium | reverse complement strand
ACCCCACGCATGTCCATCACGCCACTCAAAGCACAGACGCCACTGGTCATTAATTCGGATGCTATACTGTCCGGCACGCTTGCCTTTCAACTTCTCCAACCGGTTCCCCGGCGGAAAGCGTAAATCTTCAAGATTATGGGCCGCTTCCAACCATTCCAGTTTCCGCCTTGCCATGCGCTGAAAATCAAACCCAAAAGACCGTACGTTTTCCCGGTTGAACAACCTTTCTGTCGCACCACACCCAAAGGTTTTGATCATGTTTTCACCACCACTATGAACGGAATCCGTTATTATGTCAACCCACAACCCAGAGTCGTCACTCCGGCAATTAAACATAGTTATTATATTTATTACTAGTTTATTTAATTGATCCCCGCCGCGATCCCGCTGTTATCCCCCTGAACCCGTACGGCTTCTTCTGATGGTTTCTTAAACTGGGCAAGAACATCGCCGGGGTCGGATCCAACCCCGAAAAAACGAAAACGTTTTCGTTTTTTCCAGCGAACCACGCCACGCTCATGTAATTCTGCGCCGTCTTGATCGAGTAATGCACATGCCCTTTCAGCGAGCGCTGCCAAGCGGTCCTGCCTGCCCTGAGCCGAGCGCATCTGCGATTCGGATTATTCTGGAGGCGGGACGCCCTCGTCCTGCTCCTTGGGCGCTTGCATGATCGCACCGGGGTGAGGGCACCCCCGGCACTGATCGTGTTGGTAAGGTTGTAGCCCGAGTTCAACGCCGTGATCGTTCCTGCCCGCCCGGCATACTCCCATAAAGCATTCAAGCACTGGCCGGATATCTTTAACGGTGATGTCACGATCACTGCCGCCGTTCTTGATCGCGTCCTTCACCACGCCGAGTCCGTCGTTATTGATGGACCGTCATATCGTATGCGTGAAAGAAAGGTCGAGTAATCATCACGGTTGCCGGGTTCCGTAGGGCGAACAATCTTCCTGTCCCTATCGGTTCTCCTAAAGAAGTTTGCGCAACCGTTCGGTGGTTTCATCCCGATCCAAAACGCTCGCGGCAACGGCCAGCGTCAGTTCCTCCCATTCCGGCGAATCGGGCTCCGGCTCGATCCCGTTCAGGCGTAAAAAAACGATGCAGGCGCCCAGGGCGGCGCGTTTGTTGCCGTCAATAAAAGCGTGGTTTCGGCAGAGGTAGAAAAGGTAGGCCGCAGCGATCTCGGCGACATCTGCGTAGACCGATTTTCCGCCATAGCCCGCTTGCGGCGCGGCCACCGCCGACTCCAGTAACGCCATGTCGCGCACCCCATCCGCCCCGCCGAATCTGGCAATGGCCTCCGCGTGAATCTCTCTGACAATGGCCACCGTTAGGTGAAAACAATTCTCAGGGGTGTGGCTCATGCGAGTTTCTTCATCGTTCGCGCGTAATCGTTCAGGGTCGATTTGATGATCCTCGACACATCCTGCTTGGACGGACGCGGGCGAATTGGCGTCAGCGTAATTGTCCCACCCTCATGGAGTTCGACATTCACTGCGTCGCCAACTTTCAGATGCGTCAGTTCCATCAACGCCGCGTCGAAAATAAGGCCTTGCGAGTTACCGACTCTGGTAATGGTCTTGTTCATGGCGTAATACTATGTTTTACATCACTGCAAGTCAAGCGCCCGATCCGGAATTATTGATTATGCAGCTTTCCCGATCAGGGCGGCTTCATATTCAGGGAACATGATAATGGCGGGATGAACGCCAAACGCCTTGGCCAACTGCTCCGCCCGCTTTTTCCCGATGTCAATCCGGTCGTTTTCGAGCGAACTTATGTTTTTTGCGTTAAGGCCAGATTTTTCAGCCAACTTCTCCTGAGTCCACCCCTTCAGTTCACGGAGCATGCGAATGACTTCTCCGGTCGTGACGCTCGCATGCTTTCGCGCGGAAACAAATTCATCATTAGTAAATTTCTTCATCTCTGCCCCTTAATATTTATGCGCGTTAATATCTATAACGCTGACCCTCACAAAATCTGTCTCCACCCTGTAGATGACCCGATATTGAATATTCAATCGCGAAGATCGCTGTCCAGTCCGCGCGCCTTTCAATTTTTCGTCATGGAACCCGGGAAACTCCCTCAACTTGTCCGGTCCATGCCTGAAAACAAGATCCTTCCAAAGCTCGTACTTCTTGACGACCTGCACGGGCAATTTCCCGCATATTCCGGCAATGCTTCGATGCTCAACGATATGCCACATAGTTAAAATTAATACCTTATCATCTTTAATAAGTCAACTTATTGGGTTCCAAAAATCCTCACCTGTCCCTATCGGTATTTCGGTCTCAACAACCGTCGTTCTAAGAAGGACTGTAAATCCCGTCGGCCATCCACAACCGCATACACAAAAACATCCCTTGCGGATATTTCATAAATAATGCGGTAAACTTGGTAATGCGTTTCCCTGTAGAGGTCTATTCCGATTCGATTCATCTCCGGCGGGATGTGTCCTCTGCCGGGATAAGTTGCCAAGGCCAAACACGCGCGTTCAAGTTCATCGATCAAAATGCAGGCCCGTTCAGAAGACTCATTCCGTGCAATATAGGAGCCAATATCAATCAAATCCTGCTCAGTCTCCCGTGTAATTTTGACCTGGTGGTGAGTCATGGCTTCTGGCTGGACGCTATTCGCTTGCGAATCCCTGCAAAAGCCTCTGATACCGGCTTGAACTGGCCAGCGGCCACATCCTGCCGTCCCATAACCATAAGTTTAAGCAGAGCCAGCGTTTCACGAGTCTCCTCATAGGTTTGGATATCCTCGACTACCACCCTGGCGCGGCCATTCTGAGTAATAAAAACCGGGCACCGTCGCTCGGAGACAGAGTTGATCAGCCGAGCGGTATGGGTCTTCGCCTCACTAATCGGAATAATTGTTTCACAAAAGTTCATATAGCACCTTTTCAAGAATGGATCTGGATTCAGATCTGAATCTAGTACATCAAAATCATTAAAGCGATAGAATTTTAATAAGGGTGGTCACGGACTACGAACATTCTTCCCTATCGGCTTTCTCTCCGTCCCCAATGGCACCGTCGCTACCGGCCGAGACGGCCGGCTCCAGTTCGATTTTGGGGTGTTTTGGAGCCGGCCGTCTCGGCCGGTAGTGAGCGTGGTGCCCTCCGGGGCATAAGCCCGATAGACAGTTTGGCAATCTGCGAAAAAGCCCGCGTATGGGCGCATGCGGGTCTTCCGGTTTGACGTGATGCCGGAGCCTGGCTGGTTGAAGGACAGCGTGGAAAAGACCCGTGGGTACGTGCGCGTGGGTCTTGAATGACCGGCGTCCCCTCTCCACAGGCGCCGTTTCATCAATCTGAAACGTTTCAGATGGCAAAATCGGCGTTTCCAGAACCGGCGCTACCGGCGTTGGTGATAACCGGTTCAGATATGGCGCAAAGGTGGCGTTCGACGTCCCGGCGAACGCAAGGTCCATTTTAGGTCTCTCTATTGACTTGCAGCCGCCGGGGACGTCGGCTGCCACCTGGCGGAAA
>JBAXDB010000191.1:0-3580 GCA_037141135.1 bacterium | reverse complement strand
GGTGACAATCTTTTCGCTGACGAAAAATACCGCGACGCCCTCTGGATCTACCGGCTGGTTTATCCTCATGATGTTCTTCTGGCGCGAAGCCAGCAATACCTGGAAAACCTGCAGAAAAAAGCCGAACGCCTGAAACGCTCCTCCTCGAATAGCCCGCGCGATCTCATGCGGGTCCAGGAAGCCATTGGTGAACTGGAAGCGGAAATCAAGGCGCTCGGCACCATCGAGAACTATGATACCGAGCTTTTTTTCCGCATGGCACGCGCCTATATGGAAATTCACCGCTACCGGGAGGCCCGCGACTTGTTTATCTACCTGTCGGACAAGATCCCGGAACCCCGCGCCAACGAAGCCCTCTTCCTGGCATTCCAATGCGCCGCACGTATCGCCCCACTGGATCAAGCCATTGAACTCGGCAATCGCTACATGGAAAAGTATCCCGGCAAGGAATACTATGACGATGTTTCCATCATGGTGGGCCAAATTTACTCAAAACAGGAGGACTGGGCTAAAACCATCCTCACTCTAACCAAGGCACTGGAAGTCAGTCCCCGCCACACCCAGGGTGCCGAATGCATGTTTTTAATCGGCTACGCCTCCTTTATGGAGGAGAAATTCGAAGATTGCGTCAGCTGGATGCGGAAAATGAATCTCACGTTCAAAGGCAACCCCAGGGAGTCTGATGCAACCTACTGGATTGGCATGGCGCTGATGTTCCAGCAGAAGTTTGATGCCGCCATTGTCGAATTCGACCTCATTATCACCACGTTCAAAGACTCACCTTATATCGCTGACGCAAAATTCCGCCGGGCGGTTTGCGACTTCGGGATGAGCCGTTTCCCGGAAGCCGAGGCCCAGTTCCAGTCGTTCGTAACCACCTATCCCACCAATATGCTCTGCGGGGAGGGCTACATGATGATGGGGGATACCGCCGCCACCCGCGCCGACCTTCCCAGAGCCGTGGAATGCTATCTCCAGGTACCCAGGTATGACGTCAATATCGAGTTCTATAACTACGCCGCCTTCAAGGCTGGCGAAATATTGTGCGAATTGCGCAAGTTCACCCAATGCATCGACCATTTCAAGAACTACATCAAAACGAATCGCGAGGGAAGCAACATCCCTCAAGCCATTTACTGGATCGGAACCGCACTCAAGGATGCCGGCGAGCAGCGCGGGGCACTGGAATTCTTCAGGCAGGCCGTGGCACGCTACGGGGTTGACCGCAAAGCCCTCGGCATCGATCTGATTCTCGAAGACTGGATTGGCCAGGGAAAGACCTCCGATAAAGCCATCTCGGCCTTTGCCTGGAAAGAAATGGAAGAGCTTTGCCGGCAATCTGAAAAAGACCAACAGGTGGCCTTGACCCTTCGCCTTAAGCGCGCACTGCTATACAAGCCCGGCATCTCCAATGAGGAGAAGGCCGCGCTCATGGACCAACTGGTCAGGACCAGCAACCTCACCAACGCCAGCACGGGTGTACTTGAATTGATTTTGGATGAAGCCCAAAAGCGACAGGACACCGCACTGGTACTCGCCACCGCCCAGATCATCATCAGGGATTTTGCCGAGACCGACACGGCCCTGAGCGCCCGGATGGTGCTCGCAAAATACGCACTTGAAGACAAAAACTATAAAACAGCCATTAAACACCTGACCATTATCAAGGAGGTTTATGCCGCATCTCCGGAAGGTGGCCAGGCGCTTCAGATGCTAGGTGATATTTACATCAAAATGGGCAAGTACCCTGAAGCCGACGAGTGCTATAAATCCATTCTTTCCGTCAAGGAATGGAAAGGCCTCTGGCCCCCCGCCCTCTTCGGGAGGGGAGAATGCGCCCGGCTTCTCAAGAATCTGGAACAGGCCTGCGCTTATTACGAACGCATCTACGTCATGTATAGCAAATTCGCGCAGTGGAGCGCAAAAGCCTATCTGGCAAGAGCAGAGTGCCTGACCCGCCTGCAGCTCTACAGTAAGGCCACGGAAACACTGCAGGAAATGATCGCCAATCCCGACTACAAAGCCTTTCCTGAATATCAGGAGGCTGAGAAAGCCCTGGCAACACTCTCAAGGCGGCAGTTATGAAACACCTATTCATAAACGTGATGATCATGACAGCTCTGACCGGCACCCTGACGGCTATGGCCCAGACCGGAGTCACCGCCGCCGCCTCCTCCATGCCGTCAGTGATCAACGCTACACTTACAGCCACACAACGTTCCGGCAAGAATGAATCCCTGGAAGTGGAACTCGTCGGCAGGCAGGGGAATAAACTTGCTTATCGCGAGAAGGGGGGACCCAAGGAGGCGTCTCTCAGTATTGAACTTGCCAGTGTTGTCAGTCTGGATTTCGACTTGCAACTCGAAGCTGACCCCTTCAGCCGCGCCCTCGCGAACCGTAATTGGACCGTCGTGGCCACTTCACTCTGGCCCGTCATAACGCCCTTGCTGCCTTATTTAAATATCACGGATAACAACGCCGCGGGCCTTGCCTATACCATGGGAAGCGCCATGATCAAGGTGGCCGAGGGACACCGCAAGGCCAACGCCGAAGACAAGGCGCGCCGCCTCTATGTGGAAGCCTATAAAGTCCTTGAAATTCTCGCCAAAGCCCAGTGGTTTGAAGATGCCGAGTCAGCCCGGCTGAAAGGCGTCCTCTGCCTCATCGCCATCACGAATTACCCTCAGGCCGAGGCCCAGCTCAAGGCGGCTCAAACTCCGGAAATTGGTGATGCCAGCTGGGGACTATACTGGTATGCACAGGCGGTGCTTAAGGTCGCCCGGGGCGACATGCGGGAGGCCATGAACGCCGTCACACGTTCCCTGGCATTTGAAAATAAGGATATCGACGTTTTTCCGGATGCCCTGCTTTTATCAGCCCGGCTGTATGAAGATCTGCTGGAACCTTACCGGGCCAGGGACGTCTACTATGAAGTCGCCAAAGTTTTCCCTGATACCGAATGGTCAGCCACCGCCCGTGAACACTTGAAATACATCATGGATAAGGGGCTGACCAAGGATCCGGAAAAGTCATCAGTTGAAGTGGTTTTCTTCGGATTAAATGAGAATGTGAACACCAAAGTCACCGCTCTACTCAAGGGTGATGAGCGGGCACCCATTCTCGAAGAGACGAGTACGACCATCGAAGTGGATGAAGCGGATATGCAATCCGGCAAAAAGGGAGAGACAGCACCTGCGGCAGACGCCAGCGCTCCTCCACCCGAACCGGGCGCCAAGCCGCCTCCGCCCAAAACGAGTGCCATGGATGCAGCGAAACAAGCGGGAAAAGCCAGTGCTGGCGCCAAGGCGGCTAAAACTGAAGCTCTAAAATGATTGATTGGATAACACCGGTTATAACACAACGGGAATATGTAAAAGCGAGAATAAGGAACATAACATGAGAAAAACACTGGCAGTTCTGATATTGGCATCTTGTATCTGGGTCGGCATAAATCAAATCGTATTTGCCCAAACCGGCCAGACCGTTACAGCAGAAGCGGCGGACCTCAAAGTCCACCACGCCACCACCCTGTGGGATATGATCAAATCCGGCGGGTGGGCCATGTATTTCCTGGGCGCCT
>JBAXDB010000190.1:0-3608 GCA_037141135.1 bacterium | reverse complement strand
CCTTTTCTTTTTTTGTCTTTTTCCCCTCTTGTCCTATTCCCTCTCCCCTTGAGGGAGAGGGCTAGGGTGAGGGGTATTTACCGAGTGGCCAGCACCCTCACCCCAACCCTCTCCCCTGAAGGGAGAGGGAGTTATTGTTTATCCGATCGCTGCGCCTCCCGTTTCACCGGTCCGGATGCGGATGCATTCGGCCAAGTCCAGGACAAAGATCTTGCCGTCCCCGACTTCCCCTGTGCGAGCCCCGCCCGTGATAGCCTCGATGGTTGGTTTGACGAAATCGTCGTTCACCGCAATTTCGAGCTTCATCTTCTTCAGCAGGGTCCCGGCTTCTTTATGGCTCCGGTAGACCTGGGCGATACCGCCCTGGCGGCCGCGCCCCATGACGCTGGTTACGGTAACCAGATTGATATTATTTTCGGTTAACCGTTCCAGAACTTCATCCATCCGGTCGGGTTGAACAATGGCTATGATGTATTTCATGATTTATTATTCCTTAATTTTGTTTTTTCCGTTGTCAGGTTGATCCCTTAGTCGAGCATGGTATACCCGGTTTCACGATGATCCGTCAGATCCAAACCGATCCGCTCGGATTGTTCCGTCGCCCGCAGGCCAATCACCAGGTCGACAAGTTTCAGCAGTACGAAGCTGACTATGCCGGAGTAGGCCACGGTGATTGCCACCGCCTTGAGTTGGATGATGAACTGGGCTGGATTCCCGTAGAACAGGCCGTTCGCGCCGGCGCTGTTGACGGCCGTGGTTGCCCACAGTCCTGTCGCCAATGCGCCCCAGATTCCCCCAACGCAGTGCACGCCAAAGGCATCCAGAGCGTCGTCATACCCGAGCTTCTCCTTCACGAAGGTTACGAAGAGATAGCAGATGACTCCCGCGCCCAGGCCGATCCCGATGGCCCCGCCAATATTGACGAAGCCCGCGGCTGGCGTGATGGCTACCAGGCCGGCAACCGCACCAGAGATCAAGCCCAGCACAGTCATGCGGCGATTGAACGCCACATCCATGATCGCCCAGCTCAAGCCTGCAACCGCAGTAGCCACATGCGTCACCACAAAGGCGCTGGTTGCCAAACCGTTCGCGCCCAGAGCGCTTCCGGCGTTGAAGCCGTACCAGCCGAACCACAGGAGGGCCGCGCCCATGACGGCAAACGGCAGGTTATGTGGAGGAGAAAGCTTGTGGGGATGACCCAGCCGGCGTCCCAGCACCAAGGCCGCGACCAGGGCCGCAATACCCGCATTGATGTGCACCACCGTACCACCGGCGAAATCCAGCGCCCCCATCTTGCGGACGAACCCGCCCATGCCCCAGACCCAGTGACACACTGGATCATAGACGATTGTGGACCAGAGCAGCATAAACACCACAAACGCGGAGAACTTCATGCGCTCAGCAAAGGCGCCGATGATCAAGCCGGGAGTAATCACGGCAAACATCATTTGGAAGATCATGAAGGCTTGGTGCGGAATCGTGCCGGCATAGTCGGCATTCGGCTCCAGTCCCACGTTCTTCAGAAAAGCCCAATCAAGATTGCCGAGGAGTCCCTTGATGTCAGGCCCGAAGGACAGGCTGTAGCCGAAGATCACCCATTGCAAGCTCACGGCGCACATCAGGAAGAAGCATTGCATGAGGACCGAGAGCACATTCTTTTTACGGACAAGTCCGCCATAGAATAATGCCAGGCCCGGGATCGTCATCAGCATGACCAGTGCAGTGCTGACCAATACCCATGCCGTATCACCTGTATTGACTGCCGATGCGGCTGCCGCCGGCACCGGAGCAGCCGCCCCGGCGACGGCTGCAGATGTGGCGGTTTCTTCCGCCAGAGCGGGCAATGCGCCCGCCAATGCCATTCCCATTCCCGTCAGTCCTGCTATCCATCCCGTCCTTTTCACGTTATCTCCTTTTTATTTTATGAATGTTTCAACGCCTAAAGTCATTGTGGCATTTCGTAATACCACAATCCGTGCCAAGTTAAGGCGGATTGTGTCATGATTATGGTGTAAGTGATTCATTGCCAGCGTTATACAACGAAACGAATAAATTACAAAGAGGTCTGTCGATAGTCATATAATTACAATTATGTATTAAAGTATGTGAAAACGACAAAAGTGTGGTGCGGTGGTTTTTGGTGTGGGAGGTGAATGAAGAGAAGAACCCACCCCTAACCCCTCCAAGGAGGGGAACACCTTCGGTCTTTGGAATTTTCCCTATCAAGTTCCCCTCCCTGGAGGGGTTAGGGGTGGGTTCTTGTTGGGATTTGGGCTTTTCATGACTCCGCACTACTGCTATTGGTTGCAAATGGTTCAGGGATCAAAGTCGAAAGGTGTGTTCAATACTTCCATGCTGGTGATGCTGGTCATGGTGGTGTTTGTGGGGGTAGGTGAGAAGTTGGCGGATCGATTTCTGCCTTTGTATCTTGGCGCACTTGGGGCGGGAGCGGTGGCGTTTGGGGCCTTGAATGCCCTTATCAATCTGTTGGGCGCACTTTATTCTTATCCCGGGGGCTGGCTCAGTGACCGCTATGGGTACCGTCGTGCGTTGGTCATTTTCACAATGATGTCGGCGCTGGGTTATGCCCTGGTCATTGTGATCCCCTATTGGTGGGCTGTATTTGCTGGTGCGTTGTTGTTTGGTGCCTGGACGGCGATCTCGCTGCCGGCGGTGATGAGTTTGATATCCAAGAGTGTGCCCCCAAATCGGCGTGCGTTAGGGGTGAGTTTGCATTCGCTCACCCGGCGCATCCCGATGGCGCTGGGTCCGGTGATTGGCGGGGCCTTGATTGTGATGTTTGTCCGGCGGCATGGTGAGAGTCTGGGCACGGTGATTGCAATCCGTATGGCGTTTGCCATAGCTATGGTTTTGGCCTTGATTACCATCGGGTTGATATGGCGCTATGTGAAGGAGGATGGCGAGGTCTTGCAGAAACCAGCGCGTCTGCGGGAGTCCCTGCGGTATTTTTCGCCCGAGTTGCGGGTTTTGCTTGTGGCCGATATGTTCGTTCGTTTTGCCGAGCAATTGCCGTATGCTTTTCTGGCGGTCTGGGTGTGCCGGAATCTGGCGGTTTCGGAAGTCAAATTCGGCTGGCTTACGGCCCTGGAAATGGTTACCGCCATGCTGGTTTATCTGCCTGTTGCATGGCTGGCGGACCGTGGCACGAAGAAGCCCTATGTGGTTATCACCTTTTGTTTTTTCACACTTTTCCCGATGAGTCTGTGGTTGGCCGGCTGGCTGCCGCAGAAGTTAAGCCAGCCCTCGTTGCTGTTTCCTTTGCTGACGGTGGCCTTCATTATCCGGGGCTTGAAGGAATTCGGTGAGCCAACCCGGAAGTCGCTCATCCTGGATCTGGCGCCGGAACATGCCAAGGCGGCGACGTTTGGAGCCTACTATCTGATCCGGGATGGAATTGTTTCCGTGGTTGCGCTGACGGCTGGTTTCCTCTGGCGCTTTGACCCGCTGGCGAACTTTGCAACCGCGACCGTTTGCGGGATGGTCGGCACAATCTACTTCGCCTGGCGTGGCCGCGATTTGCATCGTTTGAGACACAGCTATTCGCATTTTGGCGGCGGGGACGGAAGATAGCGGGTGAGGAGAGGGCG
>JBAXDB010000189.1:0-3643 GCA_037141135.1 bacterium | reverse complement strand
CCCATGTCGGTCTCGATTTTATGAATGGCATCGGAGAAGGCTGAAAGGTCCATGTCAGTCTCAATGATGACGACTGTGTTGAGGTATTGCAGGGTCTTGTATTCCGGCTTCACGTCCACCGGTGCCGTTTCATAAATCGGGGCTTTATCAAGCAGCCGGGTATCGGGGAGGGCGTCAATACGATTGGTTGCCTCCCGCAAATTTTCAAGTCGATGATCCAGATTGGATCCCAAGCTCAATCCGATTTCCATAAAGAGCACTCCGTGCGAAAGTTGTTAGGTTGATAAGTTGCTGGGTTGTTGAGTGGAATTCATCCACAACAACTTAACAACCCAACAACTTGACAACTGATTTCAGCGCAAGCCCAACACGTCCTGCATGTCGTAAAGGCCGGGTTTCTGAGTGACAAGCCAACTTCCGGCGTGGAGTGCGCCTTTGGCGAAAGCGTCGCGGCTGGTGGCGCGATGACTGATCTCAACGCGTTCGCCTTCGGTGGCAAAGAGGACGGTGTGGTCACCAATGATGTCGGCGGCACGCAGGGCATGGATACCGATCTGACCTCTGGGGCGTTCTGAGCCGAGTCCTTCGCGACCATAGATGGCGACATCTCTGAAATTCTGCTTGCGGCCATGAGCGACCTTTTCCCCGAGCCGCAAGGCGGTTCCGCTGGGTGCGTCTTTTTTGAAGCGATGATGGGCTTCAGTAATCTCAACATCGTAATCCAGACCGAGCGCCTTGCCCGCCTGTTCAACCAGTGCAAAAAGGAGATTCACGCCCAGGCTCATGTTGGGGGCCGAGACAATGGGGATAACTTTGGCCGCCTGATCCACCACGTCACGCTCTTCAGGATTGAGTCCCGTTGTTCCGATGACAACCGCCTTCTTGTGTTCGACCGCCTGCTTGAGGGTAACCGGAACGTTTTCGTGGAAGCTGAAATCAATCAGCACATCTGCGGCTTTGACTGCCGCGACAATGTCGCTGGTAATGAGGATGCCATTTTCGCCGATCCCTGCGATCAGGCCAATATCTTTACCGCACAAGGGGGAGGATGCCGCTTCGACGGCCGCCACCAGTTGAAGCTGGGGCATCAACTTTGTACATCGTGCTAACGCCTGACCCATTCGACCTGCCGCACCAACAATCGCTACTTTGATCATGATTATCTCCAAATTAGATGCATGGGAGAATAGGACGTATCGACGGGATCGTCAACGGAGGAGAATTTTTAATACTTGCGTTTTAGGCAGTGTTTGGACACCGTCTGTTCGTCTGAAAGGCGAATAGACACTTTAAAAAAGGAACTCTCATGCGATCCAATCCTACCTCCTGGCTGGCCCTTGATTCCACCCGCAACTGGCATGAGCGCGCCTATTTCGGCCTGCACTATGATTTGCATGCCGGCGTCAAGGACTCCGAACTTGGTGCGGCACTCACACATGAGCACCTGCGAACCGAACTTGAGAAAGTGCGACCGGACTGGATCCAGTGCGATTGCAAGGGCCATCCGGGTTACACGAGTTGGCCTACCACTGTGGGGACTGCTTCGCCGGGTATCGTCAATGACGCGTTGCGTATCCACCGTGACGTTACTCGCGAACTGGGGATTCCGCTCATCATGCACTACTCAGGTGTCTGGGATAACCGGGCGATTGAGTTGCACCCGGATTGGGCGTGTATCGGCCCCACGGGTGGGCCCTCCGGTAAAGAAGGGTTCGTTACGGGTGGCACCTGTAATTTGAGCCCCTATACCGCAGAGTTGATGATCCCGCAGATGCTTGAACTCATCGACACCTATGATGTCGACGGGTTCTGGGTGGATGGCGAGAATTGAGCGACGAAACCGTGCTACTGTGACCGCTGCACAAAGGCCTTCACGCAGGAGACTGGCATCACGGAGATCCCCAAGTCACCCCAGGAGCCCAACTGGCAGGCGTGGGCGGATTTCCACCGGCGGCTCTTTGTCGCGCATGTGCAACAATACGCCGAGGCGGTGCATGCCCGGAAACCCACCTGCACGATCTGCAGCAACTGGATGTATACCGTTGGTCATCCCGGTCCGATTCAGGCCGCCATTGACTACCAGAGCGGGGACTTCTCCTGGGTGTGGAGTCTCAACGATGCCATTCTTGAGGCACGTTACATGGATGGGCGGCGCCAGCTTTCCTGGGACCTGATGTGTTGGGGATTCACGACGGCTGAAGGCAGTATGGGTGGCTGGACATTTAAGGCGGTGGCTCAGCTTTGTCAGGAGGCCGCGAGTGTGATTTCCCTCGGCGGTGCCTTTCAGATCTACAACCAACCCCAGCGTAACGGCCATCTTACCGGCTGGCATCAGGATATCATGACCGAGGTGGCGCGATTTGTTCGCGCACGGCAGCCCTGGTGCCAGGGAACCGAGTCGGTTCCTCAGGTTGCGCTGCTCCATTCGGCGGCGCACTTTTACCCCGCCAATGGAGATCTTCTGATGGCCAAATGGGGTGGAGGTCACACCCCGCTTGTGGGTGCGCTTCATGCTTTGCTGGAGAATGGCTGTGCGGTGGATGTGTTGGGAGAGGAGGATTTGATCGCCCGTTTAGCCGACTATCCGCTGGTGGTGGTCGCAGAGCAGACCCATCCTTCACCGGTGTTAATCGCTGCCCTGACCACCTATGTTAAGCAGGGCGGGAAACTATTACTTTCCGGGACGCACGTTGTCAAAGAGTTCGGGGTGCTGGCTGGCATCGAGGCCGTGGGCGATCCCATAGACGGGCATTTTTACCTGCAGGTTGGCCGTGAGGCCACGACGTGCAAGGGCCCGCGACAGGCCGTCGTTCCAACGACCGCGCAGCCGCTCTGGATGGTAATGAATGGGCAGGAACCGGGTTTCAACGCGACGGCTGAAGTGACTGTGACATTGAATAGGGTGGGCGCAGGGCTGGTGTTGGGGGTACATAGCCAATTCTTCACCCATTTCGCCGGTACCCACTATCCTCGTTCACGGCAACTTGTGGGAGAGTGGCTGATGGCGCTGGCACCGGAATTTATTGTTACGTTGGAAGCCCCCCCTCGCGTTCAACTTATCCTCCGCCGTCAAGCCGGTCGCCTGATTGCTCACCTGTTCAATACCGGCACGGCTCACCCCACTGCGCCAGGGCAGGTGATGATTGAAGAAGTTCCGCCCGTTGGCCCCATTACACTTCGCATTCGGCAGGCCGTCTGTCCGCGTGCCGTTTATCTGGCACCGACGATGGAAGGCCTGACTTGGAGTTGGCGCAATGGCCTGCTCACGGTAAAGGTCCTCCAAGTGGGGATCTTGGACAGCGTAGTCGTTGAAACAGACTTGTAATCCCTCACGCGTGGTTTCGAAGCTTGAGTTCCATGGGGTGGGGGGCCAGGTAGTATTGGTCATTTAAGTACTGGATGTCGTACTTGGTGACGTAATGCCGTAACATGGTTACGGGTACAATCAGTGGCGTCAACCCTTCGTGGTATTGCGCAATGATGTCGGCTAACTCCTGGCGATCTGCATCGTCCGCCTTACCCCGGAGGTACCCGGCCATGTGTTGGAGGATGTTGGTGTGCTTGGGCACTGTGGCCAGGGTTTTCAGGGCTCGCATCAGTTTGGCTTCATAGATGGGAGTGTGAGCACTCGCCTGCGCTGATT
>JBAXDB010000188.1:0-3727 GCA_037141135.1 bacterium | reverse complement strand
GTTTCAATCCACGCCCCCGCGCGGGGGGCGACTCTCATAATATAACCTATTGCACCCAAACGGCCAATACAGTCTTTTTCGCGAACATCGCTTGAACGCATCTCAATATTCAGTTATCAAAGATCACACTTTTACAACCCTTTGATCGCCTGAGGATTACGTGTGGCGCGAACCGCCCTAGAAGATTTATGGTGGCTACCGGTTCGCGGAACGTAAATCAGACCACCAGGGGCCCCTCCAAATCAACTGATGGCTTTGCCCCGACATGTTCTACCCGGTGTTGCCAGTTGGCCCCAAGAAAGTAATAACGCAAACTGTCTTCCCCAGGATCGAAGGCATCTTCAAGTCGATGCCGGCATTCCGCCCACTGAGCCGGATCAACAATGCATTCGAACACGGAATTTTGAACACGCTGTCCATAATCAAGACACACCTTTGCCACCCGATTCAGCCGCCGCTTTCCGACGGGGGTCTTTGTTGACACGTCATAACTGACCAAAACCATCATGCGACACCTCCCCCGTCCTCTACTTCCAAATGAATGGCGGATAACCGTCAAGGTCTCCGCGCAAAAAACGAGCCATCAAAAGCGCCTGCAAGTGCAACAACAGCCCCACTGGCGCAGTTTCGCCAATGAATGGATGCTGAATCTCTTCCTGCTTTCGCTTTTGATACGCCACCAATAACTCCTTACGGGTCTCGTCGGTCATCTCCACCGCGCCGGACTCCGTTTTACGAAACCCCGCCCCCTGAACCTGCTTAAGATTAACCAAAGACAAAGCCAAACGATCCGCCAAAAAGGGGCGAAACTCCTCCATCAGATCCAGCGCCAAACTTGGCCGCCCTGGCCGTTCAGCATGTAGAAACCCGACCTGTGGATCAAGACCAACGCCCTGCAAAGCTGCTGAAGCATCGTGCGCCAGTAAAGTGTAGATGAACGACAAAAGTGCGTTCATGTTGTCGAGGGGAGGCCGCCGGCTCCGCCCTCTGAAATAGAAATCATCCTTCTGCGCGGTAATCATATGGTCGAAGGCCTCAAAATACGTCAAGGCAGCCTCCCCTTCCCTGCCCCGCAGTACGGCAATATCCTGTTCCGCCTTGATGGTATCCAGAAGACATCCGAGACGGCGGACAGCCTTATCGATGTCCTCAACACCCGCCTTACCTTCATGATCCCTGGTCGCGCGCTGAAGAACCGTCCGGCAATTCACCACCTTGGCCAATACCATCGAGCGGGCGATCGCCATACGTCCTTCTGGGGCATCCGCCCGACGGTACTGTTCACGTCGCAGGCGTACGTTCCCTGACACAGGTCCCTCCACACGGGCAAAAAAACGCCCCTGTTCGCTCAAGAAACTGATCGCCACCCCCCGTTCCCCGCACAAGTGCATCAATGGCGGGCTACACGAAACCTGACCGAAGCCGACTATACTACCCAGCGTATGAATGGGAATACGTAGTTTCGTCTCTTTTTCGACACGCACAAGGACCGCTTCACCTTCGTGACACAGGTAGGCCCCTTGCGTCGTCACGAACAACGTGTTCAAAAGTTTCTTCAAGGCATCACCATCCTTTCCAGATAGAGGGCCACGGAATGCGCCGGAGCCGCGTTTTTTGGCATGCACAACCCTAACAGCGAGCATTGCTCACACTTCGGGCCGTATTCGGCTGGAGGTGTCACGCCCGAATCGAGCAAGATATGAAGACGTTCAGCCGTCTGAATGGTTAGGCCGCGCAACACATCATCAAACAGCACGTCGCATCGTCGACGCGTTGTGCCGTAGAACAAACTGCCGGAAGGGATCTGAACATTAAGCATTTCTTCCAAACACAAGGCCTGGGCACATAATTGAACCTCATCCGAGTGTCCGGCCTTGGGTTTCCCCCTTTTATATTCAACCGGGAACGGCTGGCCATAAGGTGATTTTGAATTTGGGATCTCTGATCCCATATGAAATTCAACTACATCGGCCATCCCCACCAGTCCGAGACGGAGTGAACGAAGACGGAGGCCACGGGCGATACGGACCCCTGGCCGGTTTTCGCTCGTTTGCTCATGAACCCGCTCATGCAGATGCTTGCCTTCTACGGTCAGTCGATTCTCCATCCAAGCCTGTTCAATATGAATCAAAGCACACTGCCGTTCACAAAACAGCAAATGCTGGAGGGCAGAAATCGGCAACAGTTCGTCTTCGGCATACATCAGAGTTTATTCCGTTTCTGAACCTCTTTTTGGTGGAGATAATTGTCACTTGAAACGACAGGACGTTTCAGCCTCTTTTCCAGGGCTTTTCGCATCGCCTGCAATCTTACCGAAAAATCCCTTCGGTGTTCCAACAGTACATTTTCTGTTTCCCACCATCAGTTTCGACCTCGAGCATAAGGGGTGGTACAAATTGTACCCCCCCTTCAGCGATCAATTTAGATAGTTCTTCATCCCTATCCTTCAACCGCTTGAAGTACTAGGCCGAATCACGTGAATCCGTGAGCGACTCAATGACAACATTAATGATTAACCACCATTCGTTATCATGAATGATCCGCCTGACCTGCTTACCCTTGAAAACGGCAATTGGCACCGAGTGGGCAACCCTCTCTTCCTTTGCCATATGATTCCCCCTTACGGCATTTCGATGATAGAGACGCTTTCGGGAAGTCCTGCCGTATCAATGGTCAAAACATAGTCAGAGAAACTGCGTGCCGGCTTATTTTCATCCTTCCTCTTGAGAGTTACCCGCTCAAACAATTTATGGGCTGGCGCATTGCCAAGGGCACTGGCGTGTTTAAAAATAACCAGTTTCTGAGTCGCCATCAGTCCACGCGCCGCAGAGCGGTCATGCTCGAACATATTTACCAATGCATCCCATAAAAGCCTAAGGTCATCCTCGCCAAAGCCCGTTTGGTTTGCCAAGTGGGCGGAAACAAAGCCGTGAGCTACATAAACGCCATACGGCACGGTGTTCTTGCGGCCCATCGTACGGTTATCCCCGCCCTGCTGGTCTGCCTCCGCCTGTGTCGCCACAGCCATGCGGGTGATGGAATGCTCCATCGGAACTATCGGATCAATAGAACGCGCAAATGTCATTTGAACTGGGCCACGGACTTGACCACAGTTCGGAGCAGATTTCAGAGACAAGACCGCGCCAAAAGTGCGGATGTCGTAAAAGTCCTTGCACATCTGATCCTTACCTTTCACAGTCTCCTCAGCCGAAGGTTTACGCGGCTTCGCATCGCGAAGCGCATTCTTGATAAATGACGCCAACTTCTTATCTGGGCTTTCATCCTTCAACCAAGTGTTGATTGTCTTCTTGTCCGCATCGGCGGCAACGACCAGCAAATCGTTCTGCCCTTCTTCGCCGTCAACAATGGTCAAACCATCAGGTAATTCAAGTTCGGCAAAGCTTTCACGCAGATCTTCAGGGACAGATTTGCACGATTCTTCGCCCGTGCTGATGCCTAGTTTCTTGAAGGTCGCGAAGTGTGCGTCACCTAAAACGGCCTTTTCCTTCACGTAAATATCCAAAACGGCCTTTCGCTTTTCGTCGAACTCAGCATCCCTCGCAAGCATGACGAAGTTTCTTACTTTTCGTTTCAGGCACACGTCTGTGACGAGGCCGTGACCGTTTCCGGAATCCATACGCGGCAAGTTGCCAGCATCGGGATCACCATTGGGGTTACCGTCCTGCACGTCGAAAATCAAAACAAAGTCGTAGCGGTTTTTAACTTG
>JBAXDB010000187.1:0-3728 GCA_037141135.1 bacterium | reverse complement strand
AGGAGATTGCCACCTACCTGCATCTGGCGGTTGCCGATGTCGAGTTACTGGTCAAACAGAAGGAAATACCCTTTCAAAAACAGGGGGACCGGCTGACCTTCCGGAGCGCCGAGATTGATGCCTGGGCCTCCCAGCGTATTCTCAAATTCTCCGCTCCCAATCTGGCGAATTATCATTCCAAGACCTCAGCCAAGGTCAAGGAGTTCGCACAAGAAGTAGCCCTGATGCCTCAACTCGTCACCCGGACCCGTCTGAACAATGCCCTGCCTGCCAAAACCCGGTCATCCACCATTCGCACAATGGTTGCCATGGCTGTGGCTACCGATCTGGTTTCAGATGGACCAGAACTTCTCACCTTGATCGAAGAACGCGAACAGCTCTGTTCAACGGCCCTCCCGGGCGGCTGGGCCGTTCTTCATCCACGCCATCATGATCCCTATATGTTTGCCGAATCATTCCTGGTGGTTGGCCGCACCGTCCAACCGATACATTTTGGATCCCAGGACGGCCTCCCTACTGATATTTTCTTTTTGCTTTGCTGCCAGGATGACCGACTTCACCTCCACACCATTGCCCGGCTTTGCACCCTCTGCATGGAGACAGCACTATTGGAAACATTGCGCCGGGCCCAGTCGGAGCAGGACATGATGGATGCAATTCTGGAATCCGAGCAGGTAATCATTCACCGCCTGTGAAAGACACCGTCCTCATTCATGACCCCAGTCTTGGGCACTGGCTCGCATTTGAAAATCCCTCACGGATCCTGCACACCTCCAACCCCGCTGAAGTGCTGCCGCTTCTCCGGGAAGTTGAGGCTGCCGTGAACGGGCAGAAGCTCTATGCCGCCGGATTCGTAAGCTATGAGGCCGCCCCCGCCTTTGACCATGCCTTGACCGTTCGTCCGGATCATTCCGGATTTCCCCTGCTGTGGTTTGGACTCTACCAGAAACCACATACCTGGAACCCCCGCAGTCCCGCACCGCTCTCACCCCAGGCTCCGCTCCAATGGACCCCCTCTCTCACCCGTGAGGAATACTCGCAGGTGATGTCCAGAATCCGGCAATACCTGTTTAATGGCGAAACCTATCAGGTCAATTACACCTTCCGTCTTACCAGCCCGTTCCGACAGGATCCAGGTACTCTCTTCGAAAATCTGGTGCAGGCCCAAGGAGCGCATTACTCGGCGTTTATCGACACAGGAAACTTTGCCATCTGTTCCGCCTCACCTGAACTTTTCTTCCGGCTGAAGGGCGATCATCTGGAATCACGCCCGATGAAAGGAACCACAACACGAGGCCTGACGGTCCTGGAGGATCGAAGCCGTGCACAGACACTCCGGGACTCACCTAAAAATCAGGCGGAAAATGTGATGATTGTGGATATGGTCAGGAACGACATGGGACGGATTGCGGAAAAGGGGCAGGTGAAGGTCGATGAGCTTTTCAAGGTGGAACGCTACCCCACTGTGTGGCAGATGATTTCGACTGTGTCCGCCCGGACCCAGGCCTCGCTCTGCGACATCTTCTCAGCCCTCTTTCCCTGCGCATCCATAACCGGGGCGCCCAAACACCGTACCATGACGCTGATCACCCGCGAGGAGACTTCGCCCCGCAGGATCTACACCGGCACCATCGGTTATATGGCACCTGGCAGGCAGGCACAATTTAATGTCGCCATCCGTACTGTCCTCATCGATAAAATTTCAGGCATGGCCGAATACGGCGTGGGGGGAGGGATTGTCTGGGACTCAGTGAGCGGGGACGAGTACGATGAATGCTGGGCGAAAGCCAAGGTGCTCAGTGAATCGACGACTGAATTCCAACTCCTGGAAACGCTGCTTTGGACTCCAGCCGGAGGCATCTTCCTTTTGGAGCGACATTTGAAACGACTGGAGGAATCTGCGGAATATTTCGGCTTTGATATTTCGATGGCAACGGTTCGCAGTAAACTTGCCGACGTCCAGTTGACGCAGAACTCCCGGCTCCGGCTTCTGGTTTCGCGCTCCGGCGACATTACGCTTGAATCCGTGCCTTTCGACATGGCAACGGCAACTCGTCCGGCACGCATCAGGCTGGCACAAAAACCGTTGGATATTTCAGACCGGTTTCTCTATCACAAAACGACCTGCCGGCAAGCCTATGAAGCCGCCCGGCAGAATGTCACGGATTGCGATGATGTTCTTCTCTGGAACCAGGCCGGCGAGTTAACTGAATCCAC
The DNA here is from genome assembly GCA_037141135.1 of bacterium. Taxonomy (GTDB): domain Bacteria; phylum Verrucomicrobiota; class Kiritimatiellia; order CAIKKV01; family CAITUY01; genus JAABPW01. The sequence continues at coordinate 1,511 of JBAXDB010000187.1, read as the reverse complement.
CATTGCCAACCTGGTCGTGGATATAGGTGGCGAATTCCTTACCCCTCCGGTTACCTGCGGCCTGCTGGCGGGGACCTTCCGGGCTGAACTGCTCGAGCAGGGAGTAATTAAAGAAGCAGTTGTCCACCTCTCGGATCTTCCCCGCATCCGGAAGTTTTTCCTCATCAACTCGCTGCGAAAATGGCGGGAGGCAGTGAGCAGTTAGCAGTGGGCAGGTTTTGAATGACTGTTACTGATAACTGCTCACTGCCCACTGATGTCCTCACGTGCCGTAGTACTTTTCCACCCATTCTTTAATGGTATCTTTTTGAACATCCACGATCTTCAATTCCCGGGCCGCGTTTTCCGGCGAGTCAGACGCATGCGCGGCATTCACCATAATATCGCTTCCGTACTCACGGCGCACCGAGCCCGGCTGTGCCTTGGCAGGGTCTGTGGGGCCCAGCAGAAACCGGATCTTCTCCACCGCGCTGATACCGCGGTAGATCAGGGCCAGACAATTCTCAGAGCCCATGTGGGCCTTATCGGTCTCCGCGACTTCCGACGGGCGGAAACCGGTCATGAATTTCACAATTTCCTCAAACTGGGCATTACCGGCAATGGGGCCTATATGCTCCCCAACCGCGGCTTTGGCATCCTCAGGTATGGCAAAACCCAGCGCCTTCTCAAGGATTTCCCCGGCCCGCTGTGCCATGATGCCTTTAAACTTGCTCTGCAGGATGGAGCGTACAGGGCCATAGAATTCCTCCGCCTGAGCGACGGTCATTGAAAATTTCCGTACTCCGACAATCCGCAGTCCTGAACGTGACAGAAGATCTATGATATGGCCCGGCCGCACGCTGGGAAAACGGAAATTATCCGGTTTAATCAGCACCAGCGTGGTTTGGATCCCTTCCGCATTGGTCGAATCCACGCTGTTGTCGATCACTCCGCCATCGGAATCGGAATACTCGGTCCATAGACGCAAAACAGAGGCCGCCCGCTCAACAGAGGGTGCGACCAGAACGGCGGGTTCAAAATAGCGAACCCCACCCCCCGCGTCTTCAATATAATCGCCATACGTATCCCTGATGGTTTCACCGTTCACCCAACCGGCCCGGAGATGCCCGGTAGCTTCGCGCACTTTTTGAATCGCATTTTCGCCTTCAAATATCAACAAAATCACCCGCCGCCGAAGACCGGTCACCGGATCCGGCGCATAGGATTTGCGGACATATTCGCTCAACAAGCGGGCAAATTCAGGTTCCGCCTGATTGCTGTTCAATAGGGAGTCGGCATAGCGGGTCACTAACTCCTGACTGGGCCCATACATGCGGGCGGCCACGAGATCGAGGCCCGTTCGGCTCATCAGGCGACCGATAACCCCGCCTGTCCTGGATTTTGAAATCGTATAAGGGTTGATTAATGCAAACGCCAGCTCCTGAGCCATAAACATCTCCTGTTAACATCGCGACACACTTTTAATTACTTTTTATTATCCTAATCCCATTCCATTGAATCAAGCTTAAAGA
>JBAXDB010000186.1:0-3743 GCA_037141135.1 bacterium | reverse complement strand
TACGTTCCAATCGGGAAATGGCTGCTTAATGTTACAAAATCAAATCACACCCAAGCGCAGAGCTTCAATACGAATGCGATTGATGAAGAATTAAAATGGGCCAATGAATCCGGCTTCAATAGCGTGCGCATATCTCTGTCCTATGCCGTGTGGGCGAATGATCCGCAGGGCTTTAAGGAAAGGCTGAAGAAGTTTCTGAAGATTGCCGACTCCCATCATTTGTCCGTGGTGCCGGTGTTGTTCGATGATGTCAATGTCGGTGGGGCGCCCGAACTGGGTAAGCAGGATGACCCGGTACCAGGTGTTCACAATAGCCAGTGGAATCCCAATCCCGGGCGGAAGATCATTGAGGATAAATCCAAGTGGGGCAGTCTGGAGAATTATGTCCGGGATATCACAGGGACATTACATCGCGACAAAAGGATATTGTTCTGGGATCTCTATAATGCACAGGGTAGTGGCGGGATGGGCGAGAAGAGTCTGCCGTTGATGGAATCCTCATTCCGTTGGGCTCGTGAAGAGGGAACACGGCAACCCATTACGGCGGCAGTCTGGGGCGATGCCAACGATCCCATGTCTGCCCGCCTCATGGAGCAGTCGGACCTCATCACGTTTCAGTCCTTTGAAAGTCCCCTTATTGTTCAAGCCCGTTTGAGAGCCTGCGAGAACTACAAGCGTCCAATCATTTGTTCCGGTTGGCTGAAACGACAAAGCGGCAGTACGTTTGCCGATATATTGCCAGTGTTATCTGAAAAGGGTGTGGGCTGGTACAGCCGCGGACTGGTGAAGGGGCGTGCACAACTGTACATCCCGGATGATCAGAAAGCGGGCGGCGGCAGTGAGCCGAAAGTGTGGCAACAGGATGTGTTGTGGGAGGACGGGAAGCCGTATGACCGCAAGGAAATTGAGTTGATCAAGGCTTTCAATTTTATCAAATGACATATTTATTATGAATAGATCATATCGTACGATGGGGCTGGTTTTCGGGGCTGTGCTAGTGGTGGTGGGAAAGAGCGTGGCGGACGAATCCGCGGACTGGGCGCCGCAGGGTTCCTCGAGCCCGCAATCGGCCTATACCTGGGGTCCCTACACGTCTGAAGGCACCGCGCTTTCCGAGCGCAATCAGGAGCGCTTCGGCTGGCCGGTGGGGAAATTCTTTCTGCAACCCTATGCCCAGGCCATGGCGGTGTATGAAGACAACCTGTTGTTGAATTCAATGAACAAGAATAGTGATCTTTACACCGTGTTTACACCGGGAGCGATGCTGGTATACGGCAATCCCCGGGGCAACTATGTGTATGTTGACTACTCCCTCGACTTCACGGATTTGCAGGTGGATAACAACAGTTTTCTTGATGGGCAGACGCTTAAGGTGGCTGGGAATATGGTGAATGCCAAGTCTCAGCTTAATGTGTCGCACGAATATCGGGATGTGCGGGACGTGGATGTCCAAGTGGGCACCCGTCTGAAAAGGCAGTCGAACACCACGAGCGCCGGGTATGACAACCGGGTGTCGTCCAAGACCTCCGTGGGCGTGTTGGGGCGTTATATGCTTAATCAGTTCGACGATCCAACCTATGCGGACTATCGTGAGTACAGTGCCTCCGGACGTATGTCATGGCAGATGCTTCCCAAAACGTCCTTGTCCGGCCGCGCGGGACACGGGTGGGTGGATGTTGATGAGACCCGTGACGCCTATGGCAGTGCCCAGTATGACGAAGTGGCGATTGGCGTTTTCGGGCGCCCACGCGCCCGATTGGAGACATCAGGAGAAGTCGGTGTGCAACACCGGTATTTCGAGAATGACAACATAGATGATATCACGCGTGAAGTGGGCTCGGTTCGCATCGCGGGTGAGCCTGTAGAGCGTCTGCGGGTGTGGGTCGCGGCTTCGGCCGGATTGCGCCCTGCCATCAATGCGCCCGGTTACACGGTTTTTGACACCCGTATAGAGCCCGGCGTTTCGCGCCGTTTGTTCAGTGAGCGTGTTGTGGGTGCGTTTTCCGGTCTCTGGGGACGAAGCGAATACATCGGTTCTGCGGAAGGCAATACCGATCCCCGGGTTTATGATGGACGCCAGGACAATTACTGGGGTTATAACGCCAATGTCGACTGGTGGATTGGTCGCTATTGGTCGATGGGCCTTGGCTATTCGTACATCAAAAATGATTCTCCTGCCGATGACACGTTGGTGCAGGGACGGGGTGTTGAACGGGCTTCTTATGAAGACGGTCGCTGGATGCTGCGTGCGACATTCAACCGTTGAGCCCTGTCTTGCCTGACGTTTTGATTTTCCCCGGATTAATATGATGATCAGTCACTTTTCTGGTTGTGGCCTTTTTGAGCCAGTGAGGCTGCCGTTTTTCGGCATTTTCCGCTTGGTGGTCCTTGGCGTTCTACTGGAGATAAGTGCCGGGTGCGGGACGTTCAGACATGACCGTCATGCTGTGCCTTTGGCGGCGGATAATATGGTGTCAGAATCTGATCTGGCATTGGCCGCTGTTCCCGCTCCAGTGGCGGCGGTGACCCCGGTGGCTGATGTGGCAGGAGATGCCGAAAACTATCTGATCCACCCCGGAGATGCCTTGAATATTCAAGTCCGTGGGGAAGAGGACCTCTCCGGTGATTATAAAGTCTCGTCGGAAGGTGTGATCGTTTATTCTTTCCTGGGACGTATCGCCGTGGCGGGACTTTCGTCCGCAATGGTGGAAAGCAATCTGACCGCCTCGCTGGGTAAAGACTACCTGGTTAACCCCAAGATTAATGTCCAGGTGCGGAGTTCTATCCTGCGCCGGGTGATTTTGTTTGGTGAAGTCAAGTCACCGGGGGTCTATGAGATCCCTGTGGGTGAACGATTTACCCTGCTCCAAGTCATTGCGAAAGCGGGAGGGTTGACGGATTTGGCGGCAACGGACCGCGCTCGTATCGTGCGACGCGCTGGGGCCACCGAAAAGGTCATCAAAGTCAACGTGACGGATTTGCTCAATGGGCGCGGTGAATCCCGGGATATTGAACTGCAGCCTAATGATGTCATCACCATTCCCCAGACCATTTTCTAGTCGCCGGGAGGAGCCCTATTGTGAATCGTTCAGAGTATACCTATCGTTCATCAGGTGACCGGAAAAGTCCGGAGGGGGCCGATTGGCATTGGATTGATTATGCCGCTGTGTTGCTTGACCGCATCTGGGTTGCGATCATTGTGCTGGTACTGGTGGTAGCCGTGGGGGTATATCGCACCCGGCAGGAGACGCCCCTCTACCGTTCAAGTGCCCGGATCATGATCGAGGAGAACATGCCGAAGGTGCTGAATGTGGATGATTTGATGTCGGTGGGTTCCCGTAACATCCAGTATTTCAATACGCATGTGTTGGCGCTTAATAGCCGCGCGATGGTTGAGGCCGCCATGATCCGAAAGAGCCTGGATAAGAATTCGAATTTTGTATCGACCAACGGGTTGATGCCGGCAAGGGTTGCCTCCGCTCTGGCCTACGTACGCGTGGAACCGGTGCCGCAAAGCCGTTTAATCGATATTATTGTTGAGCATCCGGATCCCGCCATGGCGGCTGAATTTGCCAACGGCCTTGCTGATGAGTATATCGATGTGAATATGAAACGCCGCATGGAATCCTCCATGGAGTCTTTTGGGTGGTTGAAGCAGCTGGCAGAGGAATATCGGGCGAAGATTGAAAAAGGACAGAATGCGATTCATGACTATCGCCAGGACGCCAAAGCGGTTTCACTAG
>JBAXDB010000185.1:0-3792 GCA_037141135.1 bacterium | reverse complement strand
TGATTGAAGAGGGAACGTATGAGGGGTTGACGGTGGCGGCGAGCATTTATGAGGCGCCCAGTGGGGCGGTGATGTGCTCGATGGTGGTGGATGTGAGCGGGGCGCATCTGAAGGGTGGGATTTGCCTGGTTCAGAAGGATGGGACGCTGAGCGAGCGCGGGTTCAAGGATGTGCAGACGATATTCGGCTGGTCGGATTGGGACTGGTCGAAATGGGATCAGGAACCGGAGGCCTTTGCCGGCGCGGCCGTTCAGGCTGTAGTTGAGACGATCCAGGGAGAGCGTGGCGAATTCTCGTCGATCAAGTATATCAACCCGTCCGGAGGGGGCCAGCGCTTGGAAAAGGCCAACGCGAAGGGATTGGCGGCGAAGTATGGTGCCAGGACCCGGGCTCTTTTCGGTGGTGTTCCGTCCGCACCTGCGGCGAGGACACCCTCACCCCAGCCCTCTCCCCTGAAGGGCTGATCTTTACCCACATCTTTTACATGCACAGGGTGGCGGGATCATTTTTGATGATTACCGCAACCCCATTAATTGTAAAGTTTATACGCGTTTTCGATATCAGTCAGACGCGACATTCCGCGCCACAGCACCTCACTGCCAGGGTGCCCATCACTGGCACGGCCCAAGTGACCACCGAGTTTACCGAGAAGACGTACGGACTCATTTAAGGTGGGCGGGCACGCTGGCGGCGTTTTGGTTTCGTTGACGAAGGTAGTGAGCGCCTTCCACTCGGATTCGGTAAAGTATACCGTACAAGGGACATCCGGGGTTTCCTTCCCCAAAGACGTGAGATGGTGGATGCGCCAGGCTACGACCATGTCGATCGCCATGCAGTTGGTCAGGCGGTGCGCATTCTCCAATTGGCGTGATTCGACCCGGCAACCGCTTTTCAAAATACGATGATAGATTTCAATGCCCCACCGCCTCGCATACCACTCCAGTCGTTCGAAGGCATCCTCCTTGGTTTTCACTTCGACCGTTGTGAGCAGCATCCACTCCAGCCCCTCTACCCCTGCAGGAGGATTGACCTCTTGTGCCAATACCGCCCATAACCGAACGGCGGCAAGTTGTGATTTTCTCTTGGGTGGTCGCAAGGTGACGGGGAGCATGCGTACCGCCAACTGGGCCTGTCGTGCCGCACGGGTCTCATTGGGCGGGATCAGAATCTCGCGTGTCCCGAGGCTGGGTTGCTGTTCCAGCATGGGCCAAAGAAAATCACACGTTTCCTCGTCATCTAGAACCTTGCGATTGCGTGATCGTTCCGCGCGGATCAACAACTGTGCGCCGCGGGGAGTGCGGGCTTGCTCGGCAAAAACCTCGTGGATATCTGCCTCGCGATCAGCCATGACCACCAAACAGGTTTTCCGGCACCGCGACTGCACTGCCGACACGGCCTGGTAACTCTCCAGCCATTTGTAACTCTCCTTTTCCTCGATAGGCTTCTCATAGCGTTCGTGTCGACTGCCAATGCCATCCCGCGCCCAACATTGAATATTCAGCAAGCCCAGTGGTGTCCCTTGCGGGGTAAATGCCATGGTGTCATGGACAAGCAGGCCACGGATTTTTTCGCTGTCAGTGCCAATAGGCCCCAACCCTTGTGTATGGGGATGAGAACTGTAATTTAAGGTCGTCGTATCCTGAGCCACAAGCACCAAGGGAAGGGCGCTCACGCGCTCCTCTGTCGCTTCATAATGCGGTTGCAAAATCGCCTTCCATTGCACATCCTCGTTGTCCAGGAATCGGTATGCGGCCTTTGCCGCCATCACCGAACCGCAAGCCTGCGGAATGTTCGCTGTTGGCTTAGAGTAAAACTGGCCCGTCATTTCCAGCAAGCGGGCTGTTAATCGTGTGTCACCCAAGTTCGCCCCTCCCAATTCCGCTTCAATCCAATCACGTGGGGGTCGCGGCTCCTCCACCTTGCGCAGTTGCAGCTTGCCATCGGCGTGCTGGCACAATGCCGCTTGCCACGTCGGCTCCAGCGGCATCATATAAACATCCTTGACGGTCGCTCCTGTTCCTTGTCGCCCTCGTCCACTCGTCGCCCCCACATGGAGCCAGTTGGCCGCTCGATAACAGGTTCCGGCGAATCGTCCCCGCTCCACATAAGTCTCCAGTAACACGGGGCGATAAGCGTACACTTTCTCCCAGTCATCAACCAGACGTTCCTGACATTTTGCCAAGACATGCGAGGCCAGGTTCTTTACCTTGACGGTTGGAGAAATCAGGAAGCGACTATTGTTCACCACCAGCGCCTGGTTCCTCACACGGGCTGCATCAGGCCAGCTTATCCAGGAATCTCGACACTCCACCCGTCTGGCAGAGGCGCTATAGCTTAATCCCCCAAGCCACCCACCCTGCGGACTTCTCACTAAATAGCGCAGTTGTGCCCCGCACAAAGGCCCACTCTTCAGGTAGTGATAGGCATCCATCATCTGTCGCCATTGCTTTGATAAAGCGGGCGTAGTAACGCGCACAATCTCAACCTCTCCCAATTTATCAAATTCGCAACTCAGCGACGCTACAGGCGGTGGGGCCTCCGCTCTTCGAGGTTGCTGGAATGTATATCGCTTCGTGATCGCAGGAAGCTGGATCATTCCTCGCCGATGCAGTTGAAGCATGGCTTTACGACAACTCATCTCCTGCAAATTCCCCGCAGGATTACGCCATTCAAGCCATTCGCAGACACGCAACGAAAGTTGCCGCCGGGAAATTGTCGGCGCTTCAACAACCGTTTGCGTAATCCGAAATAGAATTTCGTCTGAAAATATCCGCCCACCTACCGTGACCATGCGCGATAATCTAGCGGGTCAGCTTTGCGGTGTCCAGTTATATTTATGGGTAATCCTCAGCCTGAAGGGCGAGGGAGAAGAGCGGGGAGGGAGAACACCGCCACCTGCGCCCAAGACTGCACCGCCGCCCCCCACCCCGCCTTCAGCGGCGGCGGTCACGCCGTCCACGATGGAGGAATGCTGGGATCAATTCTGCCAGGTTAACAAGAGCAAGACGGAGTTGGAGCTTTATGACCTGTGGCCGAGGTTCATCAACGAGGTGACCGGCAAGACCCAGATGGAAGTGACTCCTCAGGGTTGGGGCAAGGTGCGGGACGCGATCGGGGGAATGTTGCCGTTTTGATGCAGCATCCGGGGGCGCGCGTATCCGGATCATCAACACGCGCGGAGACTTTCACATGCAGGAACTTTTGATAGAGAAAATCCGCACGGATGGCGATGTGCAGAGCCGGGAGCGGATCAGCGACGATTACGTGGAGGAATTGGCCGACCTGATCCAGGACGGCAAGAAGCTGCCACCGATTGAGGTCTTCAATGATGGCACCGACATCTGGGTTTCGGACGGGTTCCACCGGATCCACGCCCACCTCAAGGCGAACAAGCGGACAATTCGCTGTGACGTCAAAAAGGGAACGAAGGCTGCCGCCATGTTGGCGAGTTGCGCGGCCAACCAGACACATGGGTTGCGGCGGACGAATGCGGACAAGCGGCGGGCGATGGAACTGACGTTGAAACTGAAGCCGGACTGGAGTGATCAGGCCATTGCAAATCATGCCGGAGTGCATGTAAATACCGTCGCCCTGACGAGGCGTCAACTCCCACAAAATGTGGGAGTTGAACGGACCGGAGTTGACGGGAAAACTCGCAAAATTCCGCCTCCGCCCGGCACACCGAAACCGACAAAAGATGCTAAGCCGCAACAGGATAAGCCGAAGAAGATCCCGCCGCCGCCCTCGGGACAGACGGGAGTTGGCGTGGGACAGGGGGGAACACCCTCACCC
>JBAXDB010000184.1:0-3815 GCA_037141135.1 bacterium | reverse complement strand
TTTTTGTCAGGTTTAATTCGGGAACCGCGTACGGTGGCAATTTGGTCGGCAACATCAAAGCGCTGGAACCGACTCCGGAGGTTCGAGCGCGTCCGGGACAACTCAACAACGATGCGCCGCCATGTCCCTGAGAAAGCAACTGATGAGATTACAGGCAGTCCCGGCGGCGCCACAAGTAACGGAGCCGCTGGCGTGCGCCGTGGCCTTTTCCAGCACGGCGCATGACAGCGGCGGAGTGGTCAGTGTGAAGTCAGTAGAGTGTCCGGAGGATCATAGCGAGTGTGAAGATGATGCAAGAGACCGAAGGTCATTATCAGCAAATCGCCCTTCGACCCCCAGCAGCGACGACATGTCCTCACCTTACCGCATCAGGAAAGCACTGCAATATCGCACGATGACACGCTTCAATTTGTGTGCGCACATCAGAAACATCAGAGCCCAATCCAAACCGTAAATGAAGCCAAGGATCAGCCTCAATCAAAGAGGGAGGTAATCCAAGGAAGTAAGACAAACACTGATAGGCAACTCTTGGAGATCTCCCCATTTCACGTACTGCAATTTGAATAAGAGACGGCCGCCGCAATGTCATAGCGCGCATGATTTCTGCTAATTGAATTCGCCCTGCCAGCCCCGTGTGACGCGAACCAATTCTAATGAGGCAGATTTCAAACCGTAATCTCTCTTTTAAATTGGGCGGCGGTGGCAATTTCTGCGTCCAACCTTTAATATCAGTAGGGCCTTTCATGAATTGCCTTTATGTCAGAAACCAATCCAGTGCCATAACTCAGTAAACCAATCAATCACATGATGCCCACCACCGACAGGAATATTGTTAATTACGCAACCCGCACCGGCTCCAGCTGCCCCAGCCCCAGCAACACAACAACAAGCAACGGCTGTCCCTGCACCAGCGAGTGTGGCAGCAATCGATGCAATCGCCGCACTAATCTGGGCCATTTGTCCAGGAATAGATTGCAGTATAGATCGGTAATACTGCGCATCCGCTGTCGTCACGAGGGGATTTCTAAGAGCAGCGAGCGCTTGAACCCTCATCTGCTCCAAGGCCATAGCTTGTGTTTTTAGATTCTCTAATTGCGCTTCAAGGCTGGCCAGAGTTTGACAATCAAAAAACGGAACATTCATCCCGAGATAATCATACTTTGACACTGCATTGTTCTGAGCGAACAAGTAAAGATTCCAGCCGCCGTTTTCATCAAGCGGATCCCGGTTGAGCCATTTTCCCAATTCCGGCCCATAGTAGCGTTTGCCGTAATAATATAGCCCTGTTTCACGATCTAAATATTTACTAGAAAACCAGAAACTAAAATCATCAACCATCGGCCCGCTGGACGCGACTGTATTTCCGTATGCATCATATTCCCGGTGCGCGACAACCGCGCCACTGGCGTCAACATAATCAGTGATGTTTCCGTTCGCATCGTAGCAGGGGAAATAGGTGGAACCGTTCCGCGTCACGGAAAGCAGGCCGCCAATACCACCCGCGCCCTGCTGTGTCCCGCTCAGGTCGAGCCCCCAGACGTAGGTGTTAGTGACACCTGCACTGGAAGTTTCCCGGACCAAATTCCAGCCATCGTAAACGAAATTATTCGTCACGCCGTTGACGATTTTGCGGTATCGACGCGACATGTAATCGTATGAATAATTCGCAACCGCACTCTCGTTTGAAGCCCCTGTCATCCGGTTCTCAGCATCCCAGGCAAAGGCCCAGCCGTGGTAGGCCGTCATATTTCCATCGAGATCATACGCCGGAGTTATCGGCGAATGGTTATTAGTAATTTGAGAATACTGGTTCAAGGCATTTGCTTGATATTCCGTGACGGCCCCATTGTTCGTGGCCACCGTCCGGTTTCCGATGGGATCATACCGGTACGCGTAATTGTTGGTGCCCATAAGCGCCTCAATCAATTCACTGCGGGAATTATAGCCAAAGTCATTCGTCAGGGAAGAAGAATCTACCCGCTGCGTCCGCCGCCCCACCGCATCGTTGACATAGTCAAACTGCGAGACGAGGTTCGTGCCGGAGGTGTTGAGGATTTGCGTGATGAGGTTACGGCGGGACTCAAAGGAGCGGGTCACGGACAGCGAGGCCGCTGTCCCTCCCGAAAAGATGTCGTACCCGGGGAGGAGATCGCTTCCGGGAAGAGAGGAATATGTCGCCGCACGGAGTGCGCCTCCCACATTGTTGGAGAGCGAGGAAAAACGCCCGAGCGAGTCGTGATCATAACGTATGGAGGACACCACGCTGGTGGAGCCGACCGTCACGAGATCGTAGCCAGCGGGTCGCCCTTGGGAATCATAGATGCGCACCAGTTCCGCAGTGGTGTTGGTTTCAGACGCTAGCTGGAAAGCATCCGTGTAGGAAAACAGGCGGGTGCCCGTGCCATCGGTGATGGTGTCCTGCTGGCCGAGGCGATTATAGGTGAAAGCAACTGCGGGAGTGTTGTCGCTATAACTGATGTTCGTCAACTGGCCGAGACCATCATAATTGTAGGCGGTCACAACTCCACGCACCCAGGTGCGGGTGGCGAGTTTGCCGTCGGGGGTGTAGGTGTAGGACGGGCCGTGACCATCGCTATATAACTTATTAGTTAGCAGTCCTATAGCAAGATCGTACGACCATGTCGTACGATCCATGGCAGATTTGAGATTGGTGATTGCAGAACAGGAAGTGATTGCGCTGGCACCGCGATAGGTGTACATGGCGGTCATTCGCCCAAAGTCGTCATACTCATAAGCAACCGGGTAGGTGGCACCCCAGGTGGCGAGGACACGGCCTTGGGGGTCGTAGGCGGTGTAAGTAGAGTTCGAGAGGGCGTCGGTGACCTGACTGCGGCGGCCAGCGAAATCGTATGTAAATACGGTCATATTGCTGGCGGCGTCCATGGTGGATTCCACCCGGCCCAGCGCGTCATAAGCCGTATAACTGCCGACCGTGCGCAACGCGCCCGATCCACCTTGGAGGGCGGAAATCTGGCGGCCGAGGGCGTCTTGAGTGTAAATTGTTTTGATCCCGGTGGCGCTGGCGCTTTCGACGGGAAGACCATTATAGGTGACGCTGGTGGCCGCATTGGTGCTGAAGGGGCTGCGAACGGTTTTGGTCACCAGCCGGTGTGCGGGATCCATGACCGTCTCGGAAACGCTGACGTTGCCCAGAATGTCCACGGACTCGCTTTTGAGTACGGCGCAACCACAGGACAGCCCCCCGGCGCTGGAGCGTGAAATGGCGTTGGTAACGGGAACGGCGGATGCATTGGGATAGACCAGGGACAGCGTTTCGTCATACCAGTCGCCGTCGCGCTGGATATAGCGGCGAATGGTCTCGCTGACGCGATCGGGGCCGGCAAGATCAAGGAGGCCGTTGTCGTTGACGTCAATGCCGCTGCGGATTTGATTCCCGAGTTCATCGAATTCGCTGAGAGTTGTTGAGTTGTTAGGTTGCTGGGTTGTTGAGGCTAGTTGCCCTTTGGTGTTGTAGACGTAGGAGTTGGTGAGGACGGTGCCTCCAAATCCCGGCTTCTCCTCTTTGACTGGGCGACCAAGGAACCCTGCGGTGGTTTTGCTCCACATTGGCGAGTTGGTGCCGGCAGGGCCGGAATAGACTTTGCTCCATTGGGTTCCGTCACTATTGACACCATAATCATAGCGCGTCTTGAGTATGCCGTTTTCCGAGGTTGAAAAAGGCCGCCCGTCAATGTTGTTGACGGTGGTCTGAATGAGGCCGCCGGGAGAAGTGACCGTGCGGATGAGCCCATTCGAGGCATAGCCGTATTGCGTGACGAGGCCGCGGGCATCGG
>JBAXDB010000183.1:0-3917 GCA_037141135.1 bacterium | reverse complement strand
AATTAATGACCAGTGGCGTCTGTGCTTTGAGTGGCGTGATGGACATGCGTGGGGTGTCGAAATTGTAGACTATCACTGAAACGGAGGGAACAATGAAGACAAAGAGACTGAAGCCCATCCATCCGGGGGAGATTCTGTTGGAAGAGTTCTTGAGGCCTATGCTGATCAGCCAATACCGTCTTGCGAAAGACATCCATGTCCCCCCTCGTCGGATCAATGAGATTGTGCTAGGAAAACGTGGAATATCGGCTGACACCGCGCTCCGATTGGCCCGGTACTTCGGAACTTCAGTTGATGTGTGGATGGCGTTGCAAGCCCGATATGAGGTAGAAGAGGCGAGAGATGCGGAAGGGGGAGTGATCGAGCATGAAATTCACCCTTTCTCCGCCTTGGTTGCTGTCCCCGCTTGAGGCGCGAACGGTGTTTAAGGCGCCATTGGTGTTAGCACCTGTTTGTGTTTCGATTTGCCATCTGAAACGTTTCAGATTGATGAAACGGCGCCTGTGGAGAGAGGTGCCGCGAGGTCATTTCAAGGCCCACGCGCACGTACCTACGGGTCTTTTGCCCGCTGCCCTTCAACCAGCCAGGCTCCGGCATCACGTCAAACCGGAAGACCCGCATGCGCCCATACGCGGGCTTTTCCGCCGCCATTCGGGAAAGGCACCTGTTTGTGTTTCCGCCAGGTGGCAGCCGACGTCCCTGGCGGCTGCAAGTCAATAGAGAGACCTTAAAATGGGTCTTGCGTTCGCCGGGGAAGGAGTTGCCGAGGGACAGACCCTTGCGAGTTTATTTTGGTCGTGGACTGAATGGCTCAGAAGCCCAACCTCTACGCGGATCTTTGGCATGCCTTTGAACGGCACATCATGACGGTAGCCGAAAATCTGGAAGGTGGCGGTTATTGAAAACGTCTTCATCTTTCCCGCAACAACTTGACAACGGAACAACTTAACAACTTCCCCTGCCGCTGCCGGCGGCAGGACGGATGCGGCGGGCGAGGGTGCTCTTCAGCGCTTCGTAAGTATTGAACACGATCGGGCAGAGATCGTAATTTTCAACGGCTTGGCGAACCCTGTATACGAAGCCACGCCGGTGCAGGTGTGGGAATGAACGGCAATCCCGAGGCCGGACTTCATAGACTGAGCAACAGCTATTTTTCAAAAATGGGCAAGGGCGCTTCTTGAAAATCAAAACCTCTTTTTTGTCCTGCTTAATCTTGCCGAGGTAGCGCGTGGTAAAAGCCTTTAGCGGCATGCCGAGGTGACGGGCCAGCCGTTTGGCGTCGGCTATCGTCAGCGTGGGATTAAGCTTGCAGCAGCAGTTGGCGCAGCGGGTGCAGTCGACTTTTCGGGAGACTTCGCCGTAGGCGGTTTCAACCGCCTGATCAATGGCTTTGATTGAGAAAGGCAACTCCCGCACATACATGCGAAAATCATCATTCTCCTCCTGTCGGAGTTTGCCCAGCCGCTTGATCGTTTTGAGGTCAGTAATCATTTACATTTCAAGAAATTTTGCCGGTAGAAATTCAGTTCGGCAATCGAACACATGACATCGTAAAGGGCATCGTGTCGTTTGGCCTGTTGGGGCAGGGTCCAGCCCGGTAGATAGTCCTGCATCAGGGTGATGTTTTCTTTTTCGAACTCCGGCCCGAACTTGGAGTCCAGCCAGAGGATTTTGAGGGAACTGACGTCTAGCATCCTGTAATGCAGGCGCGACAGGAATTGAGGCAGAAAGCGTTGGGCAAACCACCAATCGGCATGAATGGTGTTTCCCGCCAGAATTGGGCGGTCCTTGATTTTTGCCGCCCTGGGGCCAACGAGGGCGTCAATAGTGGCGGCCAGAAGTTGGTCGACGGCCGATATGGTTGGGGCTGTTTCTGAGCGGGCCTGTGTGACAATATCCGGGCATTCTTTGGCGACAAAGTCGCTCACGGCGGTTGCCGGAGGCAGCCGCACGGGCGTCACAAGATCCTGATCCGGCGAGGCTATCCGCCGCCCCTGCATGTCGGTTATCACCATGGCAACCTGCAGCAGGTGGGCCTGCTCAAGCTCCAGGGTCGAATATTCAGTGTCAAACCAGACGAGATACGGGCCTGTAGTTGTGTTCATAATGGGAGATTACAAGGTCAACAAATCCTGGATATCGGTCCAGGTCATGGAACTGAAGGCGTTCTCACCGGTGGTCAGGGTGGCATCGATAATGGCCTTTTTACGGCGCTGTAATTCCAGCACTTTTTCTTCGACTGTGCCCTTGGTAATCAATTTGACGCTGTAAACGGTGCGTTTCTGGCCGATACGATGGGCGCGATCCGTGGCCTGATTTTCCACGGCGGGATTCCACCATGGGTCGAAATGAATCACCATGTCGGCGCCCGTAAGGTTCAGCCCCACGCCACCGGCTTTAAGACTGATCAGGAAGACCGGGATCTTGCGATCGGTATTGAATTTGTGAACCACGCTCATGCGATCCTTGGTGGCGCCATCCAGGTAGCAATAGGGTATTTGCTTGTGATCCATCTGGTTGCGCAGAATGGTTAGCATGGATACAAACTGGCTGAAGACCAGTACGCGGTGGCCGCCATCGAGCGCCTCGTCCAGTAGTTCGAAGAAGAGTTCCATTTTGGCCGACGGGGCCTCGACTTTGAGTCCTTCCATTTTGATCAGGTCGAGATGACAGCAGACCTGGCGGAGCCGCAACAGGGTTTTGAGCACTTCCATTCTGGATTTCTGGAAGCCCTGTTTGGCGACCAGATCGGTCAGCTTGTTGCGTGAGCTGTCGATCAATTGTTTATACACGGCCTTTTGATCGGAGCTGAGCGTGCAGGACGCGATACGTTCAATGCGGGGCGGCAGATCCTTGGCGACGTCGACTTTCAGGCGGCGCATGAGAAAGGGCTGGAGTTTGCGGCGGAGCCGGGCTTGCGCGGCGTCCCCCTCGGGCCCCCCGCCCGCGATCGGTAGTTCGCAGTTGTGCCGGAAACTGTCATGACTGCCCAGATAATGCGGCATCAGGAAGTCCATGATGGACCACAGGTCCGAGACGCTGTTTTCAATGGGCGTTCCGGTGAGTACCACTTTGTGGAAGGCCTTCATTTCCTTCGCCACAATGGCATTTTGCGTGGAGCGGTTTTTGATGTGCTGGGCTTCATCCAGGACCAGTACGCCGAAGTCATGTTCCCGGTAGCGCTCTGCGTCACGGCGGAGCAGGGCGTAGGAAGTGACGACCAGATTGGCTTGCGGGAGTTCACCCCACTTGGCATGTCGGTCAATTCCGGAGAGGGTGAGGACCTTCATGGAGGGGACGAAACGCTGGGCTTCCTCCGCCCAGTTGCCGACAAGACTGGTGGGGCAGACAATCAGGCAGGGTTTGCCGCGGACGGCCGGATGATAACGTTCCATCTGCAGCCAGACCAGGGTCTGGAGGGTTTTACCCAAGCCCATTTCATCGGCCAGGATGCCCCCAAAGGTGTTGGTCTCCAGAAAGCGCAGCCAACTGACACCTTCCTTCTGGTAGGGGCGTAGGATGGCTTCCAGGGCCGGGGGGATCTCGGCCGGCTCGATATTGAGGCCCTGAGATTGCCTCTCCGCCTGATTGCGCCAGGCCAGCGGGGCTTCAACATCCACGCCGTCGAGGGCGTCGAGCGAGTTTTTAACATACGAGGCGTATACCGACGGCATGCGGAATACCCCGGGTTGGGTGCTTTCCCCGCTCGAACAATCCCGGAAGACTTCGATCATGCCATCGATCGCCTCGGCATCCAGCATGATGGTGCGGCCGTTGTGGTCGATGAACGAATCGCCTTTGCGCAAGGCGCGTTGAATTTCCGCCGAGGTGAGGCGGTTGCCGGTCCCATCTTCAAAATCAAAGCCAACCTCAAACCAGCCGGTCTCCTCATCCTTGTAATTGATATGAACGACGGG
>JBAXDB010000182.1:0-3938 GCA_037141135.1 bacterium | reverse complement strand
CCGTGGAAGGCCATGAATTCAAGGTCGTCCTGATGGGCGCCAATTCCCAGATGGGTGATCCGTTTCAGGGCTTCGGACTCGGATTTTCCGTCGGGTACAAATATTTCAGCTGAAGGGCACTGCAATTTCATGAGCTTGTCCTTATATCACAGGAAGACTGGCGGCTGCAACAGCTTGTCCGATGCGGCGGCTTTTTTCATCCGGCACCACGATGTTAATGCGTTTCGCAAGATCTTGGAATTCCGCCTTTAATACCTCGCGGGCTTTGACGAGAATGATATTGCCACCGGCGCCGGTAGTGACGCGGCCGAGGATCATGATATTATCATATTGGTAAAAGTCGGCGTAATGGGGCAGGGAATAGCCCAGATACACACCGATGGTCTCATAGATTCTGGCCGCACGCGGATCGCCTCTGGCCATCAAATCCTGAACCATTTTCAAGCGTTCAGGCAAACCCATGTCCGCAGGGGCCTCGATACCGGCGGCGGGCAGCAGTTTGTTGACGGCCTGCTGCGAGAAATAGAGGGCTCCGACACCGTGGTCGCCGGACCATTCGTCGGCTGGCGCGCTGGCATTGTAATCCACGGGGGCAAAGGCCAGTTCGGAAAGCCACCCGGTCATGCCGCCCTCCGGGTTCATGTAGCCGCCCGCCTCGCTGGAGCCCATTGCCACGCCTAGCATGGCCTTGGTATTGAGGGACATGGCGCCAGCGAGGGCCGTGACATCGCCGTCATTGACGACCTCCAGGGGAACTTTCCACGCCTCCCGGAGACGCAGGAAAATGTTTTTGGCCTGCTCAAACTGGGCGGCAGGCACAGCGCGAAAGAGTGATGCAACCATGATGCGGTTATTGACGATGACGCCTGCGGAGCTGCCTCCGATGGCATCGACACGCGGCAACTTGGCGGCGGCTTTCTTAAAGCCTGCGTTGATCAGATTGTAATGATAATTCGGGTCAGGCTGGTTTTTGGGATCCCACGGGAATTCGTCGGTATAAACGGCCTCGCCGTTCAGAACAGCCGAGATTTTGTAATCACTGGCACCAAGATCGAAGCCAATGCGGCAGCCGTCCAAGTGCCCTCCTATGGAGGTGCTCATTTCGCGGGCGGCGGGAACCTGATCGGCCCCGGTCAGCACGACTTCGAACGGTTTCTCGTAAACCCGTCCCATCAGTTCCACATCGAAGGCGCGGGCGCCGGTGGCTGAATAACAATTCTTTATGTACTCGCCGATGGCTGTGGGTCCGCCAAAGTGGATTTTCCAGCCTCCCCGGGCCCAGAGCAGGAATTTCACAATCCGTTCCACATAAAGCAATGTGTCGGGATCGGCGTCTGGCTTGACGAGAGTCTCATAGCGTGAAAGATAACCTTCTTCCCGCTCCAGCCCGATAATGAGGTGAACGGCCTGCCCTGATGCTTTGGCTTCAGTAACATACGCTCGATTAAACAGAATCGCGGGCATAAATCCCGGGTCAAGAGGTGCTGGAATCGAAGGTTTGCTTTTCATGATTGTCAATATTATCACGTGATAATTCGTTTTGCACGCGTTTTTCGGATTTTTCGATAAAATTTCTCAGCCCTTCCGGCAGGTGGATTCCCTGATAACCAACCTGGGCTTCAGGATAACGTGTTGTGGTATTAGCCTGTGGTCGGCCTGGCGCGTTTTGAAAAACTGCCAGGCAGTGGTGCACATGTTCTGGACAGGCTGGATCAGGGTGGTCAATGGGCTTTCCAGGTATTCCGTGTCCTGGATTCCGTCGCAGCCCATCAAGGCTACGTCGGCTGGAACGTGTAAGCCCATGTCGCACAGGCCGCGATACACGCCGATGGCCACGTCATCAGAATGGCAGAAAATCGCCTCGGGGCAGCCATGCTTGGCGACATAATCCTGAATCAATTTCCGCACAATAGGACGTTGGAAATCTGAGAGCGGATAGTAGATGAACTCTGGTTTCAGGCCGGCCTGCTTCATGGTTTTTGTGTAGCCGGAACGGCGATCCTGCTCTTCCATTCCTGCCCGGACGAAGGTCATGTGGGCGATCCTGCGGCAGCCAGTCTGAATCAGGTGGTGGGTGGCCTCAATGGCGCCGCTCAGCAGGTCCACTTTTACAAAATCAGTTTTGGAGCAGCACTGTGCTCCCATGCTGATGATTGGCAGGGTGGGGGCAGGATGGGAGAGAAGATAATTCAGGACCTGGGCGGGGGCGTCCACCACGAAGATCCCGTCTGCCGGTACATTTGACAGGACTTGTCCGGCAGCAGAGGCCCCCACTTCGCTGACAATGAGTTCAACCTGGGCGTGCTTGAGAAGGCGGGTCATTTCCCGTGTGACGTGGACGTAATAGGATGAAATCTGGTCCGGGATCCAGAGCGCCACAATGCCTGTTTTCCCCTCCTTTAGTGCCCGGGCATAGGGATTCGGACAATAGCCCATCTCGCTGGCGGTAGTCTGGATGAGTTTGCGTGATTCAGGGGAGACTTGGGGATAGCCTGCGAGGGCAAAGGTGACCAGTTGTCGCGAGATTCCCAGCTTTTTAGCAATATCAAGTTGAGTGACCATGTTTTTTACTTTTAGCACGTGATAACTGCTGAGATAAAGAACTATTATGCTCTGAATTATTTTGTAAATTCTGCTCATTCTGTCAAAATCACCCATTTTCAAAATAAACATTACAAGGAGCCTGAATTCATGTTTAAGCATTTGATCAAGTTCGTGACATGTTTAGTTTTCTTTGCAGTGTTAGCGCCTGTGTGTGTGTTGGCGGCCGAGACAACCAACACTGTGGCGGCCGTAACCGGCGATGGGGTGGCAAACGTCTGGCTCACATTCGGTCTCAACCGCATTGTGTGGCTCCAGGGCAGTTTATTTGGCAATCCGTTATGGCAATATCTGGCAGCGGTCATTTACGTTATCCTGGCGCTTTATGCCGCCAAACTCGTCGATTACCTGGTCCAGGTTGAGTTGCGGAAACTGGTGGAGAAAACCGAGACTGAAATTGATGATCTCATGCTGAACCTAGCGCATGGACCGGTCAAAGTCATTGCGTTTGTGGTTCTTTTGCATGTGGGGCTGCGTGTTTTCGCCTGGCCGGAATGGGCCGAGAACTTTATCTCAAATGGTCTTAAAATTGTCGTCGCGGGTTCGCTGACCTATTTGCTCTTAAAATTGGTGGATGTGGGGATGGAGGTGTGGCAGAAGCGGATCCTGGCCTCCGGTGAAGCCGTCCTCGATATGCACCTTTTCCCAGTCATCCGCAAAAGCGCCAAGGTATTCGTATTGATCGTCGCGGTTCTGGTTACCACGCAAAATCTCGGCATGAATGTGACGGGGCTGCTGGCGTCATTATCCATTGGCGGTCTGGCGGTAGGTTTGGCCGCGCAGGACACTCTTTCAAATCTCTTTGGTGCCGTGGCGTTGTTTACCGACAAACCGTTCCGGATCGGCGATCGTATCCAGTTTGAAAAGATTGATGGCGAGGTCGAGGGGATCGGGCTGCGCAGCACGCGTATTCGCAATCTGGACGGGCATCTGGTGGTGGTGCCCAACCGGACGATGGCCAATTCCAGCCTGACCAATGTGAGCAAACGGCCGAATATCAAAACAGTGATGAACATCGGCCTCACCTATGATACGCCTGTCGAGAAAATCCTGCGGGCGACCGAAATCGTGAATGAAATTTACATGCCCCATCCCAAAACAAAGGATCTGATTGTGAGTTTCGACAAGTTCGAAAATTCATCACTCAATATTCTGATTGTTCATTGGTGGAATGCGACTGATTACAAGGAATACGTGCAGGCCTTTCAGGCATTCAATCTGGAACTGAAACGACGATTTGATGCGGAAGGCATCTGTTTTGCTTTGCCGTCTCAGACTGTATATTTGAAACAGCAGAACGCTCACCCGGACTTGAATTGATCGCCCCCGGCAATCGC
>JBAXDB010000181.1:0-3950 GCA_037141135.1 bacterium | reverse complement strand
TCAAATCTGCGCCTTTTCGGGGTTTTTGGGAAAGCGGGAAAGCGCCCGGTGAAAGTGACTTGCGCGCCAAGGGTGAATAGGTATGATTCATAGCGCGCGCATGAATAAATTAAAATTTAAATCAATGGAGTTTTCAGGTTTTGTTTTGCGTCAGTCCTTTCTCTCTTTCATCAGGAACAAGGGGATGGATATGGCCGCCGTCCTGGCTTATAACAGCTTTTTTGCCCTCTTTCCCCTCATCCTGCTCCTGTTGTTTGTGGTGGGGCGGTATATGGCCTCTTCACGGGTGACGATGGACGCTATTGAACGGCTTGTGGCCCAGATGATGCCGATGTTCAGTGACGTCATTATCCGGGAAGTAGAGGGGCTGTCGACTCAGAAAGCCTGGGGGGGGATCAGTTTGCTGTTATTGCTTTTTGGGGTGACGCCCCTAGCCAGTGCGATTCGCGGAACCTTTGACCGGATTTACAAGCGGGAACGACCGCTTCCCTTTCTCAAGGAAAAACTTTTGGATGGAGTCGCTGTCTTTTTGATGTTGGTAATGCTGTTTCTCCTGGTGGCAGGTGAACTTGCCTATGCCGTCATAGGCAGCATGATAGCCGGCAAAATGCCGCTGGTACTGAGGTTGACGGATATCCTGGTGCCCGTGCTGGGCACGGTGATATTTTTATCCATCATCCATTATGTATTTGCCCCGGTGCGCTTACACTTGCCCGCTGTGTTGACCGGCGGTCTGGTGACGGCGATTCTTCTGGCATTAATGGGGCCGGTTTTTACGGCGATCATGAAGTTTAATCCTGACTATGGGTTTGCGTTTGGTTCGCTCAAGGCTGTATTTATGCTGTTAATCTGGATTTACTATTCATTTGTCGCCATTCTGCTTGGCGTGGAGGTGGCGGCCTGTATTCACTGGCGTGAGGCAATATTGGTGAAGGAGTTGTTCGTGTCTCCCGAAAAACGGCATAAATATGCAGAGCGCTTACGGCAATACAGGCAGGGCTATGAGGAAAATCATGTCCTTTTCAATGAGGGGGATACGGGGGATTCAATGTATTACATCGTGTCCGGGGGCGTGCGTTTGACAAGGGGCGCCCAAGTGCTGCAGACGATGGGGGAAGGGGAATATTTTGGAGAGATGGCGATGCTGCTTAAGGCGAACCGGTCAGCGACGGCCATTGTGAGCGAACCGGGGACTCAATTGGTGGCGATATCGGCGGCCAATATGGATGCGATGCTTCGGCAGAATCCCGCTGTTATTCTCTCGTTGCTGCAGGAAATGGCCCGGCGCTTAAAAAGCACCAACGCTTTACTGCCTCCCTGATTCTGGTCTTTTTTGTGCGGGTTTATGTCATAATAAACAAATAATAAATAATAGGAGTGGTCGCATGGCAGTAAATTTTGTTCAGCGTATCGATGATGGCGTGAAGATTCAGAATGTTCTGGCAAGTGTTTCTGACAAGACCGGTTTGGACCGTTTTATCCCCGCCTTGCTGAACATCAACCCTGCTGTGAAGATTTATTCTACGGGAGGAACCTTTACGGCCTTGCGTGAAATTCTGGGCGCCACCTCAAAGAATCTGATTTCTGTCTCGGAATATACCGGGCAGCCTGAAATGCAGGGTGGCTTGGTGAAAACACTGGATTTCAAAATTTACCTTGGCTTGCTGAGCGAGACCTATAATCCTGCCCATGTCGAGGATCTCAAGCGAACTCAGGGGGTGGCGTTGGATATGGTGATCGTCAACCTTTACCCATTCGTCCAGACCGTGGCAAAACCGGATGCCACTCCGGAGAAAGCCCGGGCTAATATTGACATCGGCGGCCCCTGTATGGTGCGGGCTTCCGCAAAGAATTTTCTGCGTGTGGCCTCCGTGACGGATCCGGCGGACTATGACGGTGTGATTGGAGAACTGACCCGCGGAAAAGGTGTGCTGTCGATGAAAACCCGGTTCGCATTGGCCCAGAAGGCGTTTTCGCACACTGCGGCCTACGACACGGCCATCGCCGCCTATCTCAATGGGAAAAGCTTTGATGAGGTTAAGGCGTGCTATCAGTTTAAGTCATAAAGGATGTAATTTATGTTTGAATTAAGCGTCAAAACGCATTTTTCAGCCGCCCACCGGCTGGTCGGTTATGACGGGTGCTGTGCGAATTTGCATGGTCACAATTGGGATGTTGAAATCTTTGTTAGGGGAAAGTCCGTCAATGAGCTGGGCATGCTCGTGGATTTCCGGGATATCAAGGCGGCCATTAAAACGGTGATGCAGGAGGTGGATCATTGCGACCTCAATCAGTTGCCTGCATTTTTGCGGAATAATCCCACCTCGGAAAATCTGGCCCGCTACCTGCATGCGAATTTCGGGAAGCATCTTAACAATCAGCAGTACCGTGTTCACAAGGTAGTGGTCTGCGAAACGCCCGGAACCTCCGCGAGCTATTGGGATGAAGAGTAAATCTGTATTTGTCACTGAGACCTTTACCTCCATTCAGGGGGAATCCACCTGGGCGGGTTTCCCGTGTTTTTTTATCCGGTTGAGCGGCTGTAATTTGCGCTGCCATTACTGTGACTCCAGCCACAGCTATCCTCGGGGGAGAAAGAGGTCCATTGCGTCGTTGGCCCGGCAATTTGCCGCCAGTTCTGCGGCGATCGCCGAGATCACCGGCGGGGAACCGCTGGCACAGCCTGGTTTCCGTGCTTTGGCGCTGGCCGTGCGCGATGCGGGAAAGGGCCGGCCGGTGCTTGTGGAGACCAATGGTAGCAAAGATATCTCCGTTGTGCCCGACGGGGTGATCGCAGTGATGGATATCAAGTGTCCCGGCAGCGGTGAGGCGGAATCCATGGATTTTGGTAATCTGTTACGGCTGCGCCCCTATGACGAGGTTAAGTTTGTTATTTCCGACCGTTGTGATTTTGTCTGGGCGCGCCGTCTGGTGATGAAACACAAGTTGGCCGGGCTCTGTCATGCCGTGTTATTCAGTCCTGTGCAGGGTCGACTCCCGGCTTCCCGCCTGGCTGGCTGGGTGGTTGAGGCAGGGCTGCCGGTACGGGTTCAGGTGCAGTTACACAAAGTTCTGGAGATGCAATAAAATGAAAGCGGTGGTTTTGCTGTCCGGTGGTTTGGATTCATCGACTCTGCTCCACTATGTCATTCAGCGGCTTGGGGCCAGGGAAGTCTATGCATTGTCATTTATATACGGACAGAAACACCAGTGCGAGTTGACGGCGGCGGCTTGGCAAGCGAAAGCGGCCGGAGTGAAAGCGCATGATGTGGTGGATATGGGATTTTTCAGCGCGCTGACTCCCGGGAGTTCAGTTTTGACGGATGAACACCTGACGGTTCCCCGGTTGGTCGATTTGGCGCCATCGGAGCTAACCCAGCCACCGACCTACGTGCCCAATCGGAATATGATGTTGCTTTCCATTGCGGCGGCGTATGCGGAGGCGCGAGGCGTGACGTCGCTGTTTTATGGGGCACAGACGCAGGATAGCTATGGGTATTGGGATTGCACCCCGGAGTTTCTGGAAAAGATCAATGCGGTGCTGTCGTTGAATCGGCGTAATGCCGTGACCGTGGTGGCGCCGTTTGTGAATATGCGCAAGGCTGATGAAATCCGGCTCGGTTTAGAGCTGGGCGTGGACTATGCCCATACCTGGACCTGCTACCGGGGTGGTGCGACTCCTTGCGGAGAATGTCCCTCCTGTGTCGAGCGTGGAGATGCGTTTCTGGAAGTGGGTATTGCGGACCCGCTGCTGGCCGTGTGATTCAATGCCGCTAGATGATGATTCGTCCCAACTTTCCGCCACGTAGTTAGGTTGCCCGTTCCCGCGGTGCCCGTAGCGCAGTCATATATATACTTGTCTCCTTGAGAAAACTTTGGCCCTATTTATTCGTGAGAACCGGTTCCGGGACAACAACAGATGCTGGTGATGAGGGAATTACCGGTTCGGG
>JBAXDB010000180.1:0-3956 GCA_037141135.1 bacterium | reverse complement strand
CTAGGGTTGCCTTTTCACCCACCAGCGGTGAAGGCGGCCGCCTATAAACTGGCCAAGGAAGAATGAGCCGATCAGCACGGGGAAGGTGCTGAACTGCCAGCCCAGATGGGACACCAGCCTGAGCGCAATCACAATGGGAACCGGCACATGGATAGCCAGTATCCAGGCCAATGAAAATCGCCGGGTGCTGTCCCGCCAGAAACCAAAGGGAATATTAATAAGCAGCACCGCGCCGGCAACCACCGCAATAGTCGGCAGAGTTCCTACCGTCATTTCATTCCTTTGGCTTTACTCAACTGCAACTTGCTGTGGCGGTGTCCATACGTGAAATAGATCACCAGCCCCAACGCCATCCATAGCACCAGTCGAATCCAAGTGTCCCTCGGCAACGCCACCATCTGGGCGCCGGCAAACAGAATCCCGAGAATAGGAACCAGCGGCACCCAGGGTGTCCGGAAAGGCCGGGGTAATTCCGGCTTGGTAATTCGCATCACCCAGATACCCCCGCAGACCATGGCAAAGGCCAGCAAGGCCCCGATCGAGACCAACTCCCCTAAAAACCCGATAGGGAATAGAGCCGCCATCAGCAACGACACCGCACCCGTAATGGTTGTGGCCACCCAGGGGGTTTTGAACCGCGGATGAATGGCCCCGAATTTTGGCGGGAGCAACCCGTCACGCGACATCGAATAAAAAACCCGGGACTGTCCCAGCATCAGCACCAGAACCACGGAACTCAAGCCGGCGATGGCACCCATCTTGACCAGGGGGCGTAACCAGGCTAACGCCGGCCCAGCCGCATCAATTCCCACCGCCATGGGATGCGGCACATTCAACTGCTTGTAAGGCACCAAGCCGGTCAGCACAACGGCCACGGCAATATAAAGGACCGCGCAAATGCCCAGAGAAACCATAATCCCGATCGGCACATCCCGTTGCGGACGACGGGCCTCCTGCGCGGCCGTTGACACGGCATCAAAGCCAATATAGGCAAAGAAGACCACGGCCGACCCGCGCATCACCCCGCTCCACCCATATTCTCCGAAAACCCCCGTATTAGCCGGTATGAACGGGGTCAGATTTTCCATTTTTATGTAGTGCATCCCCAGGAAAATAAACAGCAGAATAACGGTGCCCTTGACGATCACAATGACATTGTTGAAATTGGCCGATTCCCTGATGCCAAGCACCAGCAACACGGTCACCACCGCAATAATCAGAACGGCGGGAAGGTTGAACCAGGCACCCGTCAACTGGAGCCCATCGTGAGGCGTATAAGAAAAGGGCGCATTGCACAGGGCTGACGGCAGCGTGACCCCGCAGTCTTTCAGGAAACTCACAACATAGCCGGACCAGCCCACCGCCACCGTTGAGGCGCCAAAAAGGTATTCCAGAATAAGATCCCAGCCGATAATCCAGGCGAAGACCTCACCCAGCGTCGCATAGGAATACGTATAAGCACTGCCCGCCACCGGGATCATGGACGCAAACTCGCTGTAGCATAACGCGGCAAAGGCACAGGCCAGCCCCGAAACCACAAATGACAAGGCGATGGCCGGCCCCGCGTAATTGGCGGCAGCCTGGCCGGTCAGCACAAAGATCCCTGCGCCAATCACCCCGCCGATTCCCAATAGCGTTAAATGCCAGGCTCCCAGCACCCGCGGCATCTGATGTTCAGCATTCTCAACATCACTGATGATTTGCGCATGCGACTTTGTCGAAAAAA
Organism: bacterium; assembly: GCA_037141135.1. GTDB lineage: Bacteria > Verrucomicrobiota > Kiritimatiellia > CAIKKV01 > CAITUY01 > JAABPW01. The sequence goes on along the minus strand of JBAXDB010000180.1, from coordinate 2,230 downwards.
ATCTTCTCATGATCTACTCCTCATTCACTGCCCACTGCTCACTGTTTACTGCCTACTGTTTACTGCCTACTGACTCCTCAACCGGTTCCAACACCCATCTCTTGTTGTACCAGAACCACTGCTCCGGCTGGGTCATTATGGCTTCCGACACAATGTCCATGACCTTCTGGCTCATTTGCTGGATATCCACATCCTTATCCAAAGTGGGATCCGACCATACCGGCGGATAAATATGCGCCACGTGTTTTGCCCACCCCACGCGCGTGACAATGACGGGAAAGATCGGGACGTTGGCGTGCCTTGCAAACATCGCCATCCCGCCTCCGATGTTGGCTTCCTTCCCGAGGAACCTGACCTTCACCGCCTCGGTTTTCATCCGCACATCCGGCAAAATGGCCAGCATCTGGCCAGCCTTCAGCCGTCTGATGATATCCTTCAAGGTCGAAGCGCCCCGCATCAGAATGGGCATCCCTGATTTCTCACGGGTGGTATTCAAGTAGTAATCAAACAAAGGATTACGCTGCTTGCCTGCCACAGAGAAAAAGGGGATCCCCCGCAACGTCATGGCGCGTCCGGGCAGTTCCCATGCACCCATGTGCGGCAATGCAAATACACCCCCACGCCCGGTTTCATGGTGCTCCTGCAGAAGCTTGATGGCCTGCTCATAGTCCGATATTTTATTCAACTGGTCCCGGGTAATGAAGGGCGTCCTCATAATGTCCACCGCGGTAAACATCACATTGCGCAGGGATAACCAGGCAATCCTCCGCCTCTCACGCGGGGTAAAACGTTCCCCGAACACCTCCCGAATGCGCCGATCGGTTTCCGCCCGGCGGAATCGCAATACATAAAACGCCAGCCAGGCCCATTTCCACCCCACAAAAAGTGCCAGCCTATAGGGCAGCACATTTACCAGACCGGCAATCGCCCTGATAAACCCGTATTCGATAATATGTTTCAAACGGTATTTCACTGCTTACTGCCCCCTACCAACCGCCCACTGCCCACTGCCGACTGCCTACTGCCCACTGATTTCCGTCCTGCCGTAAATTTGCGTGCAAATTGGAAGAAAGGACTCGGCTGCATCTCAATCGCATGCACAGGACACATTTCGTGACAGCAACAGCAGGCAATGCATTTAGCCGAGGTCAACACCGGCTGATGCCCGGGCTGAATCGCCAGTGCTTCCGAAGGACAGGCCTTCACGCATTTTCCACAGAACACACAGTTAGGCAAAAACCGTGGCCGATGCCAGATATACGGTTCCACCAATTTCACCAGCCAACGGGGCACATATTCAATCGGCACGGTAGAAGGCAGACTATAGGCCCTCGGCACCAACGCGCGGATCGCCGTCTCTCCGCCCACCTCAATCTGAGTCCAATCCTGTAAACCCAGCCCTGCCTGGCGCGCGGCATTAAGATGAATGATATTCCGCGGCTCAAGCCCCAGCGTCCTGCAGAGCACCACATCCAGGGCGATGGCATCGGCCGAAGCGGCCAGAAACCCAAGCTGGATCGGGGCTCCCGCAGAGGGGCCATTTCCCTCCATTCCCAACACCCCATCGGCTACCGCGAGCACTGGCTTCACACGTCGATAGATGGCCAGCAGCAACCGGGCGAAATCCTCGGGGTAGGGATACATCTTGTGGAAGGAGGTTTTCTGAAGTCCGGGCACCGTGCCATAAAGGTTTTTCATCGCTCCGGTCAAGCCCGTCAAAACATGCGTTTTCACCTTGGGCACAGTGATAATGGCATCCGCCGCCAGCACCGGCGTGGCGAGGGTGAAGCGGATCCCGTTCTCCTCAAAACTTTTTGACCCCGCCTTCTCCAGGTTCACGAGCGGGACATTCTCCTCGCGACATACCGCCTCCATGCCGGTCCGCTCCCAGACCCGTCGCAAATCCGTAATCATGGCAGGGCTATCCGCCACCCAGGGCGAAGCGCCGGCGGCCTTCACCAGCCGGATCAGGGCGCGAACTACTTCAGGATGAGTGGTCACCGCATCCTCCGGAACATGATCGGAAAGAAGATTGGGTTTGATCAAAACCGATTGTCCCGGTTTGACAAATTGCCCCATCCCGCCCAGTCCGGCGATCAAGCGCGACAAAGCCTCTGGTACGGAGGCATAATCAGGACAGTTGACCAAATTTACAGACGGAGACATGAGGCAGGAAGGTACCGCGTTGGCGGGTTACGCTCAAGCGCAAAGGCGAGGGAAGCAGAACCTT
>JBAXDB010000179.1:0-3998 GCA_037141135.1 bacterium | reverse complement strand
AAAAGAATCCCGCTTCGCTGGAGGCGGAGACGGAGCGAGAGAGGGGGAAATTACATAATATTATCTTGCTCGGATTCGCCTCAAAACACCAATGTTTCACGAATTTATCATAGGGCAAGAGCCATTCTGGGGAGTAAAACAGGGCATCAATAAAGACCTTGCCCTATGAGAAATTCGTGAAACGTATTCGTGGGAGGAGGGACGAGAGTTGAATAGGAATTTTGAATTCTCCGTATCTCCGTGAACTCAAGCGAAGCGGGTGGTTAATCTTTTCTTGCATGCAAATCAGAAGTAAATAAATGAAGGGGTTTTGCGTATGAGTACGACGCGGGTTTTTGCAGGTGATTTTGGCGCATCGGGCGGCAAATGTTTTGCGGGGATTTTTGAGGGCGGAACCTTCCGGCTTCATGAAATCCACCGGTTCGCACATGAATCCGTGTCGTTTTTCATTCCTGACGCCGAAGGGAGGATCACGGAACGGACTTACTGGGACGATGTGCTACTGTATCATAATCTGGTGAAGGGTCTGCGCGAATACCGCCGGACCATGGGGAATACTCTTGACGGCATCGGCATCGACACCTGGGGGGCCGACGGCCAGATGATGACCGCTGATGGAGACCCGCTGGGCAAGCTCTACGCCTATCGCGACCATCGGCTCGACACCATGGTGGAGAAAGTCAAAGCCAAGGTGGGCGCAGGCAAAGCCTACAAGCTGACGGGTATTCATTTTCAGCCCTTCAACGTCAGCAACCAGCTCCACTGGTTCATGCTCAACCGCGGCAAATCCCTAAAGCCCGGGGCGTATTATCTGCCAGCCCCCACCATTTTCTATTATTTCCTGGGTGGCGTGAAAGTCGTGGATTCGACCTTCGCCAGTGTCACCCAACTCATGGACGCCCACACGCAAACGTGGAGCCCTGAAATTCTGCGCAAACTCAAAATCCCCGCGATGATAATGCCCCCCATTGTGCCGCCCGGCACGATTACAGGCAAACTGTACGCCGAACTGGCAACATCTATCGGGCTCAATCAAGCCCCCCTCATCGCCGTAGGGGGACACGACACCGCCAGCGCCTTTGCGGCAGCGCCGGTGGACAATCCCGACGAGGCACTGATTATCAGTTCCGGCACCTGGTCGCTGGTCGGCAAACTGGTACCCAAAGCCATCACTTCGAAGGAAGCCATGGCACACAACCTCAGCAATGAGGGAGGCATCGGTAATGTCCGTCTGCTCCGTAATTGCATGGGAACCTGGCTGATTCAAGAACTCAAACGTGGCTGGCAACAGGCCGACGGCTATGACCTCAAATGGGTGGATTTGGATCGTTTAACCATGGAGGCTCCTTCCTTTACAGCGTTTGTTGATCCGGATGATGCCAGTTTCTACAACCCGCCTGATATGCAGGCAGCCATAGTTGAATTCTGCCGCCGCACCGGCCAAACTGTTCCTAAGGATCGTGGCACCACGATGCGGGTGGTGTACGAAAGTCTGGCGATGAAATATCGTTATGTGAACGAGATCCTCGCCAAAGTCTCCGGAACCCCAAATAAGGTGGTTCATATCGTTGGCGGCGGCTCCAAGAACACCATGCTCAACCAATATGCAGCCAACGCCATCGGCCTGCCCGTCTGGGCCGGTCCGGAAGAGGCCACGGCCATCGGCAATTGCATGGTGCAAGCCATGGGCCTGGGCCTCATCAAGTCCATGCCGGAGGCCCAGCCTCTGATCCGCGAAGCCTTCCCCATCCGGAGCTACAAGCCACAGGACGAAGCCCGCTGGACAAATGCCTACGCTAAATTTATGATGCTCATATGACAAAATCATATGTGGGCTGGGTGGCGGTAGCTGGGGCGGCAGTATTTGCGGCAACCACCATATTGCAATATCGCGAAAATTCCCGCTTGCATGTCCAATTGGCAGAGTTTCAACAGGCGGAATTGGATGAGCCATTATCGCCACAGTCCCGGAATCCGGACTTGGACTCACCGGCGAAACGCGTAAACCTTTCCGCCCAACCCAAACCCGTTTCATCAAAACACACTTCCTCTCAAGCCGGTAATACCGAAAAGGGATCCCCCTTCGCGGAGATTGCAGCACGGATTCAGGCGCTTGCCCGCGAAGGTACAGCCCGGCAAGTCTGGGATTGGCAGAACATCATCGCGGATGTCCGAGTGCAAGATATCCCGCGCGTCATGGCTTTGCTCGAAAAAGAACCACAACGTTCGGTACGTGACTCCACCCGCTACCAATTGCTCCGTCGCTGGGCCGAATGCGATCCCACGGCGGCCATCGCCTATGCCTCTTCCCTTAAAGGGAAAAACACTCACGACAGCGCGATTTATACCGTGATCAACATTTGGAGCATGAATGATCCGACGGCCGCGGAGGCCTGGGTCCGCACCCTGCCGGCAGGTCAACTCCGGGATCAGGCGATGAACTCGGTCATTAACGGAATGGCCGATAAAAACCCCCAGGCCGCTTTTGACCTTTATATAACCTCGGCCAAAACCCCGCGACAGATGGGCGCGACTTATCAGATCTTTTCCAGCTGGGGCCGGCTTGATCCAGCTACGGCAATCATTAAAGCGGGCGAATTAACCGGCCAGCAACGCAATCAGGCCCTGCAGTCCATTGCCTCCGCATGGGGCGGAAAAGATCCGCAGGCCGCTCTCACCTGGGTCAACTCCCTGCCGCTGAGTCAGCAAAACATCGGGCTTGCAGGCTCCATCATATCGCAATGGGCAGATTCCGATCTGGCCGCCGCGGTCACATGGACCCGGGGGATGCCCGAGGGTACCGCCCGGGATAACGCGATGAACCAGCTCTGTAACCAGTGGGCACAAACGGATCCCAAGGCCGCCCTGGACTTCGCCCAAAACCTCCGCACAGGCGGAAAGAAAACCCAGATACTGGGCTCTATCCTGGGCCAGTGGGCACAGCAGGATTCGCAAGCCACCCTCGGCTTCCTGCAAACTCTCCCTGCAGGAACCGAACGGAACAACATGATTCAGACCGTGGTTCAACAACTCTCCTGGCAGGATCCCAAATTGGCTATGGCCTTCGCGGCCTCACTCCCCCCGGGCCCCTTGCAAATGAAGGCCATCGCCCCAGTCCTCGGCAGCCTCGCAAATTCGGATCCTGCCGCGGCCCTGGAAATGTACGCCTCCCTGCCCGAAGGTTCCACCAAGCGCAACGCCCTGCAGAATCTCTCCTGGTCACTGGGTCAATCAGACCCAAAAGCAACAGCCAAATTTGCCGAGACCCTCCCCTCCGGCCGGGCACGCAACGACTTCATCAATAATTTGGCCAGCACGTGGGCCAATGCGGATGTCGCCGGCGCGATTGAATGGGTGCAACAACTTCCCAATGAAAAAAATATTCAGGATGCCCTTTCCCGCGTGGTGCCGCAGTGGGCACAGAATGACCCTAAAAGCGCCTTGGACTTCGTAAGTAACAGGCCGGACGGAAAATCCAAAAACACCCTGCTTAACACGATCGCCAACAACATGGCCGCCACAGATCCGAAGCTGGCCATGACCTATATGAACCAGTTGCCGGAAGGCGAGGCACGCAATTCCTACATTGAAGGTCTCGCCTCAGGAATGGCGCGGAATTCGCCCGAAGAAGCGGCGGACTTTGTGGCCGCCCAGCCGGCCAGTCCCTCCCAGAACCGCGCGGCCCAGGCTGTTGTCTCCCAATGGGCCTCGGTCGATCCCCAGGCCGCCGCCGCCTGGGTCAGCGGCTTTCCCGCCGGCGAGACACGTGATAACGCCCTCCAGCAAGTTACCTCCAGCTGGGCCAATAACGATCCTACCACCGCCAGCCAATGGCTCTCCTCACTACCCGCCGATAAATCCCGCGACCGTCTGGTTCAATCTTATATCGGCAGTACCACCTACGAATGCCCGGAGCTGGCCGCATCCTGGGCTGAAACCATTACGGATACCAACCAGCGCAGCCGTACGCTTGAAAACATCGGCCGGACCTGGCTGCA
>JBAXDB010000178.1:0-4000 GCA_037141135.1 bacterium | reverse complement strand
CGGGGTTCAAGTCGATATATGCCGCGATGGTTTTTGCCGCCACCCCGTCCTCCACAACCGAGCATCGCGAGATAGCCTGACACTTCATCGCCGCAGGCGAAATCGGAGTTTATCAGGCAATCACGCTCTTGAATGCGTCCTCCCACAGGTTGCCGGTGCGCCGGTGGGTCCGGTTGAACCATTTCGAACCGCGCGTGGGCGGTCCGTCCGTTATGGCCCCGGGTCCATGGTGGATGTTGCAAGAGACCTCCTCGAAACGGAGCCCGGAGTCCGCAGGCGCAAGCCCCTCTCAAGCATCCCCAAAGCCCGTTAAGTTAGCGCCATTCCGTCCTGACTCCATTTAGGGATCCTTTTCCATCGCGGTTGGTACGGCCTTGATGGTTGGCTGCCTCAAATGATAAACTTCTCCAATCGCCTCCCGATGTGATAGCGATAACCTTGTGTTGCGGGTCCAGAAGAATTTGCACTGAGCCAATTCCACTCAAAAACCATTTCACCTCTTGAGAATATATAAAGTATTCGTCCAAGCGACGACATGTCAACTCCACTTTCGTTATGTCTCGATATAAAATTCCGCTCGCGCAGGAGAGGATCCTGTCGCGTAGTCGTTCGTCTAAAAATAACTTATCACCTTCAGTGGATTTTACTGCTTTATCTGGATCCACGCCTCCGCATGACATGTATAACCAAGCTTCAGGCTTGTTTTACTCAGTTGGCAGTATCCTGAATATACCTAACTCGGGGAAAACCTGGTAGACAAATTGGACATCGTGAGTTCGCGCACTACCCTCATAAGCATGGACGGATCGGGTCTTGCCCTTGCCGACAGATGAGATTGCACGATTTCCGATTTCTACATGAACGAGCCTACCTAGGTTCGTGACCAGATCCTCGGGAAGATTTGCCTCCTCGACCCTTGAAAATCCAGTGCCAAGCATGGCAACATACAGAATGCCTTGGCAGAATGCTTTGATTCGTGTGATTCTAGCAATCATAGTCAACTTCTATTTGAAATCGGAATAAACATGGTCAGGTAGCTTCCAACGCCAAGTTACCGCATATTGCTGATACTCTCTCTTTGCCCGGTCTATTGCCTCCTTGTATTTCACCCATACGCGGTTAGTCACATCTCCAATTTTGAGTGCTCCATTGTATTGGCTCAACCTCGCAGCTATTCTTGAGTGCATCCCGGCGGCAGTAGTTTTTCGAATCTGCCAATTGCTTACGGGTATTTCAAGATGCGCCAATTCCTGATCACTATGCTTCCATATGCCAGCGCCCGGGGCCCAAAGATCCGATTCGCCTGTTTGCTGGACATTTATTCTAAAAGATGCCGCTTCGGCACTGCCATAGTTTTGGAAGTAGCACCATCCTTTTTTACCGGTTTCCTCAAAGCCGGGTTGTCCTGTTCTATCTAAAAAACAATGGAACAATTGCTTATACGGAATAGCATCCCACTCTTTAACCGGACCGACTGTAATCTCTTCACCCAATATAACGTCGGGCCTGGGGTCGATCCCTCCTTGAAGCTGGACAATATGAGTCTGCTCGTGAAGTTTCTGTAGGTCAGTATAACCGCCCTTCATCTCTTCCTTTACAGTACCACTTCCGTCTAAGACGACGCCGTGATCGAAACCGGGGTCGGAGTTGTCAGGAGCGGCGTTTGGGCCGCCTCCAGGACGCCCGGCGGAGACCGGATGGGTGCAAGTTCGCAGGGCTGGCAGGACGGCGGTCATCGCTGGATCGTCTGATAGTGGATTGGCGGCTTGAGGGGAAGTGGAATCTGAGAGTCCGGTGTCTGAATGGCACCAAAAAACAGTTGCCTTGAGTGTCTGCCTGAATTAGGCTCCACCCGTGAACACGAAATCGAAGACAGCTCCTGGCCGGCGGGGACGCCCTGAGGGAGCGCCGACCAAGCGCATCAACACACGCTTTCCGGCTGGTCTGGCGGAAAAGATCGAGTATGCGGCGGCTTTGCGCGGGGTCGCCGTGGCGGCGTTCATCCATGATGCGGCAGCGGAAAGGGCGGATCGCGTCATCGAAGCGGATTCCCACTGGCAATTGACCCGGGATGAGGCGGCGCATTTCGCCGCGTTGATCGCGAAGCCGCCCAAGCCGAATCAAACGATGCTCGATGCCGCGAAGCTGGCCGCCCGCCATGTCGTCATACGCTCTTGAAATCCTGGCCGATTGCCATGCGCGGGCGGAATTCGCCAGTGGCTTGGATTCGGTGGACCGTTACCTCCGTGAAACGGCCCGCAGCCATTTGGAGAAGGGAGTGAGTGTGACGCGTGTCCTGGTCGCGGCGAATGCCCCGCCACCGAAAACCGTGCTCGGCTACTTCACGCTGGCCAACATCACCGTCGAGGCCAGGGAATGGCCGGGAGCACCCAAGGCACTTCCCAGACAGACGGTCTCGGCGGTTTTGTTGGGACGTCTGGCGGTGGCAAAGTCCGCCCATGGACGGGGAATCGGCTCGATGCTGGTGGCTACGGCCCGCCAATTGGCCCGGGAGACGATTGCCCGCACCGGGGGAGTGGGTTTGGTCGTGGATGCCGCCAACGAGGAGGTCATCGGATTTTATGCGGGATACGGCTTCCGGCGCGTGGCACCAGAAAGCCTGAGAATGTTCCTTCCGGCCGCTTCGCTGGAAACCGGCATGGAAATCGCTCAGGGTTGAACGGCCAGGGAAAGTCGCTTGAAAAGGTGAGGTGTGGCCAGATCATACTAACAGTAATGTAGTATCCTACCCCACAACACAGTGACAGCGTGACTATCTCGTGGCGATCTAACATGACATGTCAATCCGCGAGGCCTGACCCGATTCACATGGCTAGCGGCCGGCCATTGACCGCTTACCCTGTGCCAGCGGTGGGCCAGCACAAAGTCCCCAGAGACGAGGCCATCGAGCAAATATGCGGGCTGGCTTCCACCCCCCTGATCTGCCATCCATATCCTGAACAACGCTTCGCTGAACGCCATCACTCAAGGTAAGAGCCCGGTGCGATAGTGTCGCTCGCCGGGATCTGTGCGGGGGGCTCGGGGATCATAACCCGAGCCCCTACCGCGACCTCAATTCGGTGCTTAACAGCTGGTCAATCGCCTGCTGCGCAATGCCAAGGAGCGGCGGACTCTAACGACACACGAGCGGGCGCTGGATGCGCAAAACAAAGCGGTGGCAAAATGAATATGACAACTTGCGAGCATGGTATTTATCAAACTCCGCAATTCAAATTTTGAAGGACCGACCTTAATGCGCCTGGCTGAACGTGCCCAACAACACCCGCATCCCGGCCGATAAATTCGGCTCCGGCGTCTCTAGCAACAAATGAAAATGATTGCCCATCAATACCCACGCATGAACCCGCCAGCCATGGCTGCCGCACACCTGCTCCAGCCAGTGCAGGAACGACAGAGAGTCCTCCTTGCCCAGGAAAATACGTTTCCCGCCGTCCCCTCGCGCCATGACGTGATACACAGCACCCGGATACTCAAATCTCAACTGTCTCGCCATGCATCACCTTCCATCCCTCCCACGATGCTGTCAATCGGTTAATTGTAATTTTGAAGGACTGACCCTATTGATTACTTGTGTCTTTGCCATCTGACATCCGGGCATGAAGCAGCACGGCAGGCACGGGCCTGAAAATCCTCTTCCCCCGGAACTCCGCCTGGCGTGGAGTTTCGGGGAGGAGGCGGCGGAGGCGAATTCGGACGGAGTGGGGGGGCGTTAGCTAGTCGCACCGAATTGCTAGAGACACGCCTGTCCGTGATGCAGGCCAGCAAAGCCGCCGAGTTTACACCGGCCTCCTGGCAGGCGGCGCGCCAGCGCAAGACCCTGCGTCAGGTGGCGTGAACTCATAGCGGTCATAGCAACCGCCACTATGACCGCTATGCACCAGCCCGCCACAAATAACAGACGGTGCTATGAACCACATTTACGCTGCCAGTGCGGATGATGGTGGAGGAAACGGAAACTTCGGGAGCAGATGATGTAGGT
>JBAXDB010000177.1:0-4008 GCA_037141135.1 bacterium | reverse complement strand
CTTAAAGACCCGGTGGTAATAAAAATATTGACATTACGAACTCACATGGACATTGTTTAATTACTAGACGGAGGTTTTACCAATGCCTATTCGAATTATTCTGTGTGATGACCATCAAATTATCCGCGAAGGTCTCCGCTCACTCCTTGAAAAACAACCCGATATGACCGTAGTCGGTGAGGCCCTTAATGGGCTCGGAGCCATCAAAATGGTCGCTGACAAAAAACCAGATATTGTCGTTATGGACATTGCCATGCCGGAAATGAACGGGATCGGCGCGGCTCGACGTATCTGTGCGGACAACCCCAAAGTCAAAATTCTCGCGCTTTCCATGCATTCCGACCACCATTTCGTAACTGAAATGCTGGAAGCCGGTGCCTCGGGCTATATGCTGAAGGATAGCGCCTTCGGAGAACTGACCACCGCCATTCGCACCATTATGTCCGGCGGCTTATTCATCAGCCCGCATATCGCAGGCAATGTTCTTGAAGAGTTTGCCCGTCGAGCCAATCCGGGGAATGGGACGAAACGGCATAACGCCCACCTGAGTCAACGCGAGAAGGAAATCCTGCAACTCATCGCCGAGGGGTATAGCACCAAGGGAATTGCGACAAGGATCAACGTTAGCGTCAAGACGGTCGAAACACATCGCCAGCATGTGATGCAAAAAATTGGCGCACACAATGTGGCCGCCTTGACCAAATATGCCGTCCGCGAGGGAATTACCAGCCTCGACTGACCCGAATGAGCATGGATGAGAAAACCATCGCCCGCATTCATTCCCGTTTGAAGCGGTACTTCACACAGACACAAAGCCCGGTCGTCAAGTTCATGCAGGTTCGGACGCTTGATCCATTCCGCGTACTTGTTGCCACCATCCTGAGCTCCAGGACAAAAGATCAGACGACGACGCTTGTTTCTGAACGCCTGTTTAAAAAGGTCAAAACGCTGAATGAACTGGCTGAAGTCCCTCTGGCAGAACTTGAACGCCTGCTTTTTCCCGTCGGATTTTATCGCACCAAAGCCCGCCTGTTAAATCAGCTGCCTGCGGCTGTACAGTCACTGTACAACGGGATCATTCCACAAACTGTCGAAGAATTGATCAAACTCCCGGGCGTCGGCCGAAAAACCGCTAATCTGGTGGTTACCGAAGCCTTTGATAAACCGGGCATTTGTGTCGATGTCCACGTCCACCGGATCAGCAACCGGCTCGGCCTGTTGAAAACCCGCTCCCCGGCAGAGACCGAGACAACTTTACGCAAATATCTACCGGCCCAATACTGGAAAACATGGAACCGCCATCTTGTCGCCTTCGGGCAGACGTTATGCACCCCGCTCCGCCCAAAATGCGGGCAATGCCCGATCTACGCTGACTGCGCCCGGGTCGGCGTCAAAGCTGCAGCCCCTCCCGTGCCATTGCGTCATGGGTGAGCAGATTGTGAGCATTGCTGATGGACGGACCTTGTACGTTTAAATGCGTTTTGCCATCATCTCATTATGAAAACCATAGTTCAAACGGGCTGGCTATCCCTCTTGCTCATCATGGGCATCGCCTTCGTCAATGCGCTCGCTTTCCAGGGCACACGCGGAATTTACGAAACAACGGAGGGCCGCTATGCCGAGTGCGCGAGAGAGATGATGCTCTCCGGTCGTTTGAGTGAACCGGTATTGAACGGGAATCATCATTGGACCAAGCCGCCACTGACGTATCTGGCCATCATTGGAAGCATACGGGTATTCGGCGACAGTCCTTGGGGATTGCGGGCCTTCCTTGTGATCGCGATGATGCTGACGGTGGCGGCAGTGTGGTGGGCGGGCGTGGTGATCTGGGGGCCCAAGGCTGGATTTTGGACCGGCCTCGTTACGGCCACATCGCCTTTTATCGTTGGTATTGCGAATATTGTGGCAACCGACATGCTGGTGACACTTTGGGCTGCCCTGGCCATCACGGCTTTCTGGCACTCGCGTGCACGACAATCCCGCGGTGCCGCCATACTCATGTGGTTATTCCTGGGCTTAGGCTGTCTCACCAAGGGGCCGCCGGGAGTGCTCGTACCCGTCGTCTTGATATTTTGTGCAACCCTGTTTCTGAGACGAAGCGGGACGTGGCGGCCGGGCGCCTGGACAACTCTGGCAGGGGTTTTCGTTTTTGCCATTGCGGGATTCGGCTGGTATGCCTGGAAGGCCTGGCAGTATCCCGGGCTTAGCTCCTACTGGATCGGGCACGAGGTGATAGGCCGCAACCTATCGGATGAATTCAACCGGAACCCCGGAATCATCTATGTGTTTACCAACTATCTACCCATCCTGTTGTTCGGCACCGGCCCCTGGCTTGCACTCGTGATCATACGCGGATGGGCGGGCCGCAAGGGACCACCCCTGAGCGGACTCCCGATATCCACATGGAATGGCGCGGCCCAGTGGGCCTTGCTCGTGAGCGTGATCCTGCCTTTCGTCATTTTTTCGTTCAGCCGCTCCAAACTTCCATTGTATCTTGCTCCATTGTTTGTGCCCCTCTCTCTGCTCGTGGGCCGTGCCATGGATATTCTGCTTCAGCAGGACCGTCTGCGTTGGCGCACCACCGCTACCGTTGCAGGCCTGCTTATTCTCTTGATCGTGGTGGGAAAGGCCGTAGCCGGGATTCCCGAACGCGTCAGGGATATGACCCGTCTGGCCGACCGGCTGGCCCCCATTCTCGCCCGCGACCCGTCAACGTCGTTGTATCTTGTCAACAAAAGACCTGTAAATGGCTTGGAATATCATCTCCGGCGTAATGTGGAGTTCATTGCCCCGGAGGAGCTTGGGGAGCATATGCTCAAACAGACTCCACCCCGGCTGCACACCCTTTATATCGCCAAGAAAAAAGATTGGGACCGGGTGGCCGCCAAGATCCCCCTCGCCGTTCGAGTCGAGGAAATCGGCCCGCATTGGGTGGGGATTTGGCCCGTCCCTAACCAGTAGGCAGCGGAAGTCATGCTAACTGGTACGCTCCCAAGTGCGGGGAGAGCGGCCATACCAGCGCTTGAAGACGGCGCTGAAATGATGGGGCTCGGGGAAGCCACAGGCCAAGCCGACCTCAAAGACCTTCATGGGCGTGTTCGCCAAAAGATAGGCGGCCTGCTCCATCCGCAGCCGAAGCAGTTCATGGTAAGGACTCCGCTTCAACGCCGCCTTACAACGCATCTCCAGCAACCGGCGTGAGACGCCAATGCCACGCGCCATAGCCGCCACATTCAGGGGCTCGGCCAACCGGGGCCGGATATAGGCCTGGGCTCGCGCCACCACAGGATCTCCCCCAAAACAACTCGCCGAAGACTCACGATGCAACACCCGCACCGGCGCAATCCAGCGTCGTATCGGCGCACCGGTCACCTGCCCTGTGATCCTGGCTTCCAATTGCCTCGCCGCCTCGCGCCCCACAGCCCGACCGGACAGTTCGACAGACGATAACCCGATCCCCGCGAACAAACCCTGCATGAGGGCGTTTCCAGTCCCGATTACGGCCACTTCATCCGGAACCAACCGCCACAGCTCACGGCAGGCAGCCACCACCAACCGGGCATGATAATCCGTTGCACAATACACTCCAGCCGGCTGCTTCAGCGCCTCCAGCCAGACGCGCCAGGTCGCAACCGCCCCACCCGCCCCGATCATGGGCGCACTCGAGACCTCGCCTCCGGCCGCCTGGATCACCTCACAAAAACCTTCCTGCCTCAACCGGGAATGAAAAATGCCGGACACCCCCGCAAAGCCGAAGTTCCGTATCCCGCCCTCCACAAAGACACGTGCGGCCATCCGCCCTGCCTCGCGATCATCCGGCGTCACCGCATCCACCGTTCGAATATCCGAGAGGTTGCCGACGTTGACCATCGGCACCACCGCCAGTCCGTTGCTCTGAATCCATTTGTCACTCACAAAAGGCCCTATGATCCCCCGCAACCGCCCTGCGGCAAGCAAGGCCCCCAAAGCAGCCTCACTCCCGGGCGCCAACGGCAACACCGGCCAGCC
>JBAXDB010000176.1:0-4041 GCA_037141135.1 bacterium | reverse complement strand
TGTAATTTCCCCCTCTCTCGCTCCGTCTCCGCCTCCAGCGAAGCGGGATTCTTTTCGGGGTTTAGACACCAAACTGGCTTCTTCGCATCAGGTCCTGATTGCTGCAGTCGCGGCTGACGGTATAGCCCTTCAGCGGCTGGATGTGCTCATGCACGGCATCAATGATGTCGCACTCGAACGGGAAGAAGGCATCTTCGACCTCGTCCTGCGGGGTGATCCAATTGCGGGCACCCACGACGACTGGCGGAGCATCCAGTTCGTCAAACGCGAACTGACTGATTTTGTTCGCCATCGTGTGCAGGAAGCTGCCGCGTTCGCAGGCATCGCTGGCCAGCAGGATCCGGCGTGTCTTTTTGACCGACTCGATTACTTTGACGTAATTGAACGGGACTATCGAGCGGGCGTCAATCACCTCGCAGGAAATCCCGAATTTCTCCTCCAGTGTCTTGGCGGCTTCCAGTGCCCGGTAGAGTGTGGCGCCGATGGTCAGAATAGTCAGGTCTTTTCCGGCCTTCTTGACATCGGGTTCGCCGAACGGGATCTCGTAGTGGTCCACCGGCACCCCGCCTTTGTGGAACTCCTCAGGGATGTCATAGATGCGCTGGCTCTCGAAGAAAATCACCGGGTCCGTGCCCACCAGAGCTGAGTTCATCAGCCCCTTGGCGTCATAAGGCGTTGCCGGGAAAGCAATCTTTAAGCCGGGGATATGCGCCACCAGGGCCACCCAGTCCTGGCTGTGCTGTGCCCCATACTTGGAGCCCACGGACACGCGGACGGTGACGGGCATCTTGAGAACGCCGCCGGACATGGACTGCCACTTCGAGAGCTGGTTGAAGAGCTCGTCGCCTGCGCGGCCCATGAAGTCGCAATACATGAGTTCGACCAGCGCGCGGCCGCCTTCCAGGGCGTAGCCGACGGCGGTGCCGACAATCGCGGCTTCTGCGATGGGGGAGTTGAATAGCCGGTGATACGGCAGCGCCTCGGTGAGGCCGCGATACACGGCGAACGCGCCGCCCCAGTCACGGTTCTCTTCGCCGTAGGCAACGAGGGTCGGGTCGGTGTAGAACCGATGGATGATGGCCTCGAACAGGGCGTCGCGAAAGACCACGCAACGGCTTTTCGACAGGCGGGTTCCGGCTTCGTCAAAGGCCGAGCGGCTGCGCCCCGCCAGTTGCTTGACACGGGGATTCGCCTCCAGCGACATCAGGGTATCGGGTTTTTCATCCGACATCTTCTCCATGCGCTGATTGGAGAACATGGTCTGTTCCAGCAGACTGCCTTTCTTTTTCAGGTCCGCGCGGGGCGAGATCGTCAGGTCGACCGCCTTCTGGTAGGCCTTGAAGATCAAGCATTCAACCTGTTCCTGGATCGTCTTGATGTCACCATCGGTGGCCACCTTGGCTTTCACGAGCTGACTTCCAAAGGTGACCAGCGGATCCACCTTCTGCCACGCTTCGATTTCCGATTTGTCGCGGTATGAGCTGGCGTCGGATGGTGAATGGCCGCTGTAACGGTAGGTGATTGTGTCTAGCAGGACCGGGCCATCGCCGCGGGCCAGTATTTCTTTTTTGCGCCGGATGGCGTCGATGACGGCCAGTGGATTGAAGCCGTCAACGCGTTCGGCGTGGAGCTGGTCGGGACGGATACCGGCGCCCAGTCGGGCGAGGACCTTGAAGCCCATGGTTTCGCCCACCGGTTGGCCGCCCATGCCGTAGAAGTTGTTGAAGAAATTCATGATCAGCGGCAGGCCGCCCCGGTGTGCGTCGTCCCACAGTTCCTTGAACTGATCCATTGTAGCGAAGCAGAGTCCCTCCCACACCGGACCGCAGGCGGCGGACGCATCGCCAATATTGCACACTACGATGCCGGGCCGGCGATTGACCTTCTTGAAGAGCGCCGCGCCCACGGAAATGTCGCCCGATCCGCCGACGATGGCGTTGTTGGGATAAACCCCGAACGGGGTGAAGAAGGCGTGCATCGAACCGCCCATGCCCTTGTTGAATCCCGCATCGCGGCCGAAGATTTCAGCCAACGCCCCGTACAGGAGGAAGTCAATGGCGAGTTCCTTCACACTACCGTTAAAGCCCTTCTCCACCACGCGCAGACAAGCGCCGTCAAAGAAGGTCTTCATGATTTTCAGCAACGTGTCGTCGTCCAGCTTCTGGATAGCCGACAGACTCTTCGCCAGGATTTCGCCATGGCTGCGATGGCTGCCGTAAATGTGGTCGTCCACGTTCAGCAGGTAGGCTTGACCCACGGCCGCGGATTCCTGACCAATGGAAAGATGAGCGGGGCCCCTGTGATTGTAAGCAATGCCTTTGTAAGCTCCCTGCAGTTTCACTTCATTCAGCATTGTCTCGAAGCCGCGGATGACAACCATATCGTGTTGGATGCGCTTGAGCTCATCCTTGCTGAACTGCTTCAACTCATCCTTGACCGTTTTGTTGTACTGGTTCACCGGAATCGGCTGGAACTCGACAAATCCCGCACGACGCACCTCATCGGGCAAAATCATCTGATGTTTAGGCATATATTTTTCCTTTTCTTTCTGAATTTATGAAATTTGTTTACTGTCTACTGTTTACTGCTCACTGACTGTCGGCGTCACCAACGACACCTTGTTAGCTTTCAAAAATTCCTGCCACTCGGCGGTTGGGGTACGATCCGTTACCACGGTGGAAACCGAATCCCAGCCCACAATCTTGTAGAGAGAGGGCGATTCAAATTTGGTGTGATCCAGAACCAGGATGGTCTCACGCGCATGGCGGACCACCAGACGGTAGAGGTGCGAACTTTCAATATCGCTGGCCGCGAGCCCGAAATCCATGCTCACACCATCGGCTCCGATAAAGGCTCGGAAGCCGCGCAATTGCTCCATTGCCTCCATCGCCAGTGGGCCAATGGTGTCCATGCGGTCCACCCGGTATTGCCCCCCCAGCATGATGATGTTGACGTCAGGGATATGTGATAATTCTTCGGTCAACCGGATTGAATTAGCAATTACCGACAAACTGCGCTTGCCCTTGAGCAGGCCTGCCATCTGGAATGTGGTGGTTCCCGAATCGAGGAAAATCTGGTCGCCATCTTGAATCAGGCCGACAGCTAATTCGCCTACAATGCGTTTGGCTTCAACATTGCGGATGTTTTCCGAGCGGAAGGAGAAATCGGCATGGCGTTTCAGCGTTGCTCCACCGTAAATCAACTCCACCATTCCGGTGTCTGCCATAGTCTTCAGGTCGCGCCGCACCGTGGCCTCGGAAATAGACATTTCTAGCGCCAGATCCTTCACCAGAACATGCCCGTTCCGGTAAATCCGCTCCAAAATGCTGTCTTTTCGCTGTTTTCCTGAATAAACCACGCTTCTGCACTCCAAAGTTATTAAAACTATGTGAACTTGTGCCACAAGTATTGCATATTTGTCAACAAAATGTTGCAAGTATTTGTTTGACAATAATTCATATCCGCCTCATAGTTTCGCCATTATTCAAGTAGAGCTATTTTTTTATTGGCAGGAAGAAAAACTAATTATTAGGGAGAATTTGCCATGTTTGAAATCCAAATGCCTCAAGCCGGTCAATCGATGGAAGAGGGAACGATTGTGCGTTGGCTTAAAAATGAAGGTGATAAAATTCATTCCAAAGACATTCTTTTCGAGGTGGAGACAGATAAGGCGGTGGTGGAAGTGGAGGCCGGGCATGACGGTATTCTGCGAAAGATCATCATTCCGGTAGGCCAGATGGTGCCGATCCGCACCCGGGTGGGTTTGATCGGCGATGCCAATGAACCGGTTCCTGCCGACGCCGGATCCCCTGCGCCTGCGACCCAAATGGCTCCGGCAGCCGCGCCTGCCGTAGTCGAACCTGTTGCTCCAACGGGTGGAACGTTGACGGATGTATTGATGCCGCAGGCCGGGCAATCGATGGAGGAAGGGACGATCGTCCGCTGGCTAAAAAACGAAGGCGATAAAGTCCAGGCGAAGGACATTCTACTCGAAGTGGAAACCGATAAGGCGGTGGTGGAAGTGGAGGCCGGGCATGATGG
>JBAXDB010000175.1:0-4079 GCA_037141135.1 bacterium | reverse complement strand
GTTCCCGAACCCGAAACCGTCTGGATGATCATGATGGTGCTGGCGTCGCTGGCGCTTACGTTCCGTAGCCGTTTGGGTGAATTGGCTGGTCAGGTGAAAGCCAGAATCAAAGCCTGATTCATTTGTTCTTAATGTATGCAGAAGCCGGACTGAATAAGTCCGGCTTTTTCTTTATTACTCCCTCTCCTTTCAGGGGAGAGGGCTGGGGTGAGGGTGTCAGATCAAGCCACTGACGATGTCGCGTGAGAGCGATGATTGCAGGTGGTAGTGAATAAAGGCGCCCAGTAGTTTGTTGGCTGTCTCAGCTTGCCTGGGCGTGCAGAGGGTGCGTTTAGCCATGGCGGGAGTATCAGTATTTTCCCAGCCCCGGAGCATCCCTAGAATGTCGTGCGTCAGGGGAATCATCAGGCTTTCTTGACCCCTGTTGCAGACCTCACATAGAAGCCCCCCTCTTGAGATTGCAAAACAGGTGGGACGGTCAATGGGGAACGCCTGGGTCCCGCAATTGATGCAACTTGTAAGTTGTGGGGCTACCCCAAGCAGTTTAAGCAACTTGAACTCCGACCAGTTCAATACGGTTTCTGATGTCCCCTGCTTATCGAGGAAATTCAGGGTTTGTTCCGCCCAGTCAAAAAGCTTGGGGCAGGCGGCTCCAGGCGGCGTCAGGCGGCCCAGGAGGTCACACAGGTAGGATGCCGTAAACGAAGCCCGCCAGTCGGTCCTGAATGCCGTTCTTGTGGCAAGCGGGGAGCATTCTTTCAGGATGTGCAGGGAACTATGGCGGCTTTGGTAGAAGAGTAGTTCGCAGGTGTAGAAACAGTCGTATTGTCCAATCAGAATGCTTTTTACACGCTTGGCCCCCTTGGCCAGAGTGACGGTTCGGCCATGATCCGGCGTCAGCCAGGTTATGACCTGGGAGGTCTTTGAGAAAGGATCGAGCCTTAGAACAATGCCTGTGGTCTTGATGATCATCTTAATTCCCTCTCCCCTTGAGGGAGAGGGTTAGGGTGAGGGGTATTTCTTGAGAGGGGGCTTCGTCACTTTCTTTTCCTGAAATAAAACACCCCCAAAACCGTGTTTTTTCGCCTCCTTAATCCAACCCAACTCTCTTCGTCGCATCTGTCGGCGCCGTGCCGGGGTGTTATCATCCGCGCCCGCTAGATGGTCGCACCCATGAGCGAAATAAAGCGCCAACTCGTGATCCGGACCCTTGTAGTCTGGCCCCAGTCGAAAGGCTAACTCGACATTAATGACAATTTCGCCGCTCACTTCATTCTCAGGCTCGCCCGGCACGGGATCAAAATTGAAACTAATCACGTCTGTGGCATAGTCATGGCCCAGATGCGCGCGGTTAACAGCACGGGACTGCTTGTCGCCCACCAATACTACCGACACTTCTCCCCATTCGATTCCTGCACGCTGCCCTGACTTCCTTAAAAAAAACTCCATCAGTTTCTGTATCGCAGGTTTATTGGTTTTTCGCCGTTTTTGCCAGTCAGTTACTGTTACAAGCGTGCTCATGATGTTGCGCTATTAAGTTGATGGATTGATTATGCAAGGTAAATCTTAGGGATCACTTAGCAACTCAGCAACCTGACAACTCAACAACCTTTCTTCTCTTCAGACTTCGGATAGGCGATCCGTGAGTGAAGCATATTGGATAGACAGAAGACAAAGGCCCGCTTTACGCGGGAAAGTTCTTCAAGGGTCATTTCGCAGTCATCCAGCTGATTATCTTCAATCCGGATATCAACAATTCGATCCACAAGTTCTGTAATGCCGGCAGCGGTCGGTTTCTCGAGGGAGCGGGATGACGCTTCAAGGGAGTCGGCCAGCATGATAATGGCGGCCTCCCGCGAAGTCGGCTTGGGCCCGGGATAGCGATAGTTCGACTCGTCCACCACCGTTCGCCCCCTGCTTGGGGAGGTCTGGGCTTCCGCATGGGCTTGTTGGCCGGCCTTATGATGAAAATAGACCACCAGGCCGGTGCCCTGATGCTGCTGGATGATGTCAATGACTGCCTGCGGCAGTTTGTAAAGCATGGCAAGGGCGACGCCCTCCTTGATGTGTGACATGACCAGCAGGGCACTCATGCTGGGCGCCAGATCATCGTGGGGATTCTGGCCTGTCCTGATGTTTTCAGTATAGTAGTCCGACTTGGTGATTTTGCCGATATCGTGAAAATAGGCTCCAACTCTGGCCAGCACTGAATTCGCCTCAATCTCATCGGCGGCAGCCTGCGCGAGGTTGGCGACCATCAGGCTGTGGTGGTAGGTGCCGGGTGCCTCAAAGGCGAGGCGTTGCAGCAGGGGATGGGCGAGATCCGACAGTTCCAGCAGGCTCATGGTGGACGTGAGACCGAACAGGGATTCGCAGACGGGGAGCAGCAGTAGAACGAGCAGCCCCGCCATGAGCCCTCCAGCGATGCTTGCCCCGATCAGGGTGGATGCCTTTATTGCATCGGTGGGCAGGTGTTCAGGCAGAATCCCGAGACTTGCGATCTGGAAAATCCCGATAAGGAACCCTATGCGAATGACTTGGGTTCTGCGGCGGATTTGTTTAAGCCACCTTGCCGCGGTGGCGGTGGCAATGAGGCCGGCAACCAGTATGTAAACACTGCCGTTCCCGATAACAAAACAGACCAGCGAGGTCCAGAGGCCGACCACAATGGCAGCCCCGCCTCCTAACAGCACGCCGGTGAGCAGGGGCGCTAACGCGTAGGGGGGCAACATTTCCGTGACGGTGTGCGAGAGAACAGGCCAATGATCGGCAAGATGGATGAGGATGCTGCCGGGAATGAGGGTGGCCAATGCGGCCATAGCCAACAGGAGCAGGTATGTGTTGTTCTTAAAGACCTTCGGGGCCAGAACCCGTAGCATCAAGGCCGCGGCGACCGTGATAATTAACAGGAACAGTTCCTTGCTTGCATTGGCAGCCGCCTGTTTGAACGTGTCGTGATGATTATTCCCCAGTTCGGTGTATAAAAGTATGCTGGCGGCACCCCAGAAAAAAATTCCGATAAGCAGCGAGATGGATGGCTGGTTCCACCAACCCGGGTCTTCATCCGGAGTGTTGCGCCCCCCGTCTTTGAAGCGTTCTTTAAGCCGTTGCGACCTGAATTTTGATAGCCAGTGATTCATGTTTTGCTGAGCCCGTGACAAACAGGCATCAAACTGATACAAGCATTAATACATTTTTGGAGCCAACTGGCAAGAATGAGTAACCGAAAACAAGCATATCTATTTGTGGGGGACGATGAGTACCCTCTTAACCTGGCTGCCCGGCAGTTGGTGAATACCCTTGTGCCGCCCGCGGATCAGGCCTTCGGGCTGGAAGTGATCGAGGGACGCGCTGACTCTGTGGATGATGCGCTTGCGGTCACCAGGCGCTGTCATGAAGCGCTGGTGACACCGGGCTTTTTAATGACGGGGGATAAGGTGATCTGGTGGCGGGGGGTCTCTTTTCTGGATGCGCCTGCTGAAAAGGATGAGGCCGTGCCGGCGGCTTCAAGCGACGACAATGATCGGGTAAAAGAGGCGGTCAAGGCGCTTGGCGCGGCAATTCAAGCCGGGCAGGCGGGAAACACCGTGTTACTGGTTACGGCCCCCAAAGTGGATAAGCGATCAGCCTTCTATAAGCTTTTCGCCAGCCGGTTTGAAGTGCGTGAGTTTTTTCTGCCCGACAAAGCCTATCTGGTTGAAAAGGTGGGGCGCGAGAAAATCAGCACCAGGTTCCGGGAATTAGGGGTGGTGCTGGAGCCGGATGCTTTGGAACTGTTTCTGGCCAGGGTGGGGGCCGATTCCCGTCAGATTTTCATGGAGGCTGAAAAGCTGTCCCTCTTTTTAGGGGCGCGCCGCCGGGCGACGGTCGAAGACATAAAAATGGTGGTGTCCACCACCCTGACTTCCGTTATGTGGGACCTTCTCGATGCGGTCGGGGACCGTCAATTGCCGGAGGCCCTTGAAATTCTTCGCGATTTGCTGGCAGGAAAGGAAAATCCGATAGGGATTGTGGTTTCACTAGCCTCCCGGATGCGGGATTTGATTTTATACCGTGAAGCTCTGGACAAGGGCTGGGTG
>JBAXDB010000174.1:0-4094 GCA_037141135.1 bacterium | reverse complement strand
CTGATCCACTCCTTGAAGGGACAGGAAGGTCTGATCCACTCCTTGAAGGGACGGGAAGGTCTGATCCCCTCCCTGGAGGGGTAAGGGGTGGGTTCTTCTCTTTGGCGCGCCAGACATCATAGCCCAGCAGCACCAAGCCCAACAGCAGGATGACTCCCGCAAAAACACCGAGATAAATAATGTTATCCCGGTTATCCAGCGTCACATCAAACCAGCCATGCGGCCGGAGGGCATAGCCGAGCGATTCACTGATCGTACGCCCCTTGGACTGAAGAGTGTCCGCTAAAGACGCTTTGATGAGGCTGGTCTGCAGGTACGCTCCAATCATGCCGATGAGGATTGGCAGCAAAGCCAAACCCCTTCGCGTTCTTTGCGTGCTTCTGTTCAAACTCTTTTCATCGACCAAAAGAGAGGGATTTTGAACAAAAGATCGCGAAGCCCGCAAATGATCAAGGCAAGATCCTTCATTAAATGCCAAACACAACAGCGCCCAGACCGGTGTGGCCAGAAACACAAAAAAGAAAACATGAAGATCAACCCATGAACAGATAAACAAGAGGATCCCCGCCAGGATTCCACCCCCTAGCCACCGGTCGCGTATGGCCACATCAACCCCTAAAAAGATCAGGGGCACCCAGAGCATGCCCATGCCGGTAGGACTACCCCCCAGCAATGACACATAGAAATATGGCAATAGAATCGAGGGCAAGGCCGCCACGGCCGCCGTCATGACGGATCTGGAAAACCGCATAAGCAAAAGCCAGGTTGACAGATAGATCAACCATACGGTTGCACAAAGCATGAGGTTCCACCCCACCACACGGCCACCCAGCGCATATCCCAGGGAATACACCAGCCCGAACGGAAAATAGTAACTTCCGGGATTGTACAACGCCTGATCATTACCCTGATTAAACTCATAAACGTGGTAAAAAAGCGGTGTTCCACCCGTAAATGAATCCGCCAGCATCCAAAGCTGGTACAGGAACTGAAGGTGATCACCGGGAATCATGTAGCGCGCCCCCCCAAGTTCCGGCCGGTTGGACGAGGGTATCCCCGCATGAAACTCCGCACCCAGCGGCCAGGTGACCGCAAAATACACCGCCATGGATACGAGCAATGAAATCAGTATGAATCGCGTTAGTTTCATTCTGAATTCTGAATCCTGAATCCTGAATTCCGCATTTTTCTTATCCCTGCCACCAGCGCCGTTCTCTCCTCGACCGCAAGCAGCCACCGCCAGCTCAGCAGCAGAAAAGCCGCCAGTTCCACGGGATAAAGGGCCAGGCGCACGAGAAACGAGGGTATCATGGCCATCGCAACCATGAACAGCAAAGCCACCGCCATCACTCCCGCGGACCGCCGGATGGCACGCCCCGAGCCGGGCGCAAAACGGTTTGCCAATAGCGCCATCGCACCGGTCTCAAAAACGCACCGGATGAACCACGCCACCCCCGCCCCCTGCATCCCGAAATATTTCATCAGGACCCAGGCCAGCGCGATGGTCAGCGGGATTTCGGCAAGATGCAACTTGGCGCTGACATCCGGCCGTCCCACGCCCTGAAGCAGGGAAAACGGCACAAAGGAAAGACTGTAGACAAAAATACCCGCCGCCAGCCAGCGCATCACCCCGGCGCTCGCGGCGGCAAAAGCCGCATCCTGCCAGAAGGTCAACGCTTCCCCGGCAAAGGCGAACAACACCAGAATCACCGGAAACGAAAAGATCAACAGACTCTTAACGCCCCTGGCATACAAGCCGGCCAGGGTTCCGGCCTCCATCACATGCTGGGCCGAAAAGGACGGGAATAACACCGATACCCAGGCGCGGGGGAAAATCAACAACCGGATTATCATTTCGGCAATCGTGGCATAAAACCCGACCATGGCGACCGGCAACAACACGAACATCAGGGCACTATTGATCTGATTCAACACCAACATGGCAATGCTGGAGACGGACATCCAACCGCCAAGCACAAATAGCTGGCGGACCAATTTCCGCTGAAAGCCAACGCTCTGCCGCAATACCGGCACCTCCCACAGACAGGCCGCGAAATAGACGGCACATTCCACGGCCTTCCCCGCCAGCAAGGCCACCACCGGCGCCAGCAGACTGTGGGAGACCAGGGCCACTGCCAGGGGACCAAGGAACGTGTAGGTCTGCATGGGAAGCCGGATAATGTTAATCAGCTTGAATTTCTGGTGCGCCTCAAGCACCCCTACCAGACAGGCCGCCAACACCAGAAACGGCGTTCCCAGTCCGGCCGCGAACAGCGTGTAGGCTGCATCCGCTTGCAGCCCCACCGGGATCCGGCTCCACTTACAGACAATGGAGGGAATGAGCGGAAAGAAAACCGCCATGCCGATCAGGGCGAACGCCAGCATCATCCCCATGGCTGTCCAGAATATCGCAGGCAGTTCCTCGATTTTCCGGCTGGCGATCCGGGCGGACATGGATTGAGTCACCGCCCGCCCAAGCCCCAAGTCAAGAATGGAAAGGTAGTTTATGACCGTCAGCAGAAACATGAAGGCGCCATAGATGTCTTCGCCCATCCTGCCCCGCAACGGAGGCAACGCGAAGAAGGCCACAGCCATGGGCGCGCATAACCCGAAAAGGTTCCAGCCGGTAAACTTCAGCAACCGCCCCGTGGACGGCGGCTTGTGCAATTCATGTTCTGTGCTCACGATGCCACGCCCCCGACTCTTGCGAAGAGGGCGAGATGCTGCTCCGCCACATGGGCAATGCTGAACTTTTTCACAACGGTCTCACGCCCAGCCTTGCTCCAGTTTTCGACCATCACCGGACTGACCAGTAGAGTGTCCAGGCCCGCCACCCAGGCAGCCGGATCATTGGGAGGAGCAAGCCGGCCGTCATGGCCGTCAGTGATAATCGCCCGGCAGCCGCCGATATCCGACGCTACGGTCGGAAGCCCGGTAGCCAGGGCTTCAAGCAGGGCCAGGGGCAGGGCCTCGCTTTCAGACGCGAATAGAAAATAATTCGAGGCCTGCAGATATTCCTGAACATTACTCACACTACCGGCAAAGATGACCGACTCCTGCAGCCCGTTTTGAGCGACATAGTCGCGCAACTCCTTTTCACAGGATAGGAATTGCATCGCACCCGACCCGATCAACAACAACTTACAGTCCGGATGCCGCGGCACCCAGTCTTTCCAGACACGCACCAGGAACTCCAGACCCTTGCCACGATTCAGTTTGCCCGTGTAGGCAAACAGGCGTCCCTCAGGCAGTCCCAGTTTCCGGCAAAGCGCCGCCCTGGCCCCGGGGCTCACCGGACTGAAGCGGACGACGTCGATCCCGTTGGGGATTTCGACAATCTTTTCACCGGGTACCCGGCAGGCCTCATACTCTTCCCGGATGACCCCGGCAATACTCAGAAAGGCATCCGCCTTTTTCAGGAAGAAGTTGCGAAGTGCAATCGGACCAATAAACATAAGCTTTAGCAACAGATTCACCCGGCCGTCGGTTTTTTCCCAGATGAAGCCACCGGTCAATTCGCCACGGGATTCAGCTCTCAATACACAGCGCTTCCTCAGCATGAGCGCCGCCAAAACGGCGATCAGACCCAATGTCCTAAACCCACAAACATAGATCACATCATACTCGCCCCGCATCCTGATCAGACGCCAGAAGCCAGACCCCAGCATCAGATATTTTCCCAGCCGTGGATAGCCGGCGGGCGGAACCCGATGCACAGCCACGCCATCCACGGTCTCAAAGGCCTGAGAAGTGGCCACCTTATGACCGGTCAGCACAAAGACCGGAACACCCAGCCGCCGGAACTCACTGCACAACAAGCGGGCATGGGCCTCGCCCCCACCCACCACGGGATAGTAGGAGTCGGTGAGCAGGCAAACCCGGGGTTGGGTATGTTGACTAATCGATGTTTGGCAATCAGGATTCAAAATGGGTCGTATCCGTATTATTTATATGGGCGATATTATGACCACGGATTGCATGGAGCAATAGAAAACAACGCCCCGATGGCAAAAGGGCGCATGGCTAAAACGTTTGCGAGAGCCTGCCCTGAACCGTAACCGTACTTGACCCATACGACTCCCGTGTTACCCTAG
>JBAXDB010000173.1:0-4120 GCA_037141135.1 bacterium | reverse complement strand
CTTTCACCGGGCGCTTTCCCGCTTTCCCAAAAACCCCGAAAAGGCGCAGATTTGAACTGGACTCCCTGCATGGGTCTTGGGTAGCATTCTCCCCCAGTAAATAATTGCGTCTGAAGCGCGTGAAAGAGAAATTATGAAAAAATATAACGTTTGCGTAGTCGGTATCGGGGCAGTGGGAACAGAGATGATTCGACTGCTCAAAAAACGAAATTTTCCTGTCCAATCCCTGATCATTCTCGCACGCAGCGAACGCACGGAAGTGATCGATGGCGAGAGTTATCCAGTCAAAGTGGCCGCCCCCGAGGCCTTCGACGGAATGGATTTCGCCTTCTTTGCAGGCACCGAAGGGGCCAAGGGCGCCTCTCAGACCCTCGGTTGGGAAGCCGCAAAACGAGGCTGCATCGTCGTTGACAACGGCGATGATTTCCGTATGGATTCGCGCGTCCCGCTGGTTATCCCGGAAATCAATCCAGAGGCACTGGACAAACACCAAGGGTTCATTGCCAACCCGAATTGCAGCACTATCATTGCATTGATGCCGTTGGTGGCCATTCACAAGGCCGCCCGCATCAAACGCCTGATTGCCAGCACCTTTCAAGCAGTTTCCGGAACGGGGAGTGCGGCCGTCAAGGAACTCGAAGCGCAGGCAAAAGCCTGGGCCGCCGGGCAACCTCTGCCCAGAGAGGTTTATCCCCATCAGATTGCATTCAACCTGATTCCTTGCGTCGGTTCCTTCAAGGATGCATCGGGTGAAACCACTGAAGAAATCAAAATGCGCAAGGAGACCCACAAGATTCTGGACGCCTCAATCCTGGTGGCCACCACCTGCGTTCGTGTTCCAGTTTTTAATGGTCACAGCATTTCCATCAACATTGAGCTTGAAAAGCCGCTCTCCGTCGAAGAAGCCCGCACCCTTTTATCCAAGACCTCAGGCGTCCGCGTGGTGGATGATCCCAAGGCTAACGCCTACCCGATGCCCATCGACGCCTCGGGACAGTACGACGTCCTTGTCGGCCGTATTCGCAAGGATCATAGCACCGAGAACGGGTTGGTTCTGTGGTGTTCCGGGGACAACATCTGGAAGGGCGCCGCCCAGAACGCGATCCAGATTGCCGAAGTCATGATCACACGCGGCCTGATCAGAAAATAAACAAGGTTAGGCTGTGGGCTGTTAGACAATCAGGCTCTGAATGGCAATCTAATAGTCTACAGACTAATCACCTTTTTCAGAATCAGCGTCCAGGCGGGGAAAAGCCAGGAATTCCGGGAGCCCCCTCCCATGATTGCGGGGTATTCCAAGGCATATCGGAATCATTTTCCGTAGCACAGCCGCCTGCCAGAAAAAGCCCGAGCAACATCACGAGCAAAGCCATGAGGCGCATGAAACCCCTTTCGCCAATCAATAGAATACCACATCACCCTTGGCGGGCACCATCTGCTGGTATTCCGGGAGCACTTCGGCAACAGCCACATGCTTGTCTTTGAGAATTTCAGAGATGCGAACTTTCCCGACAAGCTTATCGTTACGTTGAACCGTGAGATCCGTCAGCGGTATTAGCGCAGATTCAGGAAGCATATCAATCACCACAAAATTCCAATTCGAATTCATAACAGAAATCTGTCCTTGAACCCCGCCAGGGAGCGTGTTGGTGCTGCTGACACCCTGAATCAGTTTAAGCTCTTTTTCAATCTTGGCGATATAGCGCTTGCCGGCATCAATTTCGGATTCACAGGCGCTCACTTTCTCCGTCAGCTTGGCCACTTCACTAGCCTTTTTCTCAATATCAGCCTTGTGAATTTCAATCTGACCGTTCAAACCTTCAATTTCAGTCTTTTTCTTTTCGACGTCCTGCCTGGTATCCGCGAGCACTCCCGTTGTTTTCACCAACTCATTACTGGTATTGCCCAGCACCCCCTCGGTGCTTACCAGCGTATTGCTCGTCTGACCCAGCGTAGTCCGGGTTTGAGTTAATTCGCCACGGGTATCGTTCAAACGGGTATGTTGCCG
This sequence comes from bacterium, assembly GCA_037141135.1. Taxonomy (GTDB): domain Bacteria; phylum Verrucomicrobiota; class Kiritimatiellia; order CAIKKV01; family CAITUY01; genus JAABPW01. The sequence goes on along the minus strand of JBAXDB010000173.1, from coordinate 2,112 downwards.
ATCCGCGCTGCTGAAGACGTTATTGAGGACATCATCCATCGTCCCTGCGCCAGTCGTAACTTTGCTGGGCTTCCCATCATCCCCAATCTTATAATATTGCTTTAGCTCATCGGCCTTAACAAGCAAGCGGGGGATATTGTCGCTGGCAGCCAGATCTGAAAGGCCGGCAGGCGGCACTTCAACTGTCCCGGCGATTTTCACGACATAGTCAGCGAGCTTATTGGTCCGCCCCTTCAGCTCCATCCGCTGACTATATATTTTGAATTCGATTACAACGGCAACAATGCTCAAAAGGAGCAATGCAACGACCATGACTTTCAAGGCTTTGTCCATGTCTGTCCTCTGGTAAAATAGGGGTTACTAATAACGTGACTATGCACCGCTTGGCTTACTCCTGTCAAATAGAAATCCATCCACATAAAATCTAAGGCAAGTTCAGTCATGCCCTCCACCCGGGCGGTCCCGTATGACTGTATCACGCCGTTCTGTTAAATCATTCTTCCCGGGATAATCCAGGGTATAGTGGAGTCCACGGCTTTCTTTCCGGCATCGGGCGGACCGGATGATCAACTCCCCTACATCCGCAATATTCCGCAATTCAAGAATATCAGGCGTCACCAGATAATCGAGATAATACTCGCGAATTTCCTCCCGGAGATTTCGGATACGGCGGGCGGCACGCTCGAGGCGTTTGTCGGATCTGACAATCCCCACATAATCCCACATGCAAGTACGAACCTCATTCCAATTATGCTCCAATACAATGCTCTCGTCACTGGGTACAGCGGCCCCATATTCCCAGCTTGGAATGCTCACAGCGCGTATATCCCGACGTTCCGCCTGGCCCAGGTGTTCCGCCATTTTGGCGGCGCAAACCAAGGCCTCCAGCAGGGAATTACTGGCCAACCGGTTGGCCCCATGCAAACCGGTACAGGCAACTTCACCGCAGGCAAACAACCCCGGCATGGCGGTCCGGCCATCCACCGTCGCCTCCAATCCACCGCAAAAATAATGCGCTGCCGGAACGACGGGAATGAGGTCTTTTGCCATGTCTATCCCCAACGACAGACAACGGGCGTAAATATTCGGAAACCGGTTGATTAAAAAGTCGGCTGCATGATGCCGAATATCAAGATAGACACAGGGCGCACCGCTCAATTTCATCTCACGATCAATCGCCCGCGCCACAATATCACGGGGCGCCAATGCCCCCCTCGGATCATAGGCATCCATGAACGGCCGCCCCTCACCATCCACCAGATTGGCCCCTTCCCCCCGTACCGCCTCACTGATCAAGAACGATTTTGCCTTCGGGTGATGAAGGATGGTGGGATGGAATTGGATGAACTCCATATTTTTGATGGGCAATCCGGCACGCCAAGCCATAGCCACCCCATCCCCTGTAGCAATATCCGGATTGCTGGTATAGAGATAGACTTTCCCGCCCCCGCCAGTTGCCAGCACCGTGGCAGAGGCGCGTATGGCAAAAATTCCGCGCGTATTCTCGTCCAACGCATATACCCCTACACAACGATTATCCTCCGCCGGCAAAGCAGGTTGTCCGGAGACTAACGCCCGGTCTGCCAGCCACCCGGTTGTGATCAAATCAATGACCATGCAGTGATCCATCATGGAAATGTTTGAATTGGCCTGAGCCTGCCCCAAAAGGACCCTTTCCACTGCCTGCCCGGTAATGTCCCCTGCATGAAGCACCCGGCGCTGGGAATGCCCGCCTTCACGGCCCAGATCATAGACCCGGCCAGCTTGGCTGGATTCCCCGGCGAAATGGAGTCCAAACCGCTCCAATTCAGCAATCCGCTCTGGCCCATTGCTGACGATCTCACGCACCACACTTTCATCACACAACCCGGCCCCAGCATCCAAAGTATCCTTCACATGCTCGGCAAAACTGTCCTCCGAATCCATCACACAGGCAATACCGCCTTGAGCGTAGTTGGTATTGCTCTCCGCACGGCCCTTCTTAGTGACCACCAGCACCCGTCCATATTTGGCCAAATGCAAGGCTGACATCAACCCCGCAATACCGCTTCCCAGCACCAAATAGTCGCAATCAATGATTTTCATAGTCCTCCCGCCCACCCCGCCCTGACT
>JBAXDB010000172.1:0-4158 GCA_037141135.1 bacterium | reverse complement strand
GGTTTTATCTTCTGGAGGGCCAGCGGCCTCGCTGGCCGATTCTGTAAATGATCTGTTCAAACTGCCTCACCCAGACATTCCTCCAACCTCGTGAGAGATGATGCCGTATCCTCGAAGCCAAAGGTCTCCAGGGTCAGGACATCTTTAAACATTTTGATGGATTTCAGGAATTCCTGCACCAGCGGCCGGGGCGTCATCTCCAGTGAAAAATGCCGGGAGGTTTCATTCGAGCCATAGAGATGGATGATCCGGGAACGGGGCAGCCATTGCGTCACATGACTTTGCCAGTCATAGCCCATCTGCAGAAGATGGCCGAGATCCAGGCAGACGCTGAAGGGGTGCTCGAGCAGGATTGGGTCGCACCAGGCGAAAGGATAGTTCAGATTCTCCACACAGATCTGGGACGGATGATCCACAATGCCCCCGAGGATTCGCAAAATGGGGCGCAGGTCACGGCGCCAGGTGTCGATTCTGGCCTGCGGGGCAGTCGCCTCAATCCCCTCCAGATGCAGAATCCAGCCGTAGGGCTTTAACGGGCGGCAAAGTTCAATAATGCGCAGGGCCATGGTCAGAAACTGCTCCCGTTCACGGCGGTCCGGACTGCCCACCGCCTTATCAATCGGGAAATGGACGGTATAACTGAGGTGATGTTGCCTGGCCAGTTGGCAAAGTTCCTCCACCTCCGCCGCGGTGGGAAGAGTCGCGTCGTCGTGTGACTCAAAGAAAACAATCTCAATGTCGTCTGCAAAGGGCGCCAGTTGGCGCACATTGGTGAGGAGGTCGGCGGGGTAGACATAGGAGGTGAGGCCCAGCCGGAAACGGCGGGGCTTGTCAAGCAGGGGCAGTGGTGGGAATTCGTTCATTTATTTTTGGGGCGCCATTGAACTTGAACCGACTCCAAAGTCACTAGTCCGCCGCATTTGGCCTCGTCAAGGAGTTGATGTAACAGGGGTAGAAAGGCGGTGATTTTTTCAGCCTGATCAACGATTTCGATCACCACCGGCAGATCGGCCGACAGATCCAAAATGCGGGTGGAGCGGAGTTGGCCAGAGGCCCCATAGGACATCAGCCCCCGCAACACGGTGGCTCCGGCCAGCCCGGCCTCCTGGCTCTTTAGCACGATCAACTCATGGAGCGAAGAATGATGGAGCCGATCCCCCTCGCCAATGAAAATACGTAGCAGTCTCGCATCGCTATCCGGTTGCATAAATACTCTCCTTACGGGTTCAGCACCCTTCTCACCAGCATCATTCCGACAAAAAAGGCGGCCAGGGCCCCGAAAAAGGTGCCGTTGAGATAGAGAATGGCATGCAGCCATTCGCCATCCTTGACCATCTGTACGATTTCGTAAATAAGCGAGGAGAGGGTGGTGAAGCCGCCGCAGAAGCCGGTGGCGAGAAAAAGCCGGGCCGCGGGCGAAAGCAGTTCCGTGTCGGCGGCCAGTTGGCTGACCATCCCGATCACCAGGCACCCCCCGATGTTGGACGCCAGCGTCCCCCATGGCATCGTGGCGGCCGGCTGGCTCAGGCTCAACGTGAAGCCATACCGGCACAGACTCCCCAGCAGTCCGCCCGCCCCCACCCAGATAAATGGCATGATCCCGTTCATTCCGCCTCCAGCTTTACTGTCACGGGCGTGCCTTCTTCCACCATGCTGGCGAGGGTGGTGATGTCCCAGTTCGTCAGACGGAAACACCCGTGCGATTCCCGGCGCCCGATGGTCTCCGGATGCGGGGTGCCATGCATGCCGAACCCGGCGGCACTCAAGGTCAGCCAATAGACCCCCACCGGATTGTTCGGGCCGGGTGGAATAATGAGCTTCTTGCCGATCTCCTGGGCGCGCGGGGATTCCGGAAAATTAGCGGGATCAAAGGTGTAATTCGGGTTGGGGGCAAAACTGACAATCGTGAGATCTCCCACGGGAACCTTGTGCAAGTTCTTGGCAATTGAGCAGGGGAACGAGGCAATGATGGTGTCATTGGTGTTAAAGGCCCGCACCCGGTATTGGTTGCAATCCACCTCAAGCCGGGCGGCCGGAAGCGTCCAATCTTCCGCTCGGGTATTGGGCATGACCAGCAGGCTTCCCGCGGCGACAGTCTCCCAATTGGTGATGGCGGGATTCAGGCGCTTCAGGAAAGTGGGCGAGACATGGAATTGTTCCGCGAGCACTTCCTCCAGATTCTCACAGGCCATGGCTGGCAGTGCCGCCGCTTCCAGATAATCGGCAGGGGCGGAACCGACCTCTGCCAATTCTTCAGCGGTAAGGGTGTGGGTGAGGGTCGCCGGCTCGGCCTCGGCCAGCAAATCCTTGCGCGCCTGCGAGACGGATACGCCGCGGCTCTGGGCGTAATCCTTGAGTGCCTGAACGGTCTTGGCGCCTTCCCGCCCATCAATCAAGCCGACCCCGAACCCGTTCCGGTCCAGGGCGGTCTGAAGCGTTGCCAACTGGAGAAGATTGGCCGCCGAGGCCGGCGGCCCTCCATCTGGATTCTGGAGGGCCAGCGGCCTCGCTGGCCGTGCGAGTGGATCAGTCCCATTTACACGCGTCACCATCGTGGTAGACACCTTGATGGGCACCGGTACAGGTGCCGCCATCGCCACCACCGCCCACCCGCTCAATACCATTAGAGCCCTATAAGGACATCGCATAAGGGATTTTTCAACTTTCAACTTTCAACTTTCAACTCTCAACTCTCAACTCCTCCCTCCCCCCACTCACAAATGGCTCAGCGACACCTTCCCGATCGGGTGCACATTGAAGCCGATTTCGAAGAGTGCCTTGTGATCCAGGCAATTGCGGCCATCAAAGATAAAGGCCGGCTTGACCATGCTGTCGTAAATCCTCTGGTAGTCCAGCGTCTTATATTCGGCCCAATCCGTCATGACGGCGAGGGCGTGCGCGCCGGCGGCGGCCTTGTAGGGATCAGGCTCATAACTGATCTTGTCGCCCAGGTCCGCCAGATCCTTCCGGGCATTTCCCAGCGCCTCCGGATCCGTCACTACCACGGCCGCCCGTTCATCCACCAGGAACCGCGAGACGCGGATGGCCGGGCTTTCGCGGGTGTCGCCCGTATCCGCCTTGAAGGCAAATCCGAAGACCGCGATCCGCTTGCCTGCCACGGTGTTGAACATGGTCGAGATCATTTTACGGACAAACCGGTCTTCCTGATATTCATTCATCGTCACCACCTGCTCCCAGTAGCTGGCCACTTCGCTGAGGCCGTAATGCTGGCAGAGATAAACCAGATTCAGGATATCCTTCTTGAAGCAGGAGCCGCCAAAGCCCACGCTGGCATTCAGGAAACGCGACCCGATCCGGGCATCCATGCCAATCGCCCGGGCCACCTCGGTGACATCCGCCTCGGTGCGTTCGCATAAGGCCGAAAGACTGTTGATGGAGCTGATGCGCTGGGCCAGAAAGGCGTTGGCGGCCAGCTTCGACAGCTCGCTGGACCAGACACTGGTGGTCAGGATGCGCTCCCGGGGCACCCAGTTGGCATAGACGTCGGCCAACGCCGCCTGGGCCCGGCGCCCGGTCTCGGTGGCGTGCCCGCCAATGAGGACGCGATCGGGCTTCTCGAGATCCTTGACCGCGGTTCCTTCCGCCAGGAATTCCGGGTTGGAGAGCACCTCGAAATGCACCGTCTTGTTGCCGGAATGCAGAATGCGCTCCATGGCCTCGGCGGTGCGGACGGGCAGGGTGCTTTTCTCGACCACGATCTTGTCGGAGGTGGAGTTGGCCTTGATTTCGCGGGCGGTTTTCTCCCAGTACTGGAGATCCGCGGCCCGGCCTGCACCCTGTCCAAAGGTCTTGGTGGGAGTATTGACGCTCACGAAGATGATGTCGGCCTCTCGGATTCCCTGCGCCACATCGGTGGAGAAGAAGAGGTTTTTGTTGAGCGACAGTTGAACCAGTTCCTGCAGGCCGGGTTCGTAGATGGGAAGACGGTCCGACTGCCAGGCCTTGATGCGGGCGGCGTCGATATCCACCACAATGACGCGGTAGTCGGGACATTTTCTGGCGATCATCGCCATCGTCGGCCCACCCACATAGCCGGCCCCAATACAAAGAATAGTTTTCATAAATAGAGTATCCCCTAACGTTTAATGGCCGATCGTAGCAAAAGCAGGGAAGACTTCACCACTAATTTGAGAAGGG
>JBAXDB010000171.1:0-4164 GCA_037141135.1 bacterium | reverse complement strand
GCAGCCACGCAGTGAGTAGATTAGTTACCTCGCCTTCATCGACTCCGGGGTTGCGGCGCCTCAGGTTCTGACGCATCAATTCAATGCCAGCGTCCATCAAAATCGCAGTAGTTTCCGCGTTTTTAAGGTATTTTTCTGCTTCAGTCACGCCTCCAAAATACCACACACACCACTATTGCTCAACCCGAATGTCTATGCTATTGCATTGCATACTTTAGCTGTCCGTCAACCAACATCGTTTTTGAAAGGAACCTTCATGAGCCGACTTTTTCGAGTAATAATGACATGTGCTGGATTGCTCTTCCTGCTTTTCATGCTGGTGGGCTGGCTCGGTTTACCCCGGCCATTCATGGTGTGGCTGAAAGGTGGCGACGCCAAGTTTCCTGCAGCTTATCGTTTCGTGGTGGTGTTGGGCGGCGCGGGAATACCGAGCGAATCCGGCCTGATGCGGACCTATCATGGAGCGGCCCTGGCACGGGGGGAAACAGGAGTAATTTCCATCGTGGCCCTGCCCTGCGATCAGGATCCTGAGCGGGGCAGCGTCGGGAAAATGAGGGACGAGCTGGTCATGCGGGGGGTATCTTCCAATTCCGTGCTATTGGAATATCGCGGTCGCAATACGCATGAACAGGCGGCCAACATTGCACGCCTGCTTGGCGCCAAGGGGCTGACTGCGCCCGTGGTGATTGTCACGACCCCGCCCCACCTGCGTCGCGCGTTACTGTGTTTCCGGCATGAGGGTTTTCGTAATGTCACTGGCTTTGCGGCTGTCAGCGGCGAGGTAGAAGCGGATTTGGGCGCCCATACCGCCTGGCGATATGGGTTTTGGGGGAATCTTGATAATTGCTTAAGAGTCCTGCGCGAACTGACAGCACTCGCGCAGTACTGGGTTAAAGGGTGGATTTGAGAATTTGTTCTCCCTTTTGACAATCCCGACCTCTTTTGGTACCTATTCACGCTCATTAAACGAAAGACAAAGGAAGCTATGCAGGCATTTACTTATAGATCAGGGAAATTGTTCGCTGAGGGTGTATCCGTTGAAGAGTTGGCGCGTCGTTATGGCACCCCGCTTTATGTCTACAGCAAATCGCACCTCAAGGAGCGTTATCAGGCTATTGCCTCAGCCATGGCGGCGGTCAAACCGCTCATCTGTTATTCCGTCAAGGCGAACAGCAATGCCTCCGTCATCAAAACACTCGCGGAACAAGGAGCCGGTTTTGACATCGTTTCTGGCGGCGAACTGTTCCGCGTCCTGCGCGCCGGCGCCAAGGCCAATACCATCGTTTTCGCCGGCGTCGGCAAAACGCGCGAGGAAATTGAATATGCCCTGACGGAACAGATCGCGTTCTTCACCTGTGAGTCGGAGCCTGAAGCCCTGCGCATTTCCGAATGCGCCAAGCGGCTGGGCGTCACGGGACGCATCGCCTTCCGCGTCAACCCGGACGTGGATCCCAAAACACATAAATACATCAGCACCGGCAAGAAGGAAAACAAGTTCGGGCTGGATTTCGAGCGCACGATGCAGGCCTACGCCATGGCGGCGGCTTTGTCCAACATCGAAATTGCCGGCCTGCACATGCATATCGGCTCACAAATTCTTGATGCCGCCCCCTTTGGTGAGGCTCTGGCCAAAGTGGCGGACTTCTGCCGTCAGCTCAAAGCCAAATATCCCACGTTCAAGCATCTGGACATCGGGGGTGGACTGGGCATCAATTACAAACCTGATCAGGAGGCGATGGATCCCAAGGCCTTTGCCGCCATCATGCTGCCGACTCTGAAAGAGTTGGGCCTGCAGGTGGTCATGGAACCAGGCCGCAGCATTGTCGGAAATGCCGGCATTCTAGTGGCCCGGGTGCAATATGTGAAGAAAAGCCACTTTAAGACCTTCATTGTCGCGGATGCAGCCATGAATGACCTGATCAGGCCTTCGCTCTATCAGGCTTACCATGAAATCCTGCCTGTGGATGCCACCGATAAGAAGGTCATGGGCGATCTCGTGGGCCCCATCTGCGAATCCGGCGACTTTCTGGCGCAGGATCGCGAACTGCCGGATGTGAAGGAGCGCGATCTGGTCGTGGCTTTAAGCGCCGGCGCCTACGGTTTCTCCATGTCCTCTAATTACAACAGTCGCCCCCGGGCCGCCGAAATCATGGTGGATGGTGAAACGGCCACCCAAATCCGCCAACGCGAGACCTGGGAGGACCTGGTCCGCGGCGAAGCGCTGAAGTAAGGAAGTAGGCAGTGGGCAGTGGGCAGTAGGCATCTGAATTCTCTTATTTTTTATTGGCGATTCGGGCCGGGATGATCTATCGTGTTTTTTCAATACCAGAGGAGATAATTATGTTTACAGGTGCATATACAGCCATCGTCACGCCGTTCAACAAAGACGGGAGTGTGGATTATGAAAAACTGCGCGCATTGATCGCCATGCAGATCGCAGCCGGCATTGATGGCATTGTCCCGGTTGGCACCACCGGGGAATCACCCACCGTTGATGTTCATGAGCATGAGAAGATCATTGAAGTCTCCATTGCCGCCTGCCGCGGGAAGATCAAAGTCATTGCCGGTACCGGAGCCAATTCAACGGCAGAGGCGCTGGAACTGACCCGTCATGCCCTTCAAGCGGGTGCCGATGGTACCCTGCAGGTGACCCCTTATTACAACAAGCCCAACCAGGAAGGCTTGTATCGCCACTTTTCCGCTGTGGCGGATCTGGGCCTTCCCGTGGTGCTATATAATGTGCCCGGCCGCTCTGCCCGTGAAATCGAAGTGGCGACCATTGCCCGCCTTTCCAAGCACCCGAAAGTCGTCTGCGTGAAAGAAGCCGGCGGGAGCGCGGACCGCGTCAGCCAGATTCTCAGCGCCTGTAATATCACCGTGCTGTCCGGCGATGATTCCCTCACGCTGCCGATGATGATTCTGGGCGCCAAGGGGATTATCAGCGTGGCCTCCAACATCGCGCCCAAGCCCGTCGCAGATATGGTGCATGCCGCCGCTGCCGGCCGCTGGGACGAAGCGCGCGCCCTGCATATGAAATACTACCGACTCTTCACCGATCTCTTTATTGACACCAACCCCATTCCGATTAAGGCCGCCATGGCCATGGCCGGTATGATTGAAGAGACCTATCGCCTGCCCCTTTGCGAGACCTCCGAGGCCAACCGTAAAAAACTGGCCGAGTGCCTGAAGCAGGTTGGCTTGTTGAAGTAAGGGTTCGCGGAGGCGAACCCCGTTAATGGTTATTCACGAATAACTCTTAACCATCGCTTTTCCCCGCCAGCATGCCGCAAGCGGCATGGATATCCTGCCCTCCGCTATAGCGCCGCACTACAGGCATCTTGAGATGCAACCGCAGGGCATCACGAAAAGCATCCAGTTCTTCTGTCGAGGGAGGGGAAAATCGCCCAGTTGCACAAAACTCACAGCCCATAGCACAGCCTGCCTGGGAGCTGACGCAAACGATCGCCTTCTCATCGCCCGGCCGGTGCAGAAGCGGTATGCGGACCGCCTCAAACGACTCGGGCCCATCCCCGCGGAATAGGTATTTAGTAAAGCCATCTTTTGGGGAGAGGATTTAGGTGAGGGGTATGTCCGAACATGTAAATGTTATTTATTAGCACCTCCTTATCCACCCAGAGGCTCCGAGAGGTTCTGCAAGGCGTGGGCCAGGTCTTTGTATTCGAAATGGAAACCGGCCTGCTGAAGACGTGTGGGGAGGCAACGCTGCCCGCTCAGGATCAGCTCGGAATTAATCCCGATGACATAGGCCATGGCGCGTAATAATACTGCGGGGGCCGGCGGACTCCAGGGCCGCCCCAACACACTGCGCAACGTTCTCATGAGTTCGGCATTTGTAACGGACTGAGGCGCGACGGCATTATAAACACCCGCGAGGCTTGGGTTTCCGAGCGCTTCCAAAAAGATCCGATTCAGGTCCTGAACATGAATCCAGCTCACCCCATGCCGGCCGTTCCCGACAGAGCCACCCAAAAAGCAACGGGTAAGCCTTACCAGCACAGGCAAGGCACCGCCCGCATTCCCCAGCACCACTCCGAGCCGTAACACTACTTTGCGGGTGTCATTGAACTCATACCCATTAAATGCCGCTTCGCAGGTATTAGTGATTTCCGCAAGCATCCCGGTTCCCGCTACGGAGCGCTCATC
>JBAXDB010000170.1:0-4182 GCA_037141135.1 bacterium | reverse complement strand
CTGAATTAGTCTATTTGTAAATAGTTAGTTTACTATTAGTCTGTCCCTGGAGCTTAACGAAAACTGAACACTTCTTGACGTAGATACGTAATGTATATACAGTATTGCCAATGAAGTTCACATGGGATGAGGAAAAGAATGCGATCAACCGGCAAAAGCACGGGATCGACTTTGGTGACGTATCGCCGATTTTTGATAAACCCATGGTGACGTTCCTTGATCAGAGAAAAGAGTATGGCGAGGATAGATGGGCGGGAATTGGATGGCTTCGCGACATTCTGGTGGTGATTGTGTTCACCGAGCCTGATGACGAGACCATCCGGATCATCTCTGCCCGAAAGGCAAAACGACATGAAACACACCTCTACAAGCAAGAAATCAGGAACTGACTGGACCCGGCTTCGCGGGATGACGGACGAGGATATTGATGTCTCCGATATTCCCGTGATTGACCGAGCCATGCTGAAAAAGATGGTCATTCGGATGCCGGATAAGAAATCCCCGGTCTCAATTCGTCTCGATCCTGGCGTTATTGAATGGTTCCGGCGGCAGGGGCAAGGCTACCAGACTCGAATCAATGCAGTTCTCAAATCCTATGTTGAGGCGCATTCGCATTGATCATCAGATGATGAACCCGCCCAACCAGCGGTCGCTCCATACGGCTCGCACGCTCGCCGCTGGAGAACCGCAACGTTGGGGATGAGAAAGAAAATGAGAAAATTGATTATTGCTCTTGCATTTGTTTGTCTCGGATCTGGTTGCGCAAACACCACAATACGAGATTATTCGCAACTCCCCTTTGGCAAAGTTACGGCATGCGCCGTTGACCTTGCTGAGAAAGCTGACATCGTTATTAATTATTTAACGCAAGCCAACAAGTTCGACATAGGAATTGGCAGAGAAGATGGCGGGGTTTATGATTATGTACTTTTTGATTACAACCAACTGGAGCATTTCTTTCGTTCACAAAAGCATAAAGATCTAATTGTTATTGTTTTCAGCAAGAACAAATGGTCGGAAGATGAAATTCAAAGCAAAGCTAAAGAAATGAATCTGTTCTTTTTCAGAGTTGGATATAATAGAGTTGTAATTCAACAGGGATATGGTGCCGGACGGGGAATATGGTCAGACAAGACCAATCCCCAACAAAAGCTTTGAGCCTACTCGGTGACCGCGGCGGTCACCTCGTGGCTCAAGCTGGTCGTTCGCAGCACAAGAACGATGAATAATGATTAAGGAAAATCAGGCTGACATGGTTCTGGGCGCATGATAAATTGTCACAAATGAGATGCGCAGAGAGGACTTAATATGCCTGAGATATGTAGGTTTTTCGGAATCATCATTCGGATGTTTTTTGACGAGCACAACCCTTCACATATTCATGCGGAATATCAAGGGAACAAAGCTGTTTTCGATTTGAATGGAAATATTACCAAGGGAGATCTTGGATCGCGCACGGCCGTTCGGCTGGTGCGCGAATGGATCGACTTGCATGGAAACGAATTGCGTGAAGACTGGGAACTCGCACAAGCGGGAAAAGAAATCAAGAAAATTGCCCCATTGGATTGAGGTGCATTATGTGGAATCTCAACGACGTTCAACAAATTGAATATAAGTCAGATTATACTTTCAGGATTGTTTTCGATGATCGAACTAGCGGCGTAATTGACTTTTCTGAATATTTGCAGCGTGGCCCCATTTTCGCTCCGCTCAAGAATCTTGAGTTCTTCCGGCAGGCAAAAATCGAAGGCGGGACCATTTCCTGGCCCAACGGGGCGGATATTGCTCCCGAAACGCTTTATGAAAAATGCGAACAAGCCAATTCACGCGACGCTTTACAGCGCGCCTGATTGGCGTCGTTCGCCGGAGGGATAAGAAATGCAAAACGAAGCATCGGGATGGTTTGCTGCGGCTTCAATGGCATCGTTAACCGTGATCGCCGCGGCAATGGCTGCCGCAGCGGAGCCTAGTGAAGGAATGGAAATGATGGGAAAGATCGAAAAAGCCGGCAGAAGCGAGATTTTGGCCAGTCGCTGCGGTGCGGCGCTGGACGGCGATCCTGACGCCTGTACAGGCACCGACGACAGAGCGACGCTCCAGGCCGCGATCGAGCTTTTGCACGCCGGGGGAGGCGGCACTTTGGTCATTGACGGTGTGGCGGCCCTCGCTGGCGCACTGTCGGTCCCCTCCAACATCCGCATTGTCGGCGCCCACGGGCGAGCCGGCTTCTGCATGAAGACCAACAGCGGTGGCTGCGCGATTCGCAACGCGCACTTCGTCAGCGGCTATAACAACGGATCCCCAGTCGCCGACGGCTCCACGATTATCGATCACAATATCACACTCGAAAGCCTGTTTATCAACGGCGGAAATGCTGTCAATTCCGGCAACGGCCGCAATGGCCTGCAATTCGATTCGGCCGGCCAGTATGTCGGCACCGTGCGGCTATACGGGACAAAGAACACGACGATCAGAAACGTCACGATCCTGAACTCGCCCGCGTTCAGTTTCCACTTGGCGAACACTTTCTTTCTGATCGCGGATGGGAATCGGTGTTACTACTCCGATTGCCTTGCGGGCAAACTGCCGAGCCGGCAGCACGCCGGGTTTCAGTGCCAGGGGCCGATGTCGAATTGTCTCCTTTTGAATTCCATCATGGCCACCGCGGACGATCCGATCGGACTGAATGCCGACGACTGGTGCCTGCTTTCCGACACGGGCAATCATCTGAAGGGGCCGACCGCATTCGGCGGAGCCGGCGGCTGGACGAACGTCTTCCGGGGGCCTATTACCGACGTTATGGTTGATGGCCTGACGTCCATTTATTCGATGTGTGCCGGCAGGATCTTCAGCGGGTCTGGCAACATCCCAGGGGCCACGACTCCAAGTCTCGTTGACAGGGTCACGTTTAGAAATGTCCGGGGCCGGTTCTTTGAAGCGGCCTTTCATCTTCAGTTGCAGGACCTTAGCACGGGCCATCTTGGCTCAATCACGCTCGAGAATTGGGACATTCAACGACTGGGGGGCCATCAGCATCCGCTCCTCTTTTCCGACGGCAACTGCAAATCGCTGACGATTCGCAACGTCAAGCTTCGCGATCTGTCCGGACAAACGGACCAGTCGATAACGATTTCGGGAGGGTCGCATGGCTCACTCCTGATTGACGGTCTCGATGTGTACGAGGACGGAAACTCCGCCGGATCGCCTCTTGTAAAGATCAGTGGGGGAACCGTCACATTGCTGAGGGTCAGCAACTCTTCATGGATTCGTGCGGCGGGACTGACCCCCGGCATCTCCGCGAATCCGTTCGTGCTCTGTAAGGGAGCGCCGACGATCGGCACGATTCAACTCAATGGTATTGCCTTGGATTACGTCCGCAACGCGGTCCAGTTCGATGCGTCATTCTCCGGGACGATTGGCAGGGTGCAGGCGGACGCGGTAACCCACGCCAATTCGGCCGGGACGGACGGCATCGTTCGGAACGATTCGGCCGTGACTGTGCCGGTAAGAAGCGGGGCGAATGTCACGAGCGGATCGGCCACCCAGAATACCGGGAAAGGATCCATCCAAGATCTGAAATGAAGTCTGACCGACGTTGCCGAGGACCGGCAGAAGGCGAGACTCGGAATGGCGGGAACTTGATTGGGGAACACAAGTCCGGGCACTCCCTCAAGGGCATGGTCGAACTGAACCAGAGAGAGAAATCGACCCGGCACACAAACTGTGTCTTCAGAACAATGGATGGACAGGCGCAAGAGGCTGTGCAAGAAGAAGCAGGATGGCGAACACGCCGTTCCTCGGTACGTCGCTACAGCGCCGACCGAGAACGCTGACGTTAGGGACAAGATATGAAAAGAACAGCAATCATAATCTGCGCGGTAAGCATGGCAACTGGAATTGCCCTCGCCACAGATCGTTTCTATGGCGACACATCTGGGAAGAGTCGGAGTGGAGAATACACAGCGGAAGCGAAATCTCCTGCCAACAAGGATGGCAATTGGAAACACCCGTTTCAGGAGGACTTCACGATCACTTTCAAGAACACGAAATCCGGCAAGACGCTCTGGACATGGCACCAGCAGAAGGATGATGCCAGCCCCGTTGATCTCATCCTCACGGATGATGGCTATCTGGAGCGACATCTTCAGATTCCGCTAACGTGTTGGCGCAACTTGCCAAATG
>JBAXDB010000169.1:0-4188 GCA_037141135.1 bacterium | reverse complement strand
TGTTGTCATGCCGAAGAAAATGCCATTACCCAGGCTGCCTATCATGGCATCGCCTTGCGTGGCGCCACCATTTACTCGACTTTGAGCCCTTGTCTCACCTGCGCCAAAATGATCATCAATGCGGGCATACTGGAAGTGGTTTACGAGAATGAGTATGAGTTCAGTGCCCAAACCCGCGAGCTTTTACATGCAGGCGGGGTGCGCTGCCGGAAATTGAGCTGATCATCATTTTGCGTCGGGAGCCACCGGGGGTGCGACGGGAGTTGCTGGAGCAGGTGCGGGCACGTTAACCTTTTCAATAGCCGGCCCTTCAACCTTAACGCATTCGGCCTTGCACTCAACCTTGGCGGGTTCCGGTGTGATGGTCACCGTCAGAGGGACGACTGGCTTTTCAACCGCTGGGGGATCCACCTTGGGGGGTATGGGCATCTCTGATTTGACGGGTTCAATTTTCGCCTTGGGTTCATCAACATTTTTCTCAGCGGTAGGTTGCACGCTCTTCTGCAACATACTGGGGTCTGCTACCGGCGGGGTGGGCGGAAGGACTATGTTTTCGAGCTTGGTGGGCGTCAGATCCTTTTCCTTGCCCGGCGCACCCCAACGGCCATAGCGCCGGAGTTCGGTGTTCTTATCCTCGATTTTCATTCCGTAGATTTCAGCCAGCCACTTCCATTGACGGGCGCTGAAATGCAGGACATTGCCGATCTGGTTGATAATGGTGGCGGTGTCCAGGGTAGTGATCCGGTTAAGATCCCTATACCAGGTGGGGCCTTCCATCATTTTGAGAGGCAATGAGGAGGCGTCACCAAGCAGGAAGACATGCTTGGGATCGCCCGACATGAAGCGCCCCTCGACATAATCGTCCATGCTGATTTGAATCCATTCCTGCCCATTCCATGCATGCAGAAGCGGGGCGGGGAGGGTCGGACTGTTATTGTAGGTGACCAATCCGATTTCTTTGCAACGGGAGATCTCAAAGGCGAGTTGCACCATGCGCTTGCGCGCCGGTACCACCATAATGGATTCAGGAGTGGCGGAGCCAGCCCATGCGCAATCACTGGTTGCGACCATTGCCAATACAATCAATCCTGAGCTCAAAAGTTTTTTCATTGTCATTGTAAAACCACCTTCCAAATATCAAAGTTCTATTGAATCTAGCGCGCCATCAGGTTGAACGCAATCCTATTTGCCCAGTACCTTTTTGAACTCCGCGGTGAGCTGAGGGACGATCTTGAACAAGTCACCAACGATTCCGTAGGTGGCCACCTTGAAAATAGGGGCATCAGGATCCTTGTTGATGGCGATAATAATGTCCGAGGACTGCATTCCGGCAAGATGCTGGATCTGGCCGCTGATGCCGACCGCAAAGTAGATCTTGGGGCAAACGGTTTTGCCGGTCTGCCCGACCTGGTGTGAATAGGGTATCCAGTTGGAATCCACGGCCGCACGGGAAGCGCCCACGCCCGCACCCAATACATCCGCCAGCTTGCGCAGCAGACTGAAGTTCTCCACTGACTGAAGTCCGCGCCCGCCGGCCACAATGATGTTGGCTTCTGCGATATTCATGGTGGACTCTACTTCCGGGACGAATTTCAGGCGGTGGGCCTTTGACTGGAGGAGCACCTCGGCGATGGTTTCCAGTGAGATTTCCCCCTTGAGTGCGGGATTCACAATCGCTTCCTTCATCACCTTGTGGCGCACGGTTGCCATCTGGGGCCGGGATGACGGCGTCTCGATGGTCGCCATGATGTTGCCGCCAAATGCAGGACGGGTTTGAAGCAGATTCAAGGTTTTGGGGTCAATCGCCAGTTCCGTGCAGTCCGCCGTCAGGCCGGCGTTAACTTTCACCGCCACCCGGGACACCAGACTGCGCCCGATGGTCGACGCCCCGCACAGGAATACATTGGGCTTGTGGCGGTTAACCAATTCAATCAGTACGTTGCCATAGGACTCATCCTGAAAATGAACCAGTTCCGGTCGATCAACCATGTAAACCTTGTCGGCACCGCGGGAGATCAATGCCTGGGCCTTGTCCTGAATGTTGCTCCCCAGCATGACGGCGCAGAGCTTCATGCCCAGCGAGTCAGCCAGTTTGCGGCCTTCGCCCAGCAATTCAAAGGTGATGGACTGAATTTCGCCTTCATGCTGTTCCGCGAAAACCCAGACATCTTTGAAAGCCTTCAAGTCAATGCCCGTGCTCGCCTTCTCTTTCATCCAAATGGCGTCAAATTTACAGGCGACCACGCAGGCGCCGCAGAGGGTACACTTTTGAAGATCAATGACGGGAGCCGTTTTGCGTTCTGCCTGGGTGATAGCACCGAACGGACAGGCTTTGAAGCAAGCGCCGCAGAATACACAATTATCTTTAATTTTAATGGGATCGCTCATGCTGGGAATTCCTTATTGGGCGGCGCCTAAAATGGCGTCTTTCATTTTGGCTACGAGTTGCGGAATAAATTCTTCCGGTTCTCCTTGAAAAATCTGTCCACCCTTCCTTGGTGCGGGGGTGAAGATTTTTACAACTTTCGTTGGCGAGCCATCCAGACCCAGGCATTTTGGGTCACAATTCAGATCAGCGGCCTTCCATGTGGGAATTAAGGCTTTTTTCGCAGCCATTTTGCCTTTCAGGGAAGGCAGACGCGGCTCGTTGATTTCCTTGACCACGGTGAGTACGCAGGGCAGGGGGGATTGAATGACTTCATAGCCATTTTCCATCAGGCGCTCCGCCACGATATTTTTGTCATCCAGTGTTTCTATCTTGCGGACATAGGTGATCTGGGGGAGATCGAGATGGACGGCGATGCCGGGGCCCACCTGGGCGGTGTCGCCATCGGAAGCCTGTTTCCCGCAGATGATCAGATCGTAGTTGCCGATCTTCCGGATGGCCATGGCCAGGGTGTAGCTGGTGGCCCAGGTATCGCTGCCGGCAAAGGCTCGATCAGACACCAGAATGCCGTCATCAGCACCCATTGCGATGGCTTCGCGCAGGGCAGTCTCGGCTTGGGGCGGCCCCATCGAGAGGACGGTGACCGTGCCGCCATGCAGGGCCTTGAGACGCAGGCCTTCTTCAATGGCGTACATATCGAAGGGGTTAATGATGGAAACCACACCGTCACGCATCAAGGTGTTGGTTGCCGGATTAATCTTCACATCCGTCGTTTCTGGAACCTGTTTGATACACACAATGTATCGCATAATAATCTCCTTAACTTTCAGTCATAGTCGAAATCAAAAACGGTTTGGGATTATAGAGATAAGAGATAGGGATGCAAGGGAATATCGCAAAATAATCAGTTGTTGAGTTGTTTTGTTGTCAAGTTGTTAGGGAGTTGCCCGTTGACTATTTCCGAACAGCTCAGCAACCTGACAACTCAGCAACTTTCCTCCTCTTCACCCCCTCGGCAGCGGGCAGTCCAGAGCATCGGCGACGGCGCGCAGGGCGTCACTCTCATCCAGTGTGATGGTTCCATCAGCACTGATGGCGGCGACGCAGGCGGCGACCAGTTTCTGTTTTATCGGGGGGATGGTATCGACCAGACGATCCAGCGCCTTATCCATGCTCTTTAAAGAGGATGAGTCCGGTGGTAGAAGCCTGAGGTTCAGGTTGCCGAGTTCCCGGCAGCCGGCAAGAAAGGCCTGCTCCGCCGTGGTTGGGTCCGTGGAGCCGAACCAGGCGAGGGCGGAGAGCACGGAGGCGGTCTCATTGGTGAGGGTGTTAAAAGAGGTGATGCGGGCTTTTGTCGGTTTAGCCAGTCCAAACTGGGTATCCAAATGACGCAGCACCATGCGCAGCACCATGTATTCAAAAAGGGAGACTTCCGAATCAGCAGCCACCAACGCCATGATGGTTTCCCGGAAGCCGGGATATTGTGCTGGAGGCAGATGTTTGAGGCTGCCGATGGCGATTTCCAGAAGAGGTTGTCGCAACCGGGCTGGAAGGGATTGCAATGCTTGAGCCAGCGTTTCTGTCTCGCGATTGAGCTCAACCGAAATCCGTTTGGCCAGATAGGCGAGCTGTTTTTGCCGCAGTTCGGGCCGGCGGTCAAGTAGCATCGTGAAAATAACAGCCTGTGCGGTTACGGGTTGGTGTGCGGCGGATCGCAAAGAGGCAGGAATGGCATCCAGTGAAAGCGCAATGTGACTGAGCCCCGTGGCAGAGAGCGTGCCGGCCTGTTGAATGACCTGACT
>JBAXDB010000168.1:0-4262 GCA_037141135.1 bacterium | reverse complement strand
ACTTACGGGATGAAATTGCGCTCATCGGCAAAGTCGATACGCAATTAAGAGAGGGTTTTTCGGGGGTTTATGGTTCGTTTACCGTAAGGTTTTGAAGCTGCGGTCGAAACTCTTTTCGGCAAGTATTGACGGGTTTCGTTGCACCCTCATACACATCAACTTAAAAATACCAATTCACCACGAAGACACGAAGTTCACGAAGAAAAACCAAAGCAAAATCTTCGTGTCTTCGTGGTGAAATGTCTTAACTTGATGTCTATGGATGGGTTTCGTTACACCCTATCCATCCTGAGGAACTTTACAAATACTACAACGTTTCAATCCACAATGAATAATTTTAGTGACTGGGAGAAATACTATG
The DNA here is from genome assembly GCA_037141135.1 of bacterium. GTDB lineage: Bacteria > Verrucomicrobiota > Kiritimatiellia > CAIKKV01 > CAITUY01 > JAABPW01. Next base: position 3,901 of record JBAXDB010000168.1, on the reverse strand, counting down.
CGTGATCATTATGTTAGGGGCTACTGCCTACAGAAATCAGTGGCGGTTGTGGCCGCAGCCATCGTCATCGGGGTGGTTTGTTTGCCCGCTTTGGCCGATGGCATTGCTTTTGCACCGGTCTGGAAAGACCTGGGGCCGGGGCAGATCCTGTCGAACCCCGTCAACACAGCGGTGAATGTTGAAGGAATGGACAGTTACAACAACCCCACGACCGGAGCCATCACGAAGGTGCTGGTGGATCCGTCAGACCCTAATATTATCTACGCGGGTGCCGTCAATGGCGGCATCTGGAAAAGTACAGACAGCGGCAAGGACTGGACTCCCAAGACGGATAGATTATCATCGCTATCCATCGGAGCCATGAATTTTGACAGCCTCGATACGACAAACCAGACCCTCATTGCCGGCACCGGCAAGCAGAGCGCCTACGGGTTTATCAGCGGTCCACTCACCGGGATACAGTATTCCACCAACGGCGGGACAACCTGGTCCGAATTGGGACGAACCGATCTTATAGGTAAGGACATCACCGGTGTTGCTGCTCGCGGGAGTGTCATGCTGGCTGCTGTCCGTAACATTGATAACCCCATAACTGATTTCGGCCTGTACCTAAGCAACGACGGTGGCAAGATTTTCAGTAATAAAGTTGTAGAGGGCTTGCCCGCTGGCAATGTTCAGAACCTGGTAGCCGACCCGTCGGATCCTAAAAGGTTTTACCTCTCGGTCGTTAATGGCAACAATAATCAGACCGGCATCTACCGGAGTGACAACACTGGGGCTTCCTGGGAGCTGGTTAAGGCTGTGAGTGGCTTGTCAACAAAAGACTCCGATGGGCGGATTTTGCTATCGGTAGGCGCTGAGGCGACCAAAGGGGCAGGGGGTGTGCTGGTTGCACAGATTCAGCAATGCCAATCCCCCTGCGACCAAACTAAAAATCTCCTCACGCTTCTGCGTACCGCCGACCAGGGGAAAACCTGGGCAGACTTGGGAAAGCCGGTCACTCCACCGCCTGGTTTCACGGGACTTTTCCCCGGAGGACAAACAAAACTCCATGGTGCAGTTTTGGTGGATCCGAAAAACTCCAATATCATCTATGTGGCAGGGGATACGCAGTTCAGCACTAATGAAATGAAAACGGCGAACTCGATAGGCGCGACACAGTGGTCAATCCCGATTTTTCGGGGAGAATATAATCCAGTCACCGAAAAGACCACCTGGGCCTGGATTACCAATAACAAGACCTCAAGCGGCTCTGCCCCTCACGCCGACGCCCGAACCTTTGCAATAGATGCCAATGGCAGGTTGCTATTTGGCGGGGACGGAGGACTCAACGCCCTGCCCAGTCCTGCATCTTCGACAACCAGCGACTGGATTCCCATCATGGGTAATCTCAGGACTACGGAGATGACCCAGTCCTCCTGGAATTCCATCACCCATAGCGTGTCAGCTTCAGCGCAGGACGTGGGCGCTTATTATCAGTTTCCCGGCCAAAAAGGGAGTTTTAACTGGTCTTCTACGATGGGTGGCGATGGTGGCCCCAGTGCTGTTAATGCCGAGACCCTTAAGTTAGAGGGGATTTCTAGTGTTTACGCCAGTGCTCAATATCTTGGTGATTTCAGCCGGTTTCAAGTCAGTAAAACGGACAACCCGCAGCAAGCCGCTACGACACTAACCAGAGTGCATCCCTTGTTGGGCAATGTCGATATTTCAGGGGATGAACGTGGGAAATATATGTCCTTTCTTCCACTGATCGCGCTGAATCGCACGGATCCGCGAAAGATGGCCATTGGCGGCAAGCAACTTTTCATCGGGACGGACAATCTGACGGTCAATGCCTTGGACGGTTATTCCTTTCCGGTAACTTCCATTCTCACCCCTGTAAATGAAATCACCTCCCTTGCTTACGGATCAAAGGATAAGGCGGGAGCTTTGCTTGCTGGCGCGGGCGATTTCTGGAGTGCTACCAAGACAGGTAATTTCTATTATACCCCCGATGCCGGGAACGTAACCATGACTACCCTTAACAGTTATACGGGCAAAAAAGTCTGGAGCGCGATCTTCGATGAACGGGTTGGGAGTCGATTCTATGTCGCCGACGGCACCGATGTCTGGCGTTCCACCGATACGGGGAGTTCTTTTGCCAAGATCAATGATGCTCTTCCAGGCAGTTTCGTGGATCGCCGGGCACTTGCCTTTGCTGACAACAACGGTGTGAATGCCCTTTTTGTCGGCGGGGTCAGTAATGTAGCCAACGGTAGCGGCGTCTATGTTTCCCGGTTCACGTCCGATCCGAGCGTCGATACAGTTGCGACACCCTCTTGGTCTTCCTTCGGCGGCAGCATGGCCAATGCGCCTGTCTTCGGCCTCAGTTATAATGCCACGGACGATGTGCTACTCGTCAATCAACTGGGTCGAGGGGCATGGGCGGTCTATGATATGACCAGTTATTTCCCGGAAGCTACCAAACTGATCTTCGGTAAAGCAGATAACGATAGTGCACCCACTGCCACCTTGTTGACAGATGGAACACCGGTGGGCGGCGGCGAACCCTTTAGCCGCGCCTTGCTCAAGACTGGCTCGGGAACCCTGACCATCAGTGGCGCAGCCAGTTATACTGGCGGCACAACGATCGACGGTGGTATCTTGCGGGCCGACAATAGTCATGCCCTCGGCACCGGAGCCGTTATCAACAACGCCACCCTCGACATTGGCTCGACAACCCTCAATATTGGCGGTGCTTATACTCAGGGTTCAGCCGCAATGCTCAAAGTCGCTATAAACGGTAGTTCCAGCGGCTCAATAGAAACGAAAGGCAGTGCTACTGTCATACAAGGGGATAGCGTCGCCCTAAGCGTCTCGAATTATATTCCCAACAATACGACTTACAAGATTATAAATGGTACCGCTGGCACCGGCATAGCCACCCCCAGTATAAGTATCACCGGCAACAACAAAGCGACTTTCGCGGCGACGACTATCGGCGAAGATTTGATACTAACCTCCAATCGCGCTGCAAACGGTTTTGCCAGTAACGCCAATCCCGGTGATGCCAATGCCAGAGCTGTCGGCAACGTACTGGACAATATCACCAATCCTTCAACTGATATGTCCAACGTATTAAATACTCTGGAAGGCTTAAGCCAAAGCCAAACAGCCGCCGCGCTGAATACTCTGGTTCCGGAAGTCGATGCCGGCGTGATCAACAACGACCGGGCCATGCTTAATAATTTCACCGGTGTATCGATTGACCGGGTGGAAAAAGCCCATATTGAAGGACAGTCCAAGCATTCAAAGCGGTCTGGCGTCTCCAGTGGCGAAGCGAACAAGCTGGACGGCCTGTGGGCCAAGGGTTATGGCAGTTATTTGACGCAAGGTATGCGCGGCGGTATTGCCGGCTATAACGCCTGGAATGCCGGCACGGCACTGGGCGTTGATCACCGTTTCACCGATGCTGTTACCTTGGGTATTAGCGGCGGTTATGCTTACGGCAATGTCAATTCCGATGCCAATGGTGCCAATACCACCATCAATAGCGCCCAGACCACGCTTTATGGCGGCTATCAAGACCAGAAGCGACCTTTTTTTATCGATACCGCCGTGTCCTTTGCCTATAACTGGTATGCCGGCCGGCGCAACATCAACGTCGGTGACGTCATTTTGAGAACCGCCAACGGTAGCTATGACGGCCAGCAATATGGCGCGTACCTGGGTGGCGGTTATCAGTTCAAGTTTGCAGACGGCATCGAAGTGACGCCGCTGGTGTCGCTTCAATACAATAACCTGCATATCAACAGCTATGGCGAAACCGGAGCCGGGGCGTTAAACCTGAATGCCGGCACCCAGAACTACAACCAGTTGCAGTCCGGTCTGGGCGGAAGGATAGCCACTACCCTGAGTTCGC
>JBAXDB010000167.1:0-4269 GCA_037141135.1 bacterium | reverse complement strand
CTGTGATTGTGTTCCGTCCGCCCCCAATCATTATGGCACCGGTACCCCCGCCTCCGGTCTTTGAAGAACCGATACCATTCACGAGGCCGGAGGAGACTGAAATAAGACCGCAGACCTCTGAACCGGTTTTTGAAGAGCCAACACCAGAAACAAGGCCAGAGGAGACTGAAAGACCGGCCAACACCGCAACTCCAGCAACCAACAACTCAGCAACCCAGCAATCAGTTACCGCGGCGGAGCCGCCGCCGGTCTTCGAGCCTGAGCCAGTAGTCCCGACATTAGAAACATCGGCCATCGCACAGGATCCGGTCTTTGACGCGCCAACACCGGAGATCAGGCCGGAAGAGCCCCAAACACCGGTGCCGGTGGTTGAAACTCCTGTAGTAACCGGCGTGTCGCCGGTATCCGTCACAAGTCCGGAAGAGAGTCCAACACCGGCAGACCCCGTGTCTCCAGTTGCCGTGACACCAGAGCCGGCACCGCCCCTTGCGCCCCAGGAAACCCCGACACCGGCCAACGACACGGCGACCAGTGTGACTCCGGCCTTGGTACCCGAGCCAGAGATCGCGACTCCCGCAACGCCGAAACCTAACAACTCAGCAACTCAACAACCAACAACTGAGGCGGAGCCACCGACACCACCGCCCCCGGCGGAGATAGTACCGCCTGTCATTGTTATCCCGATGGCTGAACCGCCAGCCGGTGTCGTTTCTGAAACACCTGTTAGTTCAGAAATAATTTCTGAGCCAGAGGGGGTGGCCGATGCAGAACCGCCAGAACTGAAGCCAGAGCCGGAAATCCCTTAGAGGAATGCAAAAGAAGAATCGTTTTTTAAGAGTTGTATCGTTATCTTCCAACCGGTGAGAGAGTGAAAGAGCCTATGACCAACGAGACCTTTAAGAATATCGAAAAACTAGAATCTGACCTGTGGGAAGCAGCGGATAATCTTCGCGCCAATTCAAAGCTGACCTCCAGCGACTATTTCATGCCGGTGCTGGGTGTGATTTTTCTCCGCCATGCCGCGAATCGCTTCCAGGCGGCGGGACGACAGATCGAGGCCGATCAGGCGAGCGGCAAGATGCCGAAACGGAAGGTGTTGCCGGCGGACTACATCGCACGTCGTTCGCTCTATCTGCCTGAGAAGGCCCGTTACGAGTGGATTATGCAGCAGGCGGCGGTGAGCGGAGCCGATCTGCCCAGACTTGTTACCGAGGCCATGACCGCCATCGAAGCCGAATTCGAGCCGCTTACTGGCATCATGCCGAAGGATTACGGCATTTTTGAACCCAAGGTTCTGGAAGACCTGATGCGCCAGTTCAATAGCGAGCAGATCAAGCAGGCGACCGGGGACGTGTTCGGCCGCATCTATGAGTATTTCCTCGCCAAGTTCTCGATTCAGAAGGCACACGATAATGGTGAGTTCTTCACGCCTTCCTCGCTGGTACAGATGCTTGTGAATGTCATTGAGCCCGATCACGGGACCGTGTTGGATCCGGCCTGCGGCTCGGGCGGCATGTTCGTGCAGTCGAGTCACTTCATTGAACAAGAAGGCGGCGATACGGCGAAGAAGGTCGTCTTCTACGGGCAGGAAAAGAACCGTGACACCATCCGCATTGCCAAGATGAATCTGGCGGTCCATGGGCTGGAGGGAAAAATCTCCGAGGCCATTACCTACTATCAGGACGAATACACCCTGACCGGTAAATGCGATTTCGTGATGGCCAATCCGCCTTTCAATGTGGACCTTGTGGATGCCGAGCGCATCAAGGTCGATATACGCCTGCCGTTTGGGTTGCCGGGCGTGAATAAGCAGAAGAAGGTGGGCAATGGTAACTACCTTTGGATTTCCTATTTCTGGAGTTACCTGAGCGAAAAAGGGCGTGCCGGCTTTGTGATGTCATCGCAGGCCTCGAGCGCCGGGCATGGCGAAAAGGAAGTGCGCCAGAAGATCATTGAGACGGGCGATGTGGATGTGATGATCTCCATCCGCTCGAATTTCTTCTACACGCGGACAGTGCCCTGTGAGTTATGGTTTTTTGACAAAGGGAAATCGTCCGCGCCCTCATCCCCAACCCTTCTCCCAAAGGGAGAAGGGGGTAAGGGGGTGCATTATCGTGGCGGATATGATTTTGCAGGGCTTGTCGAGAAAGCTCGTGAATTACGACAAAAACAGACGCCAGCCGAAGAACTTATGTGGAGTTTGCTCCGAAATCGCAAACTCGCAGATATGAAGTTCAGGCGCCAGCATCAGATTGGCGACTACATTGTTGATTTCTTCTGTCCGGATAACCGGTTGGTTGTTGAAATTGATGGAAATGTCCATGATGAGCCGAATCAGGTCCGCAAAGATGCCGTGCGTCAGAAATATTTGGAAGCCCTTGGGAACACTGTCATACGTTTTCGCAATGAAGAGATCTTGCATAATGTTGAAACTGTCTTAGCAGGCATCTTGGATCTGCTCCCCTCGCCCGATGGGCTGGGGATCAGGGGTGAGGGGGAATCTTCCGGGGTAAAAAATACAAAAAATAAGATTCTGATGCTAGACGCCAGGAACATTTACCGGAAGGTGACCCGGAAGATTTATGACTTTTCCCCAGAGCAGATGCATAACCTCACGGCGATTGTCTGGCTCTACCGGGAGCAAAAGCCGCGTTTCCTCGGGCTGGTAAAGGACTACCTTACGCGCGTCTGCACCGAGAGTGCGGCGATCCCGGCGGTACTTGAGACGTTTGAGGCCACATTGAAAGATCTGCGCGGTCGTTTTGATCAGTTGACCCAGGAAATCAAAAAGATTTCAACCCCTGGAGGGTCGGCGGCCTCGCCGACCGTGCCCCTAGCCCTGGCCGATGCCGTAGCCGAACTGGACGAAGCCAGCACGCTTTACACCGGGGATGCCAAGAAATTGCTCAAGGGTCTTACGGCCTATGGTCAGAAGTATGCCAAAGCGGTGCCCGATAAAAACGACACGCAACACGCGGCCCGCAAGGCCTTCGAACCCAGTGCCGATGCGATTCGTGGTCTCGTCAAGCAAGTGGACCTGCTCTATAAACTGACCGCTCGCGCAGCAGATCTCTGCGCCGAAGTGGCGGCTGATGACGCTATCGTCACCGACTTCGACCGCCGTGCAACAGGCCGGTTGGTAAAGAAACTCGATGAGGAGCGCAAGGCGGCTGTTGCACAGTTGAAGCATGCCGTCTATTTCCACCGGCAGGCCGCCTGGCTGCAGGACCGCTTCCCGAAAGCCGAACTCCAGGATGTGCCGGGGCTCGTGAAACTCGTTGACCGCAAGGAGATTGAGGCGGCCGATTGGAGTCTTACCCCCGGCCGCTATGTGGGTGTGGCGCCACAGGAAGTGGATGAAGATTTCGATTTTGAGCAGACCTTGAGCGATATCCATACTGAATTGGCCGACCTGAACAAAGAGGCTGTGGGATTGGCTGCGAAGATTCAGGAAAACTTTGAGGAACTCGGGGTATGAGCGAAGAAAAGAAACGGATTTCAATCCCGGGAGGGGCGGCGGCCCCGTTGCCGGAGATTACAGGCAGTGTTAAGCGAGTTGGAAAACTCCAACCTCTGGTTGGAGTAATCGACGGGATCAAGCGCGGGATGGTTATGCATATTGAATTTATGAAGGAAGTGAATTGAAAGAGATGGCAGTAATCCAGAATAACTTCAGGGGGCTTGGGGTATGAGCTGGAGTGCTGAAACCCTTGGCGATGTCGTTGACCGTGATGGAGGAATGATCCGAACGGGTCCGTTTGGATCGCAATTGCATCAGTCCGATTATGCGTCTGAGGGAATTCCGGTAATCATGCCGAAAGATATCTCGGACGGACGCGTGGATCCTGAGTCGGTAGCCCGGGTATCCGAGGAGACAGCGATCCGGATGAAACGCCATCAATTAAGTGCCAAAACCATTGTCCTCCCCCGACGAGGTGAGATTACGAAGCGTGCCTTCATTCGCGAAGAACAGGCCGGCTGGTTGTGTGGTACAGGTTGCTTGCAAATAGTACTTGAAGGAAATCGTCTTCTTCCTGAATTTCTATACTACTATATGGAGCAGCAAGAAGTTAGCCGCTGGTTGGAGCAACACGCTGTCGGCACGACCATGCTGAACCTGAGTGCGACCATCGTCACAGAGCTGCCAGTGAAATACCCAGCGCCCGTAGCACAAGTACGCATTGTTGACATCCTCTCCTCCTACGACGCCCTGATCGAGAACAACCGGCGGCGGATGGTGCTGCTGGAAGAGGCGGCGCGGCAGTTGTA
>JBAXDB010000166.1:0-4289 GCA_037141135.1 bacterium | reverse complement strand
GCTCATTCTGGCCCATATCAAAAATTCCGAGCGCCGGCTCACTCTGGCGCGTCATACCGACACCCAATCTTTGCTGGCCGGACTGATCGAAGAAGATCAGGCGGGGTCCACCCTCGGCGATTCCCAACCAGGCCCGCATCTGCCCATCCGCGTCACGAAGCACCAGCTGGCCGGCATCAATCTGCCGGAACCGGCCTATGGATTTGTCATTGTCGGTGGCCTCAAGCCCCATCACCACAAACGACACTACGGCCACCACCACAAGTGAGGCCGCCCAGCGGAATATCCGCACTTCCAACTCCAGGCGTTTTAAACGCTGTTCAACAGTAATCAGTGTTTTCATTTGATCTCATTCAGCAGGATTCCTGCCAGTGTTTTGTGTTTCTTATTTCCAGTTTTATCAGCCAATTCATCCGCTTTCCGGGCTTCCATCAATGCACGCTTCATTTCGCCGGACGCCAAAAGGCTCTGGCTTGCCCGGATACGGCAATCAAATGCTTCCGCCCATTGTGATTCAAGCTCTAATGCGGTTGCGGCCGCCTGCAGGGCTTGCACCATATCATTATATTGTCCCGCCTTCTTCAGCCACTCTGCCCGACTGATCTGTAAACGTGCCACTGAGCCCGGCAGCAAACGGGCCTGCACGAGAGCTGTCGCCAAATCATCCAGACGCGCCCGAACGACCGCGGGAGTGTCACGCGTTATCTGCTTTGAAGCCGAGCGATAACTATCCAGAGCGCTTTTCAGTTGTCCGGCCTGGAACCCTGCCTCTCCCTGCAGGAGCCAGGCTTGCACCTGCCCCTCCCGGTCCGCACCGGCCGCCAGGGCCTGCCTTGCCAACTGTTCGCTGGCAGGGCCATCCCCGGCCAGGCGCGCCGTCTCGGATTCCGCCAACAGGATACGGGCAGCAATCAAACCATGGCCGCCTGCCAGAATTCCGGCCTGCCCCAGAAGATTACTCGCATCGCCAAGTTGACCCGAAATCATTCTGCACAAGGCCAGATTATAGGCATTTCTGACAATTTCATCACGGTTATCCGTAAGCCGGGACCGGGCCAGAGCCTTGACATAGAGGGCATCGGCCCGCGCCACCTCACCACGTTGAAATGCGGCTTGTGCCGCGCCCGCCTGGACTTTGATCTCCGGATCGTACCCAGCTGGAGGCGGCGTCGCACAACCCGCCAGCAGCCAAGCCGTGACGAGGCAGATGGAACCAGGAGTAACAAATCCGGGCATTTTAAAGGCACTCTTCACGGGAGCCTCCCTTCGCCACCAGCCACGGGAAGCGGTGGTTGCATCGGGGTCATTTCACCTTCCTTGATATACTTTCGCACCAACCAGTGTTTCTGGACCCCTTCGACTAATATTTGCGTTTCTCTCAACATGGATTCAGCCTGCAGCAGCACCGCCTGCACATTCGCCACCTGTCCCGTCAGCCCACCGGTAGCCACATGAACATCCTGCACCACTCCGGCGGCAGTCCCGGCAATTTTTGGAAACTCATTGGCCGTCTCCTTGAGCGACAACGCCATCGCCTGAAGGTTTGTCATGACCCCGTCAATTTTGGCGGCCATTACTGGAAGTTGAGCCGCCGTCTGCCGGATATCGCGAACGATCCCATCCACCTGTTTTGCCCATTCTGGATCGCTGATCAGTTTTCCGACGGTCCCTTCCCTCTGCTCGATCTGGCGGGTTACCGCACTGACATTGGAGAGAATCATGCTGAATTCATCCAGCATCGGAACGGCGGCCCGGCGAAAATCATCCACCATTTTCTTCGCCGCCTGGATTAATTCCACATCCTGCTCGCACTTGATGTATTCACCCGACTTCATCAGGGGTTGGGCCGTGCTGCCCAGCGTAATGTCGATAAACGCATCCCCGGCCACCTCGAATTTTTTACGCACCTTGGCAATCGAATCAACTCGCACAAATTTTCTGAACTTTCCCTGTAAAATCAGAGTTGTTTCCATGCCCCCATCCTCTGATGGCAGGATTTCGCCCACCCGCCCGGCCAATGTGCCAAGAATCCTGACTTCAGCGCCCTCCTGAAGCCCATACGTGCCTTTGTCTGCGTCAAACTTGGCTTTCAGCATCAGTTTTTTCTGAAACCAGCCTTGGGCGTGACCAGCGGTATAGATCCCCGCGATCAGCAAAAAAACTCCGAGTAAAACAAAACCACCGGCGATCTCGTTCGCATATCGAAATCTGAACGTTTGACTCATGTGCTAGTCCCCTTGTTACTTTCTTCTGCCAGCATTTTATCTCCATTCATCCGGAAACGCCGGACACAGGTCCAATCCCGAAACTCAAAAACCCGGGGTTCATCCGAAATCCACAAAACGGCAACACCACGTTTGGCCGCCTCACAGACCGCTTCAATTAATCGAGCCCCATCGGCTTTCGGCGCCCCTAGAAACGGTCGCTCCAAAATAATCAGGCGGGGCGATCCCACAAAGGCCCGCACCCATTCCAATTTCCTGAGAATCAGGGGATGGACACGCGTGGGTCGGGCCTCGGGGACCTCATCAATACCAAACCGCCGTGCCAAACTGCGCACTTCCTGCATAATGTCCTCAAGAGGACGCTGTGTGTTATGACTTTCGGCAAGACATAAATTTTCCATCATGTCCAAATTCGTCACCCACCCGTAATGCCCGAACACCCGGCGGGTCCGCCCGCGCATCATGGATTGCCGCCCTGGCCCGGCATCTTCCCAGCACTCGCCCTCGAAATATACTTTCCCGTCGTCAGGCGTCAGCAAGCCCTGCGCCAACGGCGCCAGGGGAAGATGCTCATGCCCCTCTTCCACCATAACCAGGGCAATATCGCCGCGAATCATAGAAAAATCAACATCTCTCATCCCGGTAGTCTGTAATGCCCCGGCACGGATCGTCACTTCCCTGAACTCTAAAATGGATGTCTGTTCCTGCATGTTTGACTCACATATACGTTAGAATCGAGATGATCACGGAAATGATTAAAACAGCGAGGTTTGAACGCGTCACCGTACGGGTCACTGCCTGGGGTACATCCGTGGCCACCCCCTCGACTGAAAGCCCTTCATTGGCGGCAATCACACCGATGACCAGCCCCGGTAGCAACGTCTTGGCCAGGACATTGTAAAAATCCGCGGGCGCCACCCCACGCATGACACTTCGCACAAAAATGGCGGGGTCAGTGGGGCCGGTCTGCAGAAATGCCCCGGAGAGATACCCGCTGAAAAAGGAAAACAGGATAAACAACACGGCAAGCCCGAACACACATAAAGCCATGGAAATCGCCCGCGGCATTACCAGAAAGGCTAAAGGATCAAGCCCCTGAGCGTCCAAAACATCAACCTCGCGCCGTACCTTCATTCCCGCCAATTCCGCCGCCATGGCCGTGGCACTGCGCCCGATGACAATGAAATTAACCAGTAACGGCCCGACTTCACGCACAATAACGGTAACCAACAGCGGACCAAGCAGTTCCGACTGCCCCAGGCGCCCCATCCAGACCTGGGCTTGGACCACCACCGAGATCCCCGCGAGCATCGCAACCACCGCGATAAACCCAATGGCATCATAGCCCGTGAAAAGAATCTGCCGGGACAGCACCATACGTGTCGGCCTCGTCCAGGAAGAAGGCTTAACAGCCAGACTGACCACGGCCACGCTGATCGATGCCAACCGGCAGAGCCGGGCATAGAGATCTATCGCTCCTTTACCAATTGACGCTAGCACAACCATGCCATGAAGCTAACGGCGATGTTTTCCTGCTTCAAGTCAAATTATCAAGCAGACAGAAGTCAGGATTCAGGAATCAGAAGACAGAATTCTTCCTTTCCTCAAATCAGGCTTCACTTTAGTATGACGTTATTCAAGACGATGTTAAGTGGATGGATTTCAAAGGTGAATCAAATGGCAATTCGAATCATCCTCGCGGACGATCATAAGATTGTGAGAGAGAGTTTTCGGGCATTACTCGAAAATAATAAAGATTTTGAGATTATCGCCGATGTCCCGGACGGGGAGAATGCTGTTAAAACCGCGCTAGAGCTCAAACCCGACATCGTCGTCATGGACATGACGATGCCGGTCATGAGCGGGGTGGAAGCCACCCGCCAAATCCTGGCACACCTCCCCAAAACCCGTATCATCGCCCTCTCCATGCATACCCATGAGCGGGCCATCGCCGCCATGCTAGAGGCCGGCGCCACGGCCTTCATCCCGAAAACCAGCAAAGCTGCTGAACTCATCAAAGCCATTCATGCCGTATCACAGGGAAAAACCTACATTACGCCAGGC
>JBAXDB010000165.1:0-4335 GCA_037141135.1 bacterium | reverse complement strand
AGAACAGGTGGCAATTTCGCCCTCATTTAGCGGTTGAAGCCAGAATTTTACATGCTAAAGTTGAAGGACTTATGCAGAAAAGGATCATCACCACTGACAAGGCCCCTGCTCCCGTGGGGCCCTACCAGCAAGCTGTGAGCACGGGCCAAATCGTATTTACCGCAGGCCAGATTCCCATTGACCCGAAAACCGGCGCCCTCATCGCGGGGCCGATCGAGGAGCAGACCAGGCAAGTGCTCGAAAATCTCAAGGCGATTCTTGAAGCAGCAGGGTCGTCGCTCGACCAGGTGGTCAAAACCACAGTATTCCTGCGTGACATGAATGACTTCCCCAAAATGAATGCCGTCTATGCCGGATACTTCCGGGCGGAGATCGCACCGGCCCGCTCCACGGTTCAAGTCGCGCGCCTCCCGAAGGATGTGGCGGTTGAAATCGAGGCGATCGCCTCCATCTGATGGAAAATTCCTTGAATAGGTTAACACCATTGATCTAAAAGACTGACTCACAACAAACCAACAGGACGGTCCCTATGCGTTATGCCATCGTTTCCGATCTCCACGCCAATATTCAGGCATGGAAAGCAGTCTACGAAGACATCCAGAACAATAACGCCGACCGCATTATCTGCCTGGGCGACCTTGTTGGATATGGCCCGAACCCCGCCCAACTGCTCAGGGAAGTCCGCGACAAAGTCGATGCCGTCATCCTTGGCAATCATGACGCCGCACTCTGCGGCAAACTGGATATATCGTTATTTAATGATGATGCACGACAGCTTCTGGAATGGACCCGCAAACAATTGAGCACTGAGGATCTGGCCTTTATCTCCTCGCTCCCGCTCACCCTGATCGGGGATGGTTTTCTCTGCGCCCACGGTGAATTTTCCGAACCGGGCAGTTTCAATTATGCCTCGGAATCGGAAGAGGTGCTGCCCTCCTGGAAAGCCACGACGGCAGATCTGCTGTTCGTCGGACACACCCATGAACCCGCCATCATGGTGCTCGGCAACAGCGGCATTCCCCGGATTGTCGAACCACAGGATTTCAAAATCGACCCAGGCAAGCGCTATTTCGTGAATGTCGGGTCGGTTGGCCAACCGCGTGACAAGGATCCCCGCGCCTGTTACTGTATCTATGATACCGAAACACGCTCCATCTACTGGCGTCGAGTTGCTTTTGATGTCGAGCCCTACCGGAAATCCTTGAAGGCCACAGGGCTGAAGCTGGACCCCAGTTACTACCTCCCTGACCCCTCGACCAAGATAGAACAAGCGGCGACTAACTGGCATGTTACCTTCTCCCCGCCCAAGTCACCAGCTCAGGCTGCCCACGATGTGGTTGCCGTCCAGGATCTCAAAACTATCCCCAGACGGAAAAAGAAAATCCCGCTCAGCATGATCTCCTTGGCCGCATTTGTGATACTGGTTGCAGGAGTCGCCATCTGGCGGACCATTCCCCATAAAGAAGACATTAATGCGGCAAGCACGACGCCACTGGCAGCGTCCGAACGCAATAGTTTATCGCTCCCGCCGAAAATTGTTAAGCCGGGCGAACCCATTGCCGGTTGGGACGTTCATTTGGAGGATAGAATCAATCAGCAGGTCGGAATCAATCTCGACCCATTCAAACAGCCTTTCCTGTATTTTAATGCTAAAAAAGGCCATAAAGGGATCCTTCTTTCATCCAGCTGGGTATCCGTCACACCCGGCGAAACCTGGTCATTTGAAGCCTCACTCCAGAGGAAAAAAGATTTTTCCGGTGAGGCGACAATATTCATCATGCTCCAGCAAAGTGGCGGCAACATTGTATCCAACTTCGCTGCGTTGAAAATCCCTTCTCCTGAAATCTCAGGACTTTCCAAAGTACAGACAGAGTTTACCATCCCGGCAAACGGAACCCTGATCCGGTTGGCTCTGCGTGGTAATTTTTCAGGTAAATTGCTGGTTCTAAGTCCCGCATTATATGTCTCAAAGGCAGGTGCCGCACCGGCAGCGATTACAACCCCTCCCGGTGAACCCGCCAATAATCAGGACGCAGCCAGTGCCCCCGCCAGCAAACCCAACGACCCTAACGACATATGGTCGATGAAGGCGAAGTAGCCCTTTGGGGAAGTTGTTGAGCTGTCAAGTTGTTAGGTTATTAAGAATGAATCCAAAGTTTTATTCTTTCGAAACCCAACAACTTAACAATCCAGCAACCTGACAACTTATTTAGTTGAGCACATTACCTATATTGTGCTAGTTATTAGTAATGCGCTATGCATTCATCTCTGATATCCACGCCAACTTGCAGGCCTGGCGGGCCGTGCATCTCGATATCCGCAGCAATAATATCGATTACATCCTGTGCCTCGGCGATGTCATTGGTTATGGTCCCTCGCCCGCGGAAGTACTTCACGAGGTCCATGCCCATGTCGATGCCTTCGTCCTGGGAAATCATGATGCGGTTGTCAGCGGTCGCATGGACGACTCCTCTTTCAATCCCCATGCCCGGGAAATGATCCGCTGGACAGCCGCCAGGCTCAATCGGAAAGCCTCTGCGTTTTTGTCATCTTTTCCGCTGATCCTGATCGGCAACGGCTTTCAGTGCGTGCATGGCGAATTTTCACGGCCCTCCAGCTTCGATTACGTCCTTAATCCTGAAGATACCCTGCCCTCCTGGCAGGCTGTCAATTCCCCCCTTTTACTGGCGGGCCATACGCATGAGCCGGCCTTTTTTTTAATTGGCCCAAGTGGAATCCCGCGACAAGCTGAACCGCAGGATTTTGAAATCGAGTCCGGCAAACGCTATTTTGTCAATGTCGGCTCAGTAGGCTGCTCACGAGATGGCGACCCCAGGGCCAGTTATTGCATTTACGACACCGAGGCAAAGTCTGTTTTCTGGCGCCGTGTGCCATTCGATTTAGAGAGTTACCGGACCACCATGATTCGCGCCGGACTTGATACCAACCAGAGTGCACTGTTACAGATGGACCCTCTGGCCAAGGCGCTTCCTCTGCGGGAACGACTGGACTTTACCCCACCCACCACACCGGAAAAAGCAGCACGCCCCACTGTGGCATCGCAGGACATTTCCTCACTGCAACGTTCGATCCGTTGCTGGCAAAGGCGATTCTGGTTCGCCTCGCTCACTGTCGCACTTACAGTTCTAGGCCTCCTTTGGGGCTGGCGCGATCAAGGCGATCATCAAACACTGATAGGCGCCATTCCCACTGTTATTGTGGCCACTAATTTCCCCGCCAAAACCAATCTGCTCCCCCAGCCCCAGATTCCTAGTCCGCCAAACCGCACAATTCGAGGCTGGCAAATCAATCTAGGTGATTCACGAACTCAAAAGGCATCCGTTGTATGTCTCAAAAAAAATGAGCTCGCCATCCAGCTTGAATCTGAAAAAGGCGACGCGTGGCTGACTCTCTTTGCCCCACTCATCCAAGTCACGCCCGGGGAGAGTTGGAGCATGAGCGGGTTATTTGAAAAGGGCGCAAATTTTGGAGGGACGACCATCATGGCGGTTACTCTTATCCGGCAGGACGTCAAGGGGGCTATCACCAACCAGAATTTCTCGGTAAAAGAACCCTTGTTGGCACGATCTGATGGCTGGATGAAAGTACGCCAGACATTCACGATTCCGGCTGGCGGCAAAGCGATCCAACTGCAAATCAGGGGAAAGTTTCAAGGAACCATCCGGACGAAAGCCCTGGTGTTAGAGAAAAGGGAGTGCCCTACGCCTTTACCGAGCATGGCGCCTTGATGGCCGCTACCGGTACGAAGACAACAAAGGCCACCACCTCTCGGCATATGCCCTAAATTTAACGCATCTCTAACGGGGAACATGTGGGAATTCGGCGGGAATGTCAAGATTGGGTGTAAAAGCGCTTTTTGAAGTACTGAGGCTGGTCTGATCACCGAAACTGGCCCGTTTTGCGGTGAGCGGGGTCAGAGGGAGGCAGAAGCGTCCCGTTACGATTGTTTAGTCGTTCGCGTATGTTATCCGGGACCTTCGACCGCGCGGTTATCGAGCAAAGGCTCGGTGATGTGTTCGCCGGATGCCCGCTGGGTGACGTTTCTCTGAACACCGCGCCATGAACCAGTCCTTTCACCCCTCCCCACCTGTTCCTAGGAGCATCCAGCCCCGTGGGCGGCTCTATCGTCGGGGATGCTCCTTTACCCCGTGAGGAGGGGGCCTTCGCCTATTTCGCTGGCGTTGTCGGAACGAGAATCTCATTTCGTCGCATGAACCACGGCGTAAAGGGCGGATTATACCTCGCCCAGATCGGTTCACCGGCAGCGATTAGACCATTCGCCTTCATCCAATCTCGCAGCCGGGCGAGGTTGCG
>JBAXDB010000164.1:0-4396 GCA_037141135.1 bacterium | reverse complement strand
CCATTTCAATTCAAGATCATTCGAAAATCAAAATGAATTACCGAAGGGCATTGGGCCTAGGCGTCGAGATCATCTGGAATTCTCAAGCGGGAATCCGGTACTGGATTCAGGCATCGGATAATCTGACCGATACGAACAACTGGCATACTATCGACCAACGAATTGGAAACGGCGGCGAGATGAATGCCATCTACTCGGCAAAGAACCAGCCCTATAAGTGCTTCAGAGTCACCGCAAGCCAGTGAGCACCTTAGCGACGCCACTGTCATATTCACCTTCGGGGAGTTGGACGGTGGATCACTCAAAACCGCCCAATTTGCCCAGAAGCACATAAGCGCTACCTTCATGCGGATCTGGTCAAATTGAGCCGCCCAGAGGCAATGCAAGCGGTCATAACGTGGTTGCAGAGTCCTGTCCCGAGAATTGCTCAGTCAATGTGGCCGGCTCCAGGGAGTCAAAGGCGTTGGGGATCCAGAAAATGGTCATGGCTCTGATGGGAGACGTGGTCAGTAAGGTGAATGGCAATTTAACATAGGGTAGACAGATCAATGACGCGGTAGTAATTTCCTCTATATGGAAGTCGGTGTGTTAACTTAAATTAATAAGTTCGCCCGAAGTAATCATGAAACCAACAACACGATCAGAGATTGAGCGAATCTTTGGCAATCGCCATACCGAGAAACATCCATTTAGGCAGAGCAGCGCGGGCATGGAGTGGTTTTTCAGAATGCTTTCTCTAGTGGAGCAACTCACCAAGGATGAGATTGAGAAATTCCTCACTCCGTTGTTCGACAATTTGCTGGGTCGAATAGACTGCTGTTTGTTGTGTCGGGCCAAACTACTAGCATTTGCTAAAAGCTATTGTTCACAAATGACGGCCCCTTTGGCAATCGGTTATGGACGGCAATCTCCACATCGGCACATGTAGCTGGAAGTACGATTCCTGGCGCGGCTTGGTTTACTCCGAGGCCCCCCACCCCAACTATCTGGCCGAGTACGCCCAAAAATACGAGTGCGTGGAAATTGACCAATGGTTCTGGAGCCTGTTTGGGCTCGGAAAAGTAGTGCTGCCTCAGCCAAAAACGGTGGCCGAATATGCAGCCGCAGTTCCCAAGGGATTCCGGTTTGGGGTCAAGATGCCCAACTCCCTCACGCTGACCCACTTCAGGCCGAAGACCAAGGGAGACCCGCTGGTTCCGAATCCCCACTTCCTATCCATGGATCTGCTCCGATCCTTCCTGGATCAATTGGCACCCCTGAAACCGTATCTGGGGCCTATGATGTTCCAGTTCGAGTACCTGAACCGGGACAAGATGCCATCGCAGGCGGAATTCCAGGACCGGCTGGGCGGGTTTATCAGCCAAATACCGCAGGACTACTGCTGGTGTATCGAGTCACGTAACCCCAATTATTTGAATGAACGGTACTTTAATTTCCTACAGGCAAACGGACTTGCCCACGTGTTTGAGCAGGGCTACTACATGCCGCCTGTGCTGGAGATCTACCAGCGTCACGCGGACCTATTGAGCGAGACTTCGGTGATCCGACTTCATGGTCCAGACCGGGGAGCGATCGAAGAGAGTACTGGAAAAACCTGGAATCGCATTGCCGAACCCCGCGACGCCGACCTCAAAGCGCTGGCCGAAGTCGTTAAGGGGCTTCAGAAACGTAAGCGTAACGTCTGGGTGTTTGCCAACAACCATTTTGAAGGCTGCGCGCCGCTGACCATAGACCGGCTCAAGCAGCGGATTGTGGGATAAGTTACCTGCTCGCCGCCGGATCCTGCTGATAGTAGAGCTTCAACTCCGCGTACAACAGTGGATGGCTGGTGCGAAGCTTAACAGGAGTCTCAAAGAACGCCTCAGTGGCGACGGCAAAGAACTCAGCGGGATTCGTTGCCCCGTACTGATCCAGAAATGATGGGCGCCCCTCCTCGGCCTCCCGTACCAACTCGGCATAATCAGCCCCCAATATCCGTGCCCAGGCGCCATACATGCCCCGCTGTGGCAGTAGGGGTGCCCCATTGGCTGACCCATCCTCCTCATCAAGCTGATGCGCGAATTCATGGAACACCACATTATGCCCATCGTGAAGATCAAAGGCATTGTGTTGCACAGAATCCCATGCCAGTACGACATTACCATGGCGCCAGCTTTCACCCACCAGAGGTTCATCAGTCTCAAGTACCTGGCCGGCCGGGCCAGCCTGATATCGTGAAACCACGAAGGTGTGGGGATAGACCAGAATGGTGACCAGCAGGGGGTAATAGTCAGTGGTGCGATGGAGCAGCAGGACGCAGGCGTACGCGGCAATGGTGACCCGGATCTCATCGGTAATAGCCAGATCGGCACATCCCTCAAATCGCTTCTCGGACAGGAATACCTGGATGTGGCCCTGCAACTCCCGCTGATCTTCCGGCGACAGGCGGCTATAAAAAGGGACGTTGCCCTGAATGATGCTGGCCCATTCGGAGGGAAACGGTTGCGCCATCAGCCGCTGTCGTCGCCTATGAGTTAGCCCAAACATCAACTGCCTCCAAGCAACATACAGTACCGTGCCAGATCAGATTCCTGGAAGCAACAGAACGTAACCGCAATCTCATAACCAGTATTCTGGTGCTCACGGACCGATGAGATCGCTACCCCGGCCGCTTGATCTGGCGGGTAACCATAAACCCCCGTGCTGATGCAGGGGAAGGCTATGGATTTCAACTTGTACTGCCGGGCCAGTTCCAGGGAGTGCCAGTAACAGTTACGAAGCAATTCAGGTTCCCCATGACACCCATCCCGCCAGACTGGGCCGACTGTGTGAATGACATACCGGGCTGGTAACCGGTAGCCGGCCGTAATACGGGCCTCACCGGTCGGGCAACCGCCCAACCGCCGACACTCTGCCAGCAACCCAGGCCCTGCCGCTCTATGGATGGCACCATCAACCCCACCCCCACCCAACAGGGTCTCATTGGCCGCATTGACTATAGCATCCACCTTCAACGTCGTGATATCGGCCTGTACAGCAGTGATCATGAGTGGAATATACGACTGGCAAGGGGATCGTGTCGAGGGGGTTTGAACAATAGACCCGATTGGCGTACGTGTTTCTACCGACAGAGCATCATTACAGTAGACAAAGAGGCTATCAGGGTCACCATCGAAACGTTTCAATATGCCAGTGATAAAAAGAACAATCACCAGTCACCCATCCTGAATGGAGTTGGCCTGATACCTCTAACGTAACCGCTCGCGCTACTAGTAAAGGGGACTATCAGGGTTTTTCGTTCACATCTTCGTCGGCCAGGTGGAGCTTATGCATGATCCGGTGCAAAACCGGTGCCAGCACGATTCCCATAATGGTTATGAGCGACAGACCACAGAATATCGCGTAGGAACCGGCAAAAAGCTTGGCGGCAGTGGTAGACATATGATCCACAGGCCCCATTCCAGCCAGAATCATGGCAGCGTTCTGGAAGGAATCAACCCAGCCGAGCCCGGCTATCTGATGGTAGCCCAACATGCCAACAGAAAGGGCCACCGCCGCCAGACACTGAGAAATCCCAAAACAGACGGCCATTCTCCTGATAAAGGTGGGTAGTGAGGCCACCGGCTGACGATGATGTTCAAACATATTGACAGTCTATCACGGTTACGGGGCTATTCAATAGCAAGCCCTGTACCCATGCTCTCACCCGTAAGCTGTCATATTTGCTCCGCCCCTTATGAGGACATACGCGCATACCTTATCGCCCCACCCGCCTGATCACGGCTGCATCATCGCGTTGAACGGTACGTGCGAAATGAACAGCGGGCACACCAAACAACATGGCGTAATAGACATGATCGGCGGGGAGGTTAACCAGGGGTTTCAGTTCCGGAAGCGCCTCAAGGATTGATCTAATCATCCCCCACCACACCGTTCCCAAACCGGCGCATTGGGCCAGGAACTCAAAGTACGCCAACGCCAGCACCACATCCTGACTCGGACATGGCGCATCTGGTGGGGCGGAAACAATCAAGGCATGCGGAGCCCCTCTGAATACCCGGTCGATTCCCTGGGAGAAATAGGCCGTTGCAGCAGTATTGAGATATTCAGGAACTTGTCCCGTCTGGGCTTTGGCCAGTGCCTTGTAGACCTTTGTCCGGATTTCCTGCATGACCGCCCGATCATCGATCACCGTGAAGGTCAGTTCCCTGCGGTTCACGCCAGTCGGCACATTGGCCAATGTGGTGAGAAGTCTTTGAAGGAGGGAGGGATCCACATTCTCGTCCCGGTACTGGCGAATACTGCGGCGCCCTCGAACATACCGCTCAACCTGATCTAGCACGGGAAGGCCTGTCAGAGGGAGGCTATCGAGTGGATTTCGGCCCAGGATGGACAGAGCGGCCGTTGGACAGACAGC
>JBAXDB010000163.1:0-4398 GCA_037141135.1 bacterium | reverse complement strand
CCCTCTCCCTCGAGGGGAGAGGGAATAGAATATGTACTCCCTCTCCCTTCAGGGGAGAGGGCTGGGGTGAGGGTGTTCATCCCCGCCCTGCTTCTTTCCGCCCACCAGCCAGAAATACACCAGCGGAATCACCACCAGGGTAAATACCGTGGATACAAATAACCCGAATATGAGCGACCAGGCCAATCCGCTGAAAATCGGATCCAGGGTAATCGGCCAGGCTCCGAGCAGGGCCGCCGCCGCCGTCAGGGCAATGGGACGGAACCGCACGGCACCGGACTCCAAAATGGCGTCCTTAACCGAATCTCCACGCTCCACCGCCGTCTTGATGAAGTCGACCAGAATGATGCCATTACGCACCACAATCCCGGCCAGCGCGATCATCCCAATCATGGCCGTGGCGGTAAAGAATACCGGATTATCAAATCCCCCCACCGGTTTATTACCCAGCGCGTTCAGCAACCAGAAGCCCGGCATAATGCCGATCATGGTCAAAGGGATGGACAGCATGATGATCCCCGGCAGTACATAGGAACCGGTCTGATAGGCCAGCAGCACATAAATCCCGATCAGCGCCGCCGCGAAGGCCAGCCCTAGGTCGCGGAACACATCCACGGTGATCTTCCACTCCCCTTCACCCGCCCAATCGACCTTGATGCCGGCCGGCAGCGGATTTTTCTTGAACCAGGACTCCAACGCCAGCACGGCATAGGCGGGGCCGCGTCCGGCCATTTCGCCGGTCACAAACACCACCCGCTCCTGGTTTTTGTGAAAAATAGTCTTATCGGCACTGCGCAATTCAAACGCGCCGAGTTCGCCTAACTGAACCCCCGCTCCCCCGCGCCCCTTCACGGTCAGAGTCGCCAGACGCGACAGATCCGAACGCGTTTCGCGTGGCAGTTTCAGGACAATCGGCAATTCATTTTGCTCCGTTGGCACATGCAGCGTCCCCGCAGGCATTCCGCTGAGCGCCATTTGCAGGCTTTGCACGATATCCCCGGTCGCAATCCCGTTCCGCGCCGCTTTGTCGCGATCCACCCGGAAAAAGAATTTATCCTGGACCGCCTCAACGGAATCATCCACATCCACCACGCCGGGCTCTTTCCGCATCTGAGCTTCCACCAGCTTGGCCGCCGCAATCAGTTCATCATAACTCTGATTCGGCCGGCCATACACTTCGGCTACCAAGGTGGACAACACCGGCGGTCCGGGCGGAAGTTCAACCAGCTTGAGATTCGAACCTGTCCGCGCGGCCAACGCCGCAATGTCGTTCCGGAGTCGCAACACCAGGGCATGACTATCCATCTCCCGTTCCTTGCGGGGCAGCAGGCTAACCCGCACGTCCGCCACATTGGCACCCTGCCGTAAATAGTAGTGCCGCACCAGGCCATTAAAATCCATGGGCGAGGCCGCCCCTACCGTCGAGGTGAAATCGGTAACCTCTGGGACAGTCCGAAGCAGAGCCTCGATCTCCCGAACCACCGCATCCGTCCGCTCCAGGGTGGCCGACTCGGGCATATCCACCACAATCTGGAATTCATTCTTATTATCAAATGGCAGCATCTTGAGTGGCACCAACCCGGTCAGGGCCAGTACAATGGAGCCGGCAAAAAGAAATGCCGTGATCCCCACCAGCACCCACGTCTTGGAGCGGGACTGCACCAGCGGCAGCATCACCTTCGAATAGACCCGGTAGGTCAGGGTCTGCCGGACATCCCCGGTATCATGCTCATGGCCTTCCACCTTGAGCAGCTTGTTGGAAAGCCAGGGGGTAATGGCTACCGCGACAATCAGTGAACTCAACATGGCCAGCGGCACATTCAAGGCCATCGGCCGCATGTAGGGTCCCATCATTCCGGTAATAAAGAACATGGGCAGAAACGCCACGATCACGGCCAGGGTCGCCAACACCACCGGTGGCATCACCTCATTCATCGCCAGCGATATCGCCTGAAGCCGGGGGAGCTTTCGCATGGCCAGATGCCGGTAGATATTCTCCACGCCGACAATCGGATCATCAACCAGCAGGCCCAACGCCAGAATCAACGCGAACAGCGTCACGCGGTTGATCGTATACCCCGCCATATAGTTGACCACCAAGGTAAGTGCATAGGTGATCGGAACGGCGATCACCACAATCAACCCCACCCGCCAGTTCATGGCCAGCGTGATCAGCCCGATCACCGTAATGACGGCAATCACCAGGCTTTCAAGCAAATTGCTCACCTTTTCATTTGCGGTCTCTCCCGTGTTGCGGGTCACCCGGAACTTCACTTCGTCCGGAATGATGTCGCCTCGCATGGCCTTCAGCATTTTCTCAACATCCCCCGCCACCCAGACCGCATTGCTGCCTTTTTTCTTGGCCACCGCAATCGTCACCGCGGGGAAGGAAGAGGAAAGGTTGTTGGTTGTTAGTTGTTGGTTGTTGAGGGAAGAAGCTCCGGATTTTGAGGTCTGCGGTCTGTGGTCTGTGGTCTGTGGTCTCTCTGCCTCAACTCCGAATCCGATACGCGAGTAAGAAACCGCTTCTTCCGGGCCATCCGTGACCTGCGCCACATCGCGCAGATAGACCGGCCGCTCGGCATGCATGCCCACCATCAGGTTGCGAACCTCGGCCGCACTGCTTAAAAATGGTCCGGTCTCGACCAGCACTTCACGGTCGGCCTTCTGGAAGGCACCCGTCCCCGTCTGGACATTGGCCACCTTCAGGGCTCCGGCAATTTCCATGGCCGAGAGGTGATAGGCTGCCAACTTCTCAGAATCCAGATTCACCTGGATCTGCCGTTTCTGCCCGCCATGAATCGTGACACGTGCCGAATTTTCAATGTGCTGCAGGCGGCTAGCCGCCTCTTCCGCCACCCGATAGAGTTCATGCTCGTTATAATGTTCGCTATACAGCGCCACATTGACAATCGGCACATCGTCAATTTCCACCGGCTTAACCACCCACCCTGCAATTCCGGGCGTCGTCCTGTCAATATTCTGGAAAATTTTGTTGTAAAGCTTGATCAGACTGGCTTCACGATCCTGTCCGACAAAAAACCGGACCGTCACCACCGCCATACCCGGCCGCGACATGGAGTACACATATTCCACACCATCGATCTGATAGAGCAGCCGTTCCAATCTAGATGCCACCAGGCGCTCAACCTCTTCAGCGCTGCCGCCCGGATACGACACCAGTACATCGGCCAGCGGCACAACTATCTGGGGATCTTCCTCCCGTGGCGTCACCATCAATGCCACGGCGCCGGCCACCAGACTGATGATCATCAGCAGGACCGCGAGGTTGCCCCGCAGAAAGTTGTCCACCACCCGTCCCATAAATGACAGTTTTTCATCCATGGCTTAACCCTCCTTAACCGGTTCAAGCAGAATGACTTCACCATCGGCCAGACCGGCCAGAATTTCAACCTGCGCGCCCTGCATCAGCCCTGTACGTACCACGCGTCGAATGGCCCGGCCCTCCACCACCAATTGGACAAGTTCCTGCTGCCCGACACGATAGATTGCGGAGGCCGGGATCCACACGGACTCATGCACGTCTCCTTCCACCTGAATCCGGCCATAACTTCCGGGCAGAATGGCCAACCCGTTCTGTGTCAAATGAACCTTCACCAGCTGCGTCCGACTCAAGGGGTCGATCTCGCTCACAATCTCCCGGACGACTCCTTGAACGGCAGACTCCACGCCATCCAACCGCACCTCCACCGCTTGATTGAGCGGGAATTTCTGCAGCAACCGCCCGGGCACGGCCACATTCAGCCTCATTTGCCGGGGATCGTACACCGTCAGCACCACTTGACCTGGCGCAACCAGATCCCCTGCTTCCAGCCGGCGATCCGTTACCACCCCGTCCATCGGCGAAACAATCACGGTATAACTCAACATAACCCGAATCTGTTGAAGGCGGGCTTTCGCGGCCTCATAGGCTGATATGGCGGCGATACGCGCCTGGTCTGTCGTGGCCCCCTTCTCAAACAATTTCAGCGTCCTGGCCCATTCTATCTCCGCCTGCTTGAACTGGGCTTCCACCGCCCCCAACTGCTCCCGGATATCGCGATCATCAAGGGTTGCCAATACCTGGCCGTTGCTCACGGTATTACCTGCCGATACGAGCATTGTCACAATCGTTGCCGGCAAACGAGCGCTCAAATTGACCATCCGCTCTGAAGCCGCCGTTCCCACTACCTCGACTGGGGAAGGGGTCTTTACGATTTTTACAGACAGTGTTTTAACTCCCGCCGGCACCGGCACTCCAGGCTGGTAGTCTTCTTTTCCAGGGCCAACCTTGGACTCCAATAACCCGCCCGACCACACCACCAGCGCCACCAATCCCAGTAAACCCGCCACCGGCCGCCACGCCAGTTTGATCACTTTTCCCAGTCGTTCATTTGT
>JBAXDB010000162.1:0-4405 GCA_037141135.1 bacterium | reverse complement strand
CCTCAGGCGGATGCGCCCGTGGCGCACATGTTAGAAATTCGGATTTTGGTTCCGGCTATGCCGGATTTGGTGAAACCGTAATGAAAAAATGCATATTTTTTGACCGTGATGGAATAGTGAATCAATCACCAGGACCGGGCTATGTCGAGAGATGGGAGGATTTTCACATTCTTCCGGAATTCGTCGACATCCTTCGCATTGTCACAGAACTGGGCTATGCGGCCGTCATCATCACCAACCAACGCGGCGTGGCACGCGGCATCATGACCCTCGCCACACTGGAAGACATTCATCAGCGCCTGCGCGCCACGCTCAAGGAGCAGCATGGTCTTGAACTTCTCGACATCTTCACCTGCACGCATGCCCGGGAGGCTGACTGTGACTGCCGTAAGCCCAAGCCGGGAATGCTATTTGAAGCGGCACGAAAACACTCCCTCGATCTGAAAAATTCATGGATGATCGGGGATTCCCCGAAAGACGCCGAAGCCGGTCGCGCCGCCGGCTGCCACACCATCCTCGTCAACCCGTCAGTTACGCCAGAATTGGCAGATTTGACGTTTGATTCGATGGCAGAATTACGACAGGATCTCAGGAAGATCCTGCTGAATTCAGAAGCCAGAATCCAGAATCCAGAATGAGAAACACTCCCTCCATTCTACCCACTGCCTACTGCCCACTGCCCACTGACCTCACTGCTATTCTCTTTGATATTGATGGCACGCTTCTCGACATGCGGGGCGCAGGCGTAAAATCTTTTGTTCGCACCCTTAAGACCGCTTTCGGCATCGAGGACGATCTATCTGGAATCAGTTTCGCAGGCGGCACGGATTTGGACATATTCCGACAGGTCGCAGAGCGTCACCAGCTAACATTCACAGCCACCGACTTTGACCGGTTTCGCACGCAACTTCCCATTGAATTAGAGGCAACCGCGCATCAGGCAGAGTTGATATTGTACCCTGGTGTTCGCACGCTTCTGGAAGCGCTCTCCGCCGCCCCCGATGTCATCCTGGGCCTGGTAACGGGCAATGTTGAAGCCTGCGCCTGGATCAAACTCCGCCAGTTCAACCTTCACAATCATTTTGTTCTGGGCGCCTTCGGCAACGAACATGCCGACCGGAATGATATAGCCCGCCTGGCGATGAAACGGGTGGAGGCGCGACTCAAGCCCGGCCAAACCATCAAAACCCGATTCCTGATTGGGGACACTCCCAATGACATTGCCGCCGCCCATGCCATCGACGCCGTCTCCATCGCCGTGGCCACCGGGAAATACACCGTTGAACAGTTAAATAATGCCGGAGCCATGGTGGTGCTCTCAGATCTCTCCGACACGGACTGCGTTTTGAAAATAGTCCAGAGTCCAAAGTTGCGAGTCCAAAGTTATCAGTGAATAGTCAAAATGACTTTGGACTCTCAACTTTGGACTCGGGACTTCGATGGCTACCGCCTTCTCAGCCTCTTGCTCACAGCGTCCAAGTCAAACGCTTCGGGATCAAACTCGCCAACCCATTCCAATTGCACTGCGTTTTCAGGGGTCTTTGGATCCTTCAACGCTTCAAGGATGCCATAATAACCGGGAAAGCCTCCACAATCCTCCGGAGGACAAGCCCGTGCCCCAGCCAGACAGAACGGCAAAGGCGCAGCAGGATCGAACGGAATCAATTTCTCCAACAGGATATCATGCTCCCAGCCATCGCCGAAGTCATACTCGTAAATCAGCTTTCGCCCCTTCTGAAACAATACCTCCGATAGAAACGTTGTTTGCTCGTTGCCCTCCTCGTTATCGAAGGTCATTGCTGGAGGCCCGAATCCTCGACTGGGCATCCGGAATGCATGCAGATGGCCCCCGTACCATCCCATAACTGTCTGAATAACATCATGCAGATCACCCAACGTGTCGTTGTCCGCCACCAATATTCGCCGCCAGATCAGGGGTTTGACGTGTTTCAGGCTGATCTTGAGTTGTAAAATATGCTGCGGTACCGGTTTCTTTCTGCGTTCGCGCGCCTTCGGCGAGGGCACGTCCTTGGCAATCAAAGACAACAGGGACATAAAATCGACCGGCGAATTTTGCTTACGTGATGTCATGATGAACCCTCTTTACTTAAGTATTGAGCTATTACTGATGGGTAGTCAAATTCAAGCCGTCGATGACTGTCCGGATCTCATCTTCCATCCTCACAAATGCCGGCAATACACGAAGAGGACGAAAATCTCTCATGTACCTGGAAACTAAGGGAGCGCACTGTTCAGTCCGAAATCGCTTAAGTCTTCGTCCTCGAAATTCGCTGGCCGCTTTCAGAGATTCATAAAGCACTACTTTCGGATCAGGAAGTGCTTCGAGTAGCCGGGGTGAAGGGAGATTCAGTCGCACTATACCGTTAGGGTTGGCGGCCGCATGGCGAATGGCAACAGGATCCAGGAGAAGCCATGCCTCCTGCATTCGCACAGGCACAACACACACATACGGCACATTGAAACCCTGAACCTCTGCAACTTGAACGGCAGCACGAATTTCCTCGTATCGGCGTTCAGGATCCTGCCCTTCCGCATCGCGATGTACAAAGAGCACATGACAAGGGTACAGATCGACTGCTTTGGCAATACGATCCCCCAAGGTGCGAGGCGGTGACTGAAGACGCCGCAAATCAGCCCACTCACATTGCACAGCCAGTTCTCCAGCCTGCTGCCGTATGGCCCATTCCAGAATCGGAAGAAGCGTCACATCGGATGAGCCGTCAGTGAGTAAAGTGCAGTTGAGCAACGTCATGCTTTACTCCGCAACGCGCCGGAGCCCAGGGAGATAAGGGCTCAGGTCATCACGATCGGCAACCCGCCTCTTCTTCCCAAGAGGAGGCGTGAGCGGCTGTGTGCCTACCATGTATATTGGGATTGAAGGTTCGACCGGAGTGGTTACGGGATTGAGATAGGCCAACAACTTTCCTTTCGCAACGGGGGGCGACTTGGGATCTGCCTTCTGGCGCCATGTGTCGGGGAGACTACTGAATACGGCCTTACGTGTTTGCTGACCGTCACATATATCCTCCCGGGTTTCCACAACAAGTAGACTTTCTTCAGGCACTTCCAATACCACCCCTGGTGAGTGGGTGTTGACAATAACCTGACGCAGAGGATTCGTTTCATCCACAGGTTCAGCCGTATCGGTGGCAATATCCTGAAGAAGACTAATCATCGCAGGAATGCGCTCAGGATGAATACCGTTCTCTGGCTCCTCAAGGCAAACCATTCCCTGGGCGAATGTATCCATTTCAAGCACCGTCAAGGCCATGAACCGAAGCGTACCATCAGAAAGCGATCTGGCAGGAAAGACGGCCCCATCACGGCCTGTGACTTTCAAGGTGAGAAGTTGCCGCTTTTCATCACGATCCACCGCAATTCCCGCCACATCGTCAATAAGTTCACTCAACATGTTGACGGCATGGCAATAAACGCCAGCCTCATCAGGCTTCGATTCACCAGGCCTGGGAGTCTTTGCCAGATGATACAGCGTGGATGGCAGATGAGCGCCATTCGAATCCAGATGGATCGGGGCATTGATAAAGTCGGGCTCACGCAGTTCAGCCGGTTCGAGTTGAAGAAGTTGCCAGGACTCTATCTCGCGCCTGGCGCACAGGGCCGTGGGACTTTCCGCAGCGTTGGCCACAGACAGTACCGTTCGCGGCTGAGTGGCAGGATTACTACTGCCTCGACCTCGACCTCCTCCATCCTCATGAAGCCTGATGACACGATCTTGTCCCTTGCCCTCGGTGGAGATAAATGGCGCGGCACGCCGTTTGGCACACAAGGCCGATTTTCGCCATGTCGAAGGGGTATGATCAAACTGAAGATGCTTACCAGCCTGCTTGAGATGAATATGAACCAATTCTTCCCTGATGATTTCCAATGGTCCTCGGCTCGCTTCCGTCTCGACATTATCCCGAAGGCGCAACTCAAGAGTATAGCGCAGGAGATTGGCCGTAGCCTTGGCCTTTTGCCCAAGATCGTCCACAGCTTCTGGCGGAGCAATCATCTCCACTTCGAAGGACATACGATCTGCTGTTTTGTCACCTACCCGATGAAACAGGTCCCGAACGTCGGCAGTTGTTGCCTTTTGACTGCGGACAGAAAGCGCCGCCTTCATGAGTGTCTGGCTGGCAGTGGCACTCAGAAATCGAATCGCATCAAAGAGATTCGACTTTCCCACCCCATTCGGCCCGGCAATACATGTAAACGGCCCAAATCGGACGTCGACGTCCACAAGATTCTTAAATCCTTTAACCTTCAGTCGCGTTAGCATTTAGCACCTCTAACTGTTTCGGGATTGTGCCACATCCTGCCTATCAACGTCCATACCCTTGACTGCGGCGTTGAAGAGATCATGGGCGTTGTCGTGCCAGAAACG
>JBAXDB010000161.1:0-4405 GCA_037141135.1 bacterium | reverse complement strand
TCACTGCTCACTGACTTCCGCGGCTTCCCCTTTACATCTGAAGTATGCTTTTCGGGAAGCAAAGAAAGCGTCAGGTCGCCGAATTCGGAATCCACCGTCATCGGGCCATTCTCAAGCGGCGCCAGGAATTCTTTTCCCACCTGGGCAAAAGACTGGGTCTGGGTCAGTTCAATCATGCCGACACGCGGCGCGAGCACTCCCAGTTTTTCGTTGAGCAGATTGACAATCGCCCGCGGATTGATCTTATCGCTCCAGCCCACGCTCAGACGGACCCACTGACTACCCCGCGGCGCGAGGCGCAAGACGGGAACGGGTTCTTCCTGACTGCTGGCGGACATGGCTTCCGCGCGCCGTTCGCGCATGGGCTTGGAGTCAGGCCTCGACTGCTTCTTGGCCGTAACGACAGGCAAAGCCTTGGCCGCGGCAACGGGCGTGATCTTGGGCATCGCGACGGGCAGAGTTCTGGGTAACACCTTCGGAGCGCTGGCAATCACAGGGGCAGGCTTTGCCACCACGGCTTTGGGACTGTGCGAAGTCATATTCACCGGCGGGGTCATCGTTGGCCGCGGAGCGGGCTTAACAATCTCAAGCGGCGCACCCTTGACGGCGGGCGGGGCATCACTCTTACCGCTTCCCCCAGTGGCCATCACAAACAGGGCGGCGGCGATATCGGTGGAGGAGAACCCCTCCTCCAGCAACCGATCGACAAGCGGCATTTGCACTGCAAACGCATTTTCACGCAAAACGTTACGCACCTTTTCAATCAAAACATCGGTCCGCTTATCCTCAACCTCGCCCATGGTCGGCATCTTGCCGCGAAGAATACGGGTGCGCGTAAACCGCTCAATAAAGGGAAGCTTGTAAATGTCACGCCCGGACACAAACGTAAGCGCCATGCCGCGCTTGCCCGCACGCCCAGTACGGCCAATGCGGTGCACATAGTCCTCTGCATCATAAGGGATGTCATAATTGACCACCACCTCC
Source organism: bacterium (assembly GCA_037141135.1). Classification (GTDB taxonomy): domain Bacteria; phylum Verrucomicrobiota; class Kiritimatiellia; order CAIKKV01; family CAITUY01; genus JAABPW01. Next base: position 3,421 of record JBAXDB010000161.1, on the reverse strand, counting down.
AGATCATCCACATCGATCCCGCGGGCGGCCACATCGGTGGCAACAAGAAACTCAAATTCGCACTTCTTGAACTTATTCATCACGCGCGTACGCTGCACCTGGGGAATGCCACCGTGCAAACGATCGGCCGAAAAACCCTGGGCAAGCAAGGTGTCGGTAAGCTCATCCACCATGCGCTGGGTATTGCAGAAAATGATGCCGAGCCGGAAGCCATGATAGTCAATCAATCGCAGCAAGGCGGCCACTTTATGAATGTGCTGAACCTCGTAATACCATTGCTCAACGGTGGAAACAGTGGCGGTTTTCTGCTCCATACGGATTGGCTTGGGATCACGTGAATACCGCTTGATGAGCTCACGAATGGGCGGCGACATGGTCGCGGAAAAAAACACGGTCTGGCGTTCGGTCGGAGTGGAATCCAGGATTTTGCCGATATCATCCCGGAACCCCATATCCAGCATCCGATCCGCCTCATCCAGAATGACCATGCTCACCTGATCGAGCTTCAGGGTGCCACGGTCGATATGATCCAGGATCCGGCCGGGTGTACCGATGACGATCTGGACGCCTTTCCGCAATTCAAATAACTGGCGGTCATAGGAGGCGCCGCCATAGATGGGAACCGAATGCACGCCCTTCTTGTGAATGGAAAGCTTGTGAACCTCCTCCGCCACCTGGGTGGCCAGTTCACGGGTCGGGCAGAGAATCAGCACTTGAACCAAGCGACTGGCCACGTCCACTTTTTCGATGGCAGGAATCGCAAACGCAGCGGTTTTTCCCGAACCGGTTTGTGACTGCCCTACAACGTCATTCCCGGCGAGCAGGACGGGAATGGCGGCCGCCTGAATGGGCGAAGGCTGCTCAAACCCAAGCGCCTCAACGGCTTTCAGAATGGCAGGTGACAGCCCAAGGGCTGCAAAAGTAGGCTTCAGCGGGGACTCAATCTTTGTATCCATAGTTTTGGAAAGATATCGTTTTCTAATTGTAACAAGCGAGAGTAATTAATGAAGTATTCCTTTGATCACATACCCGCCGGATTTCTCGTCACGCTCAAGGTCAAAGATGCCACGGTCCCGGGCCTCATCCAGCAACTGATTGAATGAGCGGAAGCCATAATACGACTCACTGAAGCCGGGCTTGCGGCGGCGGAGGGTCTGCTTGATCATGGAACCCCAGATTTTCTCACCTTCCCCCCGTTCCTCCAACAGGGCCTCATAGGTTTCAACCAGCAGATCAAATGCCTCGTCTTTCTTATCCTTGGGCTCCTTCGAAGCCGCGACAGGCGCTTTGACCGCGGGGGCATCGGCCCGCGCAGGCTTGCGGACAACCCGGGGACGGGGCAGAGCACGACGGACCAGGTCATCGTAGTAGATGAATTCATCACAGTTGGCGATCAACAGTTCCGAAGTGGAGTTTTTGGCTCCCACCCCGATCACAATCTTATCATTTTCACGCAGTTTGCTGACAAGCGGGGAGAAGTCCGAATCCCCGCTGATGATCACAAATGTATCCACATGACTCTTGGTGTAGCAAAGATCCAGCGCATCCACCACCAGCCGGATGTCGGCCGAGTTTTTACCGGACTGCCGGACATGCGGGATTTCAATCAGTTCAAACGAGGCCTCATGCATCAGGCCTTTGAACTCCTTGTAGCGGCTCCAGTCGCAGTAAGCCTTCTTGACCACAATATTGCCTTTCAACAGGAGCCTCTCGAGCACCTTACTGATGTCAAAGGGGGGATAATTCGCGTCGCGCACCCCAAGGGCAATATTTTCAAAATCACAAAAAAGGGCCATGCTTTTTGTTTCAGCTCGCTGGATCATAGGTCTCTCCTTTTGCCTTTACGGCTATGCAGCACACATTACCGCTGTTTCTTCATGGAGTCTACCTTCTCGTAATCGTAATCGTAATCTTAATTCTCCTCTGATATGATGAAGATATGGCAAATAACTACATAATGATTGAGACGCCTCATGATCTTGAGGACCTTGTCGAACGACTTTCGAACGAACCATGCGTGTCTGTTGACACTGAATTTGTATGGGAACGGACGTTCTATGCCCAACTCGGCCTGATCCAGGTCGGCACACAGGACGGAGCCTGTTTTCTCATCGATACCGTCGCCTTAACTGACCTGTCCCCCCTGGGTAAAATTCTCGCAGACCCACGGATCGAGAAAATTCTGCACGATGCACCCCAGGACCTCATGATTCTGCGGCGCGCCACAGGAGCCGTCCCGCAGAACGTCTTTGACACCCGTTTGGCCGCAGGGTTTTCCGGGCTGAGCAGTGAGACCTCGCTGCAAAATTTGTTGGCCAATTTACTCGATATCCAGTTACCCAAAGGTCATACCCGCGCCAACTGGATGGCCCGCCCGTTATCAGGCGAACAATTGGATTACGCCGCTGATGATGTTCGCTACTTGCCCCGTGCAGCAGACCTCATCCGCCAAAAAGCCAGGGAGGCAGGCATTGAAATCTGGCTGACCGAGGAGCTTAAGTTACTTAATGAACCCTCGCTTACCGAAGAGCGGAGCCACATGGAATCCTACCGCCGGATCCGTGCGGCGGGACGGTTAGGTGCCCGCAGTCTGGCTGTGTTGCGCGAGCTTGCGGCCTGGCGGGAACAGGAAGCCAAAACTGCTGATCTGCCTCGCCAGCATGTTGCCGAGGATTCCGAACTGCTATCCATTGCTTGCATCTTGCCGGGTCAGGCCTCTGACTTTGAAAAATGCCGCGATCTCAGCCGCCGAACCGAACAACGCCATAGCCCGCACCTGTTGGCGGCTGTACAGCGGGGATTAGCCCTCTCCGAATCGGAATGCCCTGCACCCGCGGTCTCTCCTGATGAACGAAAACTCGGGAAGGAGCGGATCGCCGCAGCGGTGGAGAGTATCCGCAAGTCCGCGGAAGCCCGGCAGGTGGATGCCCGCCTGGTAAGCTCCAAGAATGACGTCGTGCAGTTGCTGCATGAAGGACGCAATGCCTTGCCTGAAAATCACCGCCTTCTGCGCGGCTGGCGTGCGGAACTGCTGGGCGACAGTCTGGCGAAGATCCTTTAAAGAAGCATCCGGAATGCGTGAACGCTGCACGCCTGTTCCCGTTTTGGGAACAAGTCACGCGTATTTGATATTTCTTATGACGTTGCAATAGAACAAATTGCGCCATTGTGGCGATGTTCCTATTTTGGATATTTTGCATGGAATGCAGTATCTTCTCCAGCAATTCATGGACAAGATACTTCAACGTGAAGCGAGGGATGCGCTGCGAAATTGGTTACGGACTAATCGCACCGCAAAAAACCTGCCCATGCGTACTATTGCCTCGCGATTGGGAGTGTCGCACTCATGGGTCGCCAAAACCGAAAATGGCGAACGCCGCCTCGAGATTATTGATTTCGTGAATCTCTGCTTCGCCCTCGG
>JBAXDB010000160.1:0-4427 GCA_037141135.1 bacterium | reverse complement strand
GGCAGAGGGCAGTTGGCAGATGGCAGATGGCAGAGGGCAGAGGGCAGAGGGCAGAAGGCAGATGGCAGAGGGCAGAGGGCAGATGGCAGATGGCAGAGGGCAGAGGGCAGATGGCAGATGGCAGATGGCAGATGGCAGTGACCAGAGGGCAAGTTCAACTGCCTACTGCCTACTGCCTACTGCTTACTGCCCTCTGCCCTCTGCTCTCTGCCATCTGCTTACTGCCTTCTGCTTACTGCCCACTGCTGACTGCTCGCTGGCTGCGGGATGCGCATTTATCGCAAAGATTCCAGTTTCTGTGCGAGAGAAGGCCGGCGATGGTCTGATGTGCCCATTCTTCCGCTGAAGCCGGGGTGGCTAATTGGGCGAGGTTTGCGGGGATAAGCCCTTCCGCAAATGGATTAAACCCCAGCCGGGCGGCACGGCTCATGATTTTGGCTGTGACGATGTTTGTGGCGTGCGGGGCGCTGCAGATGTCGCATGGCATTGGTGACCTCCTCTTATATTTATAAAGTATTTAACTGATGTATATATACTATGTTCCCAAAACAGGAACAAGATGAATCTGTCTTGAGGATTAAGGGTGGACTGGTGTAGATTGTGTGTCATGAGCAAAACACTGGTTGTATTGGCGGCGGGGATCGGGAGTCGGTATGGTGGGCTGAAGCAGATTGAGGCGGTCGGGCCCAACGGCGCGATTGTGATTGAATACTCGGTTTACGATGCCATTCGGGCCGGTTTTGACCGGGTTGTATGCGTGATCCGCAGGGACATTGAGAAGGATTTCCGGGCTATTGTTTCCTCTCGTTTTGAAAAACACATTCCGGTGGATTATGTTTTTCAGAATCTGGCAGATCTTCCCGCCTGCTTTTCTGTTCCTGCCGACCGCAAGAAACCCTGGGGAACCGGCCATGCGGTTCTTGCCTGCCGGGATGTGGTTACGTCGCCTTTTGCGGTGATTAATGCCGATGACTTTTATGGGCGCGGTTCTTACACGGCACTGGGCTCTTTTCTCACAGGAGTAAAGGCTGACTCCTCCGACTACAGTATGGTGGGCTTTACCCTGCGAAATACGTTATCCGAGCATGGACACGTGGCGCGTGGCGTTTGTGAAGTCGACAAGAATGGTCTGCTTATGCGGGTGGTGGAACGAACCCATATTGAGAAAAGGAATGAGGGGGCCAGTTTTACTGAAGCAGATGGTTCGAAGCTGAATCTGACGGGTGATGAAGTGGTTTCCATGAACATGTGGGGCCTGACACCTTCGATATTCAGCCATATTCAGCGTGAATTTGCTTTATTTCTTGAAAAGAATGCTGCGAATCCCAAGGCGGAATTCTTCCTGCCGACGGTCGTGGATGGCTTGATCAATTCCGGGAAAGCGACCGCAAAGGTTCTATCCACCCCGGAACTCTGGTTTGGCGTCACCTATCCCCAGGATAAAGCCGTGGTGGTTGAAGGGATCCGCGCGCTGGTGTCAGAAGGAGTTTATCCCGAGAAACTCTGGGGCTGAGATTGATCCACTCCGCTGCGGCGTCTTCGCCGTAGCACTTTGCACACTTTGCGATCCCGCATGCGGGATTCAAACTCTTCATTTTGGTTCTGGCTACGCCGGGTTGGGAAAACCAAAGATTTCGGCGACCACCATGCAGACATCGTCGTCAAAACCGGTTCCGGCGGTGAATGCTTCGGAGTCGTCGGCCATGGCGGCGAGCAGGGTATTTGGTGAGGAGGTGATATTGTGGCGGGCGCTGGCAAGCAGGCGCGTCTCACCGTATTGTTCGCGGCCCTTGCCTTCGGCCTCGGTGATGCCGTCGGTATAGATGAGTACGCCATCGCCTACGCGCAGTGGGCGTTCGATCGTGGGGTAGGTATGCTTGTCCAGGATGCCGAGGGCGGGCCCCAGAGGTTCCGGCCGGTCGCGGAGAGGCACCACTGTTTTTTTGAGGCGGTTAATCAGTAACGGATTGGGATGGCCTGCATCGCTGAAGGCGAGGCGCTTGGCGTCGAGGTCGAAAAAGACATAGGAGGCCGACACAAACATGAATTCCTCGGCATCCCGCATGATGGTCATGAATTCGCGGTTGATGTGGGACAAGAAGACGCCGGGGTTGTGTGCGATGGGTTTCAGCTCTTCGATCATACTCCGCATAATGGCGGTGATGAGCGCGGCGCGCATGCCATGGCCCATGACATCACAGGCAAAGACGCCCGCCTGATGGTCGGAGATGGGGAGAATATAAAAGAAATCACCGCCCAAAGTGGTGCTGGGCCGGTAGAAATGGTTGAATTTAATCAAGCTTTGGTCGGTTGCGCTGTTGGCGGGGAAGTTGGGGAACTGCCTGGGGAGCAGGGCTAATTGAACTTCCCGTGCCATGTCGAGATCAGCTTCCATCTCGGCGTTCCGGATTTGTAGTTGTTCGGCATATTGTTCACGTTGAGCCTCAGCCAGGCGGCGTTCTGTCACGTCGTTGAACGAGAGGACGATACCGGTCAATTCGTCGTCCGTGTTGAAATTGGCCGTGGCCGCGGCTTGAACATAAAACAGACTGCCATCCAGGCGTTGGGCCTGGACTTCCTGGCACCAGGACTGACCTGTGGACACCCTTTCCATGATGGTTTGCCCGAGATTTGGGTCGCTGAATAACTGCGTCAGGGAAAGTGTTTGGGCTTGTTCCTGATTTTCGATGCCCCACATCTGGAGTGCTGCCGGATTCCCGTAGGTGAGTTTTGATTGCAAGTCGGCAATCGCAATGCCGCTTCCCGCGAGATGAATGGCGGTGTGTTCGGTGCGCAGTTGTTCGTCAGCCTGCCGGCGCAGGGTGATGTCGCGCACAAAGAAGCAGAGATAATCCTGCCCCGACAGGAACAGGCGGTTGATGGCGGTTTCCGTGGGGAAAACGGAACCGTCTTTTCTGACAAAGAAAGCCTGAAGCAGCACAAAGCGGGTGGATGCGAGGTTTTCCCGGATCATGGGCAGAATGGTTTCGTCGGCGCCATAGAGAAGATCGAACAGTTCCATGCGGCACAGGTCGGCATGTTCATGTCCGACAAACTGGCAAAGCCTCACGTTGACATCCACGATGCGCCCCTGATAGTCCGTTATAACCGCCCCGTCATAAACGTTCTGGAGGAGCTGTTGAAAGTCAGAGTCGCCAACGAGGCTGGTGTCGGCTTTGGCCTTGGTGATACGGATGGTGGGGCGCCGGGAAGCCTTGGCAGTTATAGGGCTGATCTTGTCCGGAAGAATGTCCGGCGTGAGATCAATACGCATCGTTCGGGAACTTTCCCGGGCCTGATCGGCAGAAGGGTTATGAGTTTCCATAGTGATGAATGACTTCCATTAACTTGCGTTTACTTTATCATGGCATTTTACCGGATACAAGTTCCACGATGGCCTTTCAATAAAGCAGGAGCGGAGCATAAATTCTGATTATTTTAAATGGATACTTAAAAGGTAGCATTTAAGAGTTGACGACAACCCCTGCCTTTATGTTACATTGCATCATATCTTCTAGATGGGAATTGCCAGAAAGGAATTGCTGTTATGTGGGACTATACAGGTAAAGTAATGGATCATTTCCGGAACCCCCGGAATGTTGGTGTGATTGAGAACCCTGATGGCGTTGGCGAAGTGGGCTCCCTGGCCTGTGGCGATGCCTTGAAGTTGATGTTCAAATTGGGCAAGGATGGCCGTATCAGCGATGTCAAATTCCAGACGTTCGGCTGTGCCAGCGCCATTGCCTCCTCCTCGGCTTTGTCCGAGATGATCAAGGGCATGACGCTGGATGAAGCCGCCAAGGTGACGAATCAGGATATTGCGGATTTTCTGGGCGGCCTGCCGGAACAGAAAATGCACTGTTCGGTCATGGGGCGGGAAGCATTGGAAGCCGCCATTGATAATTACCGGATAGGGAAAACCGACAAAAAAATCCTGAGCGGCAAGGTGATCTGTAACTGTTTCGGTGTCACCGAAGAGGAAATTGAACGGGTGGTCAGGGAAAACGGGCTCTCCACCATCGAGCAGGTGACGAACTACACCAAGGCTGGTGGCGGTTGCGGTAAATGTAAAGGGGATATTGGCCGGATCGTGGACAAAGCCGTTCAGGAGCGGCTTGAGGCGGAACGTAAATCGGGGGCTCACGCGGTCCACCGCAAGATGACCGTCATTGAGAAAATCCGGCTGATCGAACAAACCATTGATCGTGAAATCAGGCCTTTGCTGAAGCGTGATGGCGGGGACATTGAGTTGATTGATGTCGAGGGGAACCGGGTCAAGGTGGCGTTGCGGGGGATGTGTGCCGGGTGCCAGGTGTCCTCGTTCACGCTAAAAGATGTGGTGGGGGCCAAACTTAAGGAGTTTGTTTCCAGTGATCTGACCGTTGAGGAGGTCCGGGAATGAAAAACGTTTACCTTGATAATAATGC
>JBAXDB010000159.1:0-4486 GCA_037141135.1 bacterium | reverse complement strand
GGCGCCGATGCCAGCGTCATGATCACAGCCTCGCATAATCCCGGGGAATGGAATGGCTTCAAGCTCTGCCGGGAGCAGGGGATCCCGATCAGCGGGGCCACCGGTATCATGGACATCGAGAAAATCGTGATCAGTAAAGGGTTTGCGGCACCAGCGGCACGTCCGGGTGTTGTCACCACCCATGACATTATTCACGCCTATGTTAAACACGTTCAAAAAGCCGCTGACATCCGGCGCCCGGTTAAAATCGCGGTGGACTTTGCCAACTCAATGGGCATTTTGGAGGCCCGCTGCCTGGAGGGTGTGGTTGAGATGAAGAGGCTATTCGATACCCTGGATGGAACCTTCCCGAATCATGAGGCCAATCCCCTGAATACGGAAACGCTGGAAGCGCTTCAGGAAACGGTGCGTCACGGGAAATTTGATTTTGGCGTGGCGTTCGACGGGGATGCCGATCGTGCCGGCTTCATTGATGAGAAGGGGGCCATTGTTCCCATGGACATGATAACAGCCCTGATTGCCACCAGTGTGCTTGAAAAGGAAAAGGGCGTGATATTCTACGACCTGCGCAGCAGTTGGGCCGTCAAGGAAACCATTGAGGCCAGTGGGGGAATCCCCATGATGAGCCGTGTTGGCCATGCCTTTATCAAGCAGCAAATGCGCGATAACAAGGCGATCTTCGCAGGGGAATTGTCGGGCCATTATTATTTCCGCGACAATTACACGACGGAAAGTTCCGCCATGGCGGTGATTTACATTGCCAATGTCATCACCAAGACCGGCAAGCCACTTTCGGAGTTGATCAAGCCGATTCAACGCTATTTCGCCAGCGGAGAAATCAATTCCGAAGTGCATAGCTCCAAGGCGGTACTGGATGCCATTCGCGCAAAGTATACCGATGGTAAATTCATGGAACTTGACGGCATCACCATTGAGTATGACGACTGGTGGTTCAATGTGCGTTGCTCCAACACCGAACCCCTGGTCCGCTTGAATCTTGAGGCTAAAACGAAGGCCGTCATGGAAAAGCACCGGGATGAATTGCTGAAATTGATCCGTGGGGCCTGAAGCGATTTATGACAACAATTGAACAATTGCTTTCGGATTGGATGCGGGCGGCTTTTCAGAAAGCTTTGCCGGAAATCACTGAAGGGTGGGGGACGATTGGGGTGGTCGCCACCACCAGCGCGGAGTTTGGTGACTATCAGTGCAATCACTCCATGGGATTTGCCAAACTGTTGAAAAAGAATCCGCGCCAGATTGCCGATGCCGTTGTCAAAAATGTGGCTTCGCTTGAGGCGGTTGCCAAGTTGGAGATTGCCGGGCCGGGCTTTATCAATATCACCCTGAACAAGGATTGGCTTGCCTGCATGGTGGATATTGCGGGGCGTGATTCCCACTGTGGTGTTCCACAAATGGGCGCAGGAAAGACCGTTATACTGGATTACTCCAGCCCCAATGTCGCCAAGCCCATGCATATCGGGCATATCCGTTCCACGGTGATCGGTAACGCGCTTGATCGTTTGCATCGGTTTCTCGGGTATAAAGTGATCTCCGATAACCATCTGGGTGACTGGGGAACCCAGTTCGGCATCATGATCATGGGCTATCGGCATTTCGCGGACCCCGTCGCACTGGAAGCCGAACCCATTGAGGAACTTGAACGGGTGTATGTCAAAAGCTACGAGCAGTCCAAACTTGATGAAACGTGGTTGGCTCAGGCTCGTATGGAACTGGTGAAGCTTCAGGCGGGGGATCCTGAAAATCGCAGGCTTTGGCAGCAATTTGTCGAACTCAGCCTTAAGGAATTCGCGCATATCTATAAACGGCTTGATGTGACGTTTGATTTGATGCGTGGTGAAAGTTTCTACAATGACCGCCTGCCCGGCGTGGTTCAGGCTTTACTGGATCAGGGCTTGGCTCGCGAGAGCGAAGGGGCGCTGGTGGCCTTCTTGGATGATGAAAAGTTGCCGCCCTGTATCGTAAAAAAAACGGATGGCGGTTTTAATTATGCCACAACCGATCTGGCTACCATTCAGAGCCGGATTGCTGAGTTTAATCCTGACAAGATCATTTATGTGACGGATGAGCGGCAGCAGAACCACTTCCGGCAGGTTTTTGCAGTGGCCCGCAAACTGGGCTGTAAGACCCATCTGGAGCATGTCTGGTTCGGCTTGATGCGCTTGCCCGAGGGCACGTTCTCAACCCGGCAGGGCAATGTCATCAAACTGGAGAAATATCTGGACGAGGCGGAGGCCCGGGCGCTGGCCGTCGTCAAGGAGTCCAGCCCAGAGATGCCCGAGGACCGCCAGCAAAGCATTGCGCGTGCGGCGGGCATCGGGGCGGTTAAATATACCGACCTGAGTCAAAATCCCCAGAGCCTGGTGACTTTCACTTGGGAGAAGGCCCTGGCATTGGATGGGAATTCCGCGCCTTACCTTCAATACGCCTACGCGCGAATTGCCAGTGTGCAGGACAAATATCGCGATCTATTCCCCGGCCTTGAATTGAATAGTTATCCAATTCTTCTGGGTGAGCCTATTGAGCGAGTTCTGGCTGTCATGATTATGAGGTTCCCTGAGACCGTGGTGCGTGCCGCAGAGGGCTACAAGCCCAGTATTCTGGCTGATTACCTCTATGAATTGGCTTCCGCCTATAGCACCTTTTATCAGAATGTGCCCTTTCTTAAGGCGCCTGAAGGCATGCGCGAGAGCCGTGTCCGTTTATGTTCGGTGGTTGCCAAATTGCTCCGGCAGGGCTTGAATCTGCTCGGCATCGAGACACCTGACCGGATCTAATACTACACGACCGAACCCGAAACCGCAGTGCGGCCGAAATCCCTTGCGACCCCGAAAACGCATGGCCCCGGTTCATGGGTGAAGGAACGTGGCGCAAGATACTACATGCCGGAAATAGGGAGATGAGGTACGGGGCGGCTAACATGTACCACGTCAAGGAACTGCTTGGTCATTCGCGGCCATCTGCAACCCAGCTTCAGGATGGTGGCGGCCATGATCGCGTATTGTGAATGTCTGGCGTACTTTCATCCAGCCATCAGCTCGATCCAACAAGGGTTCTTTCACCGCGAAATTCTGGTTGGTTATAGCCCCCCTTGACGTCCTGCCGGATAAGCGCTGTTTTGTGATGAACGATAAGATGAGCCGAGGCCGGTGCAATGCCGGAATGATTTCTCAAGCAATCTGTCCCTCGATTTCGTTGAACCTCCTCAACCTTTGAACCCCACCTTCCTCAGAACCTCTCCTCCATAATTGCGTGTTAAGATTCGGACGCATGAAAAAAAACTCGCAAACTCGTTGACACAGAGCACGAGATCGGTTATAACATTTAGCACAGTTAGAACACTGCGTTGTGGAGACGTGATGCGATGATTACGATATCCAGGCAAAAGTCACGAACAGTACCCGAGCAGGTCGCGGCGCACGTCAAGGGCATCATTTCCCGGAAATCCCTGAAACGTGGTGCACCGCTGCCGTCCTATCGTGAACTGGCTGCACAACTCAACGTGGCTCTTTTTACGGCCAAACGGGGAGTTGATATCCTGGCCGAGCAGGGCATTGTGCGTCGTCAGGTAGGGCAAGGTTGCTTCGTGAACTGCGAGGTCACGCCGCAGGGACGGCCTCTGAAAACGATCGGGATCGTCCACCTGGCTAGCGCAAAGCACCTGTTCTCCGCCCCGTATCTCGCGCAGATTATGCAGGGTATGAACGAAGCGCACGAGTCCCTCGACACCCACATTTTCACGATGCGAGAGAAGGGATTCATCACCCAGGCGCAACTGGCGGACCGTCATGTGGATGGCGTTATCCTGCTGGGCGTGGAAAGCGAAACGCTGCTGCGCGAGTTCGTTTCCTGGGGCATTCCCGGGGTGGTCGCGGACCATTTTTCCCCGGGGATTCCGCTGGATTTCGTGGCCTGCGACAACGAAAGCGGCGCGCAGTTGGCCGTGCAACGTGTGGTGGAAATGGGGCACCGCCGCATCCGCTATGTGGGCAGCGAGCCATACCGGACCATGCTGGTGGGGTATGACCGGGATGTGCCGCTGGAAACGTACTCGTCGGACCATGTCGAGCGTCAGGCCGCGGTCGCGCGCGTCCTTTCGGCCTGCCCTGGCGTTCGATGGGACCAGATTCTCCTGCCGGGAGGCAGGTCGACCCAGGAAACTTCTGGTGCACGCAGCATTCCTGAAGTTGCGCAGACGTGGATGATGGAGGCGGACCGGCCGACAGCTTTCGTCGTGGATAACGACATCACGGCCCTCAACTTGATCCACGCGCTGGAGAGCGAAGGCGTGCAAGTCCCGCGGGATGTTTCGGTGTGCAGCGTGGCGGGGGCCGGGGTGACGCCGTGGGGGAGCGCGCGGGTGGCGCATAGCCGGTTCGATTTTGTCGAAATGGGCCGGAAGGCGTTGAAACTCCTGCGGCTGTGCTGCGAGCGTCCGACCGAGGCCGCCGACCCGGCCGTATAC
>JBAXDB010000158.1:0-4505 GCA_037141135.1 bacterium | reverse complement strand
GGGGCCGGCGGTGAAGGATCACCGCCCTCCAGGGGAATGGTCACGGGAACCAGCTCTATAGCGACGGAAGGTGTAGAGACCGTTGTCATCACGGCTGGAGGCGGGGCGGGCGCGGGAAGCGGTTGTGTTATTTCTGGGATTGCGGGTTCGGTGTCCACGACCGGAGCAGGCGTGACGATCGGTTCAAAAACCGGTTTGGCCGGTTTTGTGGCGATGCCGCCAGGGACGGCGGCCACTACAATTGGAATAGGAAGAATCGCTGGCGCTGGTTTTATCGGTTCGATGTCTGGGTGTGACGATGGTGAAGCTGGGATGGCGGGTGGCGGAGTCGCACGGTCTTCAACTTTGGACTCGGGACTTTCAACTTTGGACACCTTCACCTCGACGCCCAGTGCTTTCAATATCGTCTCACCCGCCCCCTGCCCCAGGGCAATTACCGGACACGTTCCAGCAGCGACCTGGGCGGCAATCGACCAGATACTGGGCGCACAGAGGAGACCGGCAACGCCGTCGTGGAGGAGCGCGGCAACCCGGTCACGTGCCGCCCCTGGATCAGCTGGCAGCACGATCAGGGTGAGTCGATAACCGGCGGCGGCGAGCACCGCCTCAGCCGCGGCAAGGTGGGCCGATGAATCGTCAGGGCCGCCGGGCGCCATGATCAGACCGAGGGTTGTATGCCGTCCCAACGCCATGTCACTGGCAATCCGGTTGGGACGGTAGCCGGATTGACGGACAATGGCGAGGATCCGTGCCCGGGTTGCGGCGGATATCCGGACCCCGGCATGACGCCCATTTAAAACCTTTAACACCGCCGTATGTGAGACTCCTGCCGCCTCAGCGATGTCCCGTATGGTCACGTTTTTAAGCATGATTTCACGTGATATCACATGATTATTGAATGATCAAGGGAAAAAGAGGCTACCGGTATTTTGGTTGCTTGGTTTTGGAGTGAGGCTGACTTTTCATGGGACAGCAGGCCGAATTCCCCTCACCTCAGTCCTCTCCCACAAGGGGAGAGGAAGTGAGAGAAGCGCCGTATCGTTATCCCAACAATTCCTGACGGAGGGCTTGGGCACGTTCCAAGAATGCCTTTACCTTATCGTAGTCCTGCTTATCAATGGCCGATATCAGCACGCCAAGTTGATCTTGATAGGCGTGTAACTCAGCGAGAATGGCTGCCCGGTTGGTTTTTACGATGTCGTGCCACATTTCCGGTGAGCCGGATGCTACGCGAGTAGTCGATCGAAAGCCAGGGCCGCAGAATTTCGACAGGTCAGCATGGTGATTGCGGCCTGCAGTCGCCACCAGCAGAGCGGCAATGAGATGCGGCAAATGACTGCTGCGCGCAACCAGTTCATCATGCGCATCAGGTGCCAACCGTACAACCTTGGCCCCGACTTCCCGCCAAAGTGCCTCAATGGTCACAACTGCAGACTCCGGCGTTCCCTCAACCGGCGTAAGAGCCGTCACGGCCTTGTCATACAGTTCGGCATTCGCGACCTCAATACCGGTTTTCTCAGAGCCCGCCATGGGATGACTTCCAACAAAGACCAGGCTCGTTCCCTTGAATAAACGCGGCATCTCTTGCGCAAGATCTGCTTTGGTACTTCCCACATCCGTCACCACGCAACCGGGCTCAAACGCAGCCAAACAGTCCCTGACAAGTTCAGGAATGCTACACACCGGCGTACAAAACACAGCCACATCGGCCCCGCGTAACGCCGCCTGCGGCGACTCGAAAACCTCATCCGCCGCGCCCATGGATAAAGCCATTCGGCGGGTTTCCTCGCGTCGGGCCGAGGCACTGACTTTTGCCAGGCCCCTATGCTTTAAGGCCAGTCCCAGCGAACCGCCCATCAACCCTAATCCGATAATGGCTACTTTTTTCATATCTAACAACACCCTCACCCCAGCCCTCTCCCCTGAAGGGAGAGGGAGTGTCAGGCTTCCTTGAGAACTTTTTTTAGCACAGAAATACAGCGGCGATTCTCCGCGCGGGTTCCGATGGTGATCCGGATATATTCAGGAAGACCATAGGGATCCATGGGGCGTACAATCACGCCAGCCCGCTGCATGGCGTCAAATATCTTCCGGCCTGGTCCGACCTTCACCAGGATAAAGTTAGCGGAGGTCGGCACGAATTCCAGCTTCATTTTGCGGAACATGGCCTCAAAAAAGGCCACCCCGTCCTGCGTCATAGCCCTGGTGCGGGCCACAAACTCGTCATCCTCCAACGCCGCAATGGCTGCCATCTGTGCCATGGCGGTAGTGTTAAACGGCTGACGCACCCGCTGCAACAGCTTGATGCAATCTTCCGAGGCAACCCCATAGCCGATACGCAGACCAGCAAGCCCGTAGGTTTTTGAAAACGTCCGGAGAATGATCACCTTCTGACCGGCTCTCAGATACTTGAGACAGTCCGGCTGGCGCTCCGGAGGGAGCAGCTCGATATAAGCTTCATCAAACGCCACCAGAACATGATCGGGGATCCGCGCCATAAACCGGTCAAGCGCGGCCTGATCCACCATGGTGCCCGTCGGGTTGTTGGGATTTGACACAAACACCACCCGCGTGTCCGGTGTAATGGCCGCCAGCATGGCATCCAGATCGTGGGTAAAATTCCGCATGGGCACCTTGATGGTGCGAGCCCGGAACATATCCGCCACAAGCTTGTAAACCACAAACGCCCGGTCGGCCATGACAATGGACGTCGAGGCATCCAAAAATACATGCCCGATAAACTCGATCAATTCGTTACTGCCGGATCCGACAGTAATCTGATCCGGCGAAACATTCAGCTTCTTCCCCAGTGCTTGCCGGAGATAGAAGGCTCCACCATCAGGGTAAAGGTGCATCTCACGCGCGGCCTTCTTCATGGCCGCGACGGCTTTAGGCGACGGGCCCAAAGCATTTTCATTGGATGCCAGCTTGATGACCTCGCTCGCGTCCTGAAAGCCCATTTCCCTCGCCACTTCCTCAATAGGCCGGCCCGGTTCATACACCCCAAGCCCGGCCACCCAAGGTCTTGCCAACTCATTAATGGTCATAAATTAATTCCCTTCCACAGGCCCACCTTCACGCCTTGGGATAGGAGCCAAGCACGGTTAACAAGGCGCAATGTTTACCAAGATCCACCAGCCCCTGCTTGACCTTCTTATCCTCGAAATGGCCCTCAATATCCACGAAAAACAGATATTCCCAGCGCTTACTCCTACTCGGTCGCGACTCGATTTTGGTTAAATTCAGGCCGTATTTCTTAAAGGATTCCAAAGCCCTGTAAAGAGCCCCGGCTTTGTGCTGAACCGCGAAAAACAAGGACGTTTTGTCATCCCCGGTCGGCTGATTCTGACTGTTGCCAATCACCAGAAAGCGGGTCGTATTGCCACTCAGGTCCTGAACATCAGACTCCAGGATGTTAAGCCCATAGATTTCCGCCGCCAGCGAACTGGCGAGAGCGCCGGCGCTGTCATCCTTGGAAGCGAGTTCAGCCCCGCGCGCGGTACTTGCCACAGGGATCAAATCCACTCCGGCCATTTCACGTTGCAACCATTGCCGGCATTGGCCCAGCACCTGGGGATGGCTGTATAACTTTTTAATATTTCCCCTGGGCACTTTGGAAAGCAGGTTCTGCGTAACCGGCAGACACAACTCCGCGCAAATCTTCACCGAGGTTTCCGTCATCCGGTCAAGGGTGTATGTCACGGCCCCCTCAGTTGAATTCTCAACAGGCACAACGCCATAGTCGGCCATTTGTTTTTCAACCGCATCGAACACATCGCTGATGGTTTCGCACGACAAATAGTCAACGCTCCCGCCAAATCGACTGCGGGCGGCCTGATGGGAGAAAGTAGAGGGTGGCCCCATATACGCGACCTTGAGATTCTTCTCAAGCGCCAGGGCCGCCGACATGATTTCCCGGTAAATGGCGCGAATCGATTGGTCGCCAAGCGGCCCATGACTCAACTTTGAAACGCGTGTCAAAACCTGCTTTTCCCGCGCGGGTACATAGATACTCTTCCCGTCTTTCTTTTTCAGTTTGCCGATTTCCAAGGCATACCGCGTACGCTCATTCAGAAGTTTGACAAGCTTCTCATCAACGTTGTCTATTTTTTTTCGAACGGTGTCCAGGCTCATCATTCCTCCTCTTCATCATCATCATCGTCATCGTCATCATACTCGTCTTCATCATCCGACGGATCGGTCGGATCCGCCGGATCGGTCTGATCCAACGGATCAAGCTCTTGGGACGGGGTGGCACCCTCCTCCCCGGGCGCCTCAACCGCGGGAGTGACCGTCGCCGCGGCTTCCTTGGTGCTCACATCCTGCTTTTCACGCAACGCATCCATCCGGCTTAATTCCGAAATCCCCGGCAAATCCTTGACTTCCTTGAGCCCGAAATGCTCAAGAAACAGGGCTGTTGTGCCGTATAGCATGGGGCGCCCGGGCAGTTCGCTCCGTCCGACAATCTTGATAAGCTGCATTTCCATGAGCATCCGGATCACATG
>JBAXDB010000157.1:0-4683 GCA_037141135.1 bacterium | reverse complement strand
CATGAAGTGATCGAGGATGGAACGGATCCCCGCGCGGGACATGGGGCGGATGATCTGCAACTCTTTGAGTTGAATATCCAGTTCGATTACGACAAGGACATCATCAAGTCAGAGTACTTCAAGGATCTGGACATCATCGGCAAGGTGTTGCAGCGTGATCCCGGTGCGACCGCCCGCATTGAGGGGCATGCCGACAAGCAGCAGAAATCAGCCAAACTGCATAACGACCAGTTGTCTGAGCGTCGTGCCAAGGCCTGCGCGAATTACCTGGCCACGAAGTGGGCCATCAATCAGACTCGCATGACGCCGGTGGGTTATGGTTTCAGCCGTCCGAAGGCGAAGAATGACCCGATTGTCGGCAACCCGGTGAACCGTCGTGTTGAGGTCTACATTCGCAAGTCCGGCAAAGCCGAGCCTACGGCGCCGATGACGAAGGTTGAAGTCAACAGCGTGGGGGCCGTGGTGCCTGTTGAAACGAAATAATCGCACGTGATTGTTGCAGGCCCGGAACAGGAATGTTTCGGGCCTTTTTGTTTCAGGATATTGATGATGAAAAGCCATAAGACACAGTCGTTGGGACGACGCCTGCGATTTCAACTGGAAGCGTGGTTGTTTGCCATGGCATTGCGGCTGATCCCTGCACTTTCGCGGGCGACCATTATGCGGTTGGCCCGTATGGGTGGGCGCCTAGCCTGGACCTTTGCACGCCGGGATCGTCGCATTGCGATGGCGAATCTGGATCTGGCTTTCGGGGAAACCAAAACAGTTTCTGAAAAGCATTTGATTGTCCGGCAGGCTTTTCAGACGTTCGCGCAAACGGGGCTGGATTATTTCTGGTTCTCGCGCGATAGGACGCAGCGGATGCGCGACTGGGTGGTGGTTGACGAAGCCGCGCGAGTCTGGATGCAACCCGGAAAGAGGCTGGTGGGGGTTACCGCACATTTCGGAAACTGGGAAATGCTGGGCTGGCTTTTTGTTTTTCATGGTGCCGCCATTGCCAGTGTGGCCAAGCCGGTGAAGAATTATTTGATTGATGCCGAGATAAACCGGATTCGAACGCTGTCGGGGCAGCAGATCGTGCCGCGGGAAGGGGCTCTGCGCGCCCTGGTACGGGCTTTAAAAAGCGATGGTGCTATCGCCCTGCTTTTAGATCAGGATACGCTTCCTGCGGAAGGTGGAGTGTTTGTTCCATTTTTTGGCATCCCGGTCCCCATCTCCACGGCCGGGGCCGGACTTGCCCTCAAGCTTAAGGCTCCCATCCTGATGGCTTTTTGCGTGTGCAATCCAGATGGCCGTTATCACGGCTATGCCAGCAAGCTCTTTCTGCCCGAGGAGATTGAGGGCATGAATACAGATGAACTGACGGCAAAAATCACAACGGCTCTTGAAGAGGAACTCCGGAGGAATCCGGAATATTGGCTCTGGAGTTATAAACGATGGAAGCGTCGCCTTCCCGGCGTAGATCCCGCACGTTATCCCTATTATGCGGATTGTTGAGCTTTTGCTTCTTTGGGGACGGTCTTCCAGCGGCGGTGGATCCAGAACCATTGGTCGGGATATTCCCGGATCACGTCTTCGATGACTTTGGTGTAAAGCTGGGTATAGGTGAGGATGGTTTCGGGCTTCCGGTCAGGAGGCGGAGGGATGGCGGGGAACGCCTTGATGAGATGCCGGCCATTTTCCAGGCGGATCATGAACACAGGAACCACGGCGGCCCCCGATTGGGCGGACATATAGGCTAGGCCGGGCGAGGTGCAGGCCTTTTTGCCGAAGAAATCCACAAAAACACCCTCGGTATCAATCATGTTTTGATCCAGAACAAAGGCGACAATCTCGTTCTTGCGCAGGGCGGTGAGGCATTGGCGATAGGAATTATGCGCCGGCACAAATTTGAGCCCGAACCGGCTGCGCGCATCCATCCAGAATTGATTGATGGCATTATTTTTAATGCTCTTGGTAATGACGGTGGTCGGGAAGTCGAATTTGGGTGCGAATGCGCATAACAGGTCGAAATTACCGAGGTGGGCGGACAGGACGAGCAGTCCTTTGCCTGCGGCTAAAACGTCACGGCTGTGGGCTTCACCTTCCCACAGGATGTTTTCCTCAAGATAGGTTTTGGGGACGGAAGGGAGGCGGAATTCCTCGGCGAGGTTCATGCCAAGATTCAGATACATCCGGTTGAGAATGGTGGTCCGTTCCTTTTCACTCTTCTCTGGAAAACTGCGGCGTAAGGCCTCCGCGGCGTCTTTCCGTCGATGACGCAGCACGTTGCCAAAGATCCAACCGAGTCCCCGTCCCAACGCGAGGGCGTTCGGTAGCGACAGCCACCCGAAAAAGCGGGTCAATCCTTTTAAAATGAGTTGAAGCATAGGGGGTACACCGTATTCAGAAACAGGGCGTGGGTCAAGCCAGCGTATCGGAAAAATTACTATTCTTGTCGTTTGGCGGTGCGTTTCTTGCGGAAGAAATCCTGAAGCATTGTGCGGCAGGATATTTCCATGACCCCTTGAATCACTTCCGGGCGGTGGTTAAGCTGCGGATGATTCAGGATATTGAATACCGATACGGCGCCGCCCCGTAGGGGATCTGCCACGCCGAACACGACAACGGGGATCCTGGCCAGAACAATCGCACCTGCACACATTGGGCAGGGCTCCTTCGTCACGTAGAGCACCGTATCAGTGAGCCGCCAGTCGCCCACGGCCGAGGCCGCCTGGGTAATGGCGATCATTTCCGCGTGGGCCGTCGGGTCTTTCAGCAATTCCGTCTGATTATGCGCGCGGCCGATGATGGCCCCGTCCCTGATGATGATGGCCCCGACCGGAACTTCGTCATTGTCGACCGAGAGTTGCGCTTCCCGCAGCGCCAACTGCATATAATGGTCGTGGGTTAACTCCAGCATGCGGCCAGTCAGCCTTCCGACGTCATGGTGTCATAGAACTTCACAATATCGGAACTATCGCCTTTTTCCATAAACTCCATGGCTTCACGGGGATGCCGGTTCAGGATGCCGCTGATCATGTAGGGGATGCTGAAGCCCCAGAAAAATTCCTTCCTGAAGGGTTCGATATCCGTCTGGATACATTTCAGAAGCGGTCGCAGGCTGTACTTCGGGTTATGCAGGAAACCCAGCAACAGTTCCATTTGGCAATTCCCTGCGCCGCGCCCCAGGCCGGCCAGACTGGCATCGAGGTAGTTGGCGCCACAGATAATCGCTTCAATGGTATTGGCATAGGCCAGATTGCAGTTGTTGTGGGTGTGGATCCCCACTTCCTTGCCACCTGCCTTGGCGTACCGTTGGAACTTATGCATTAAGGCGTGGATCTGTTCGCTGTAGAGGGTGCCGAAGCTATCCACCAGATACATCACGTCGACTTCCGACTGGCCGAGCACTTCCAGGGCGCCATCGAGTTCAGATTCCGGAACTGTGGAGATGGCCATCAGGTTGATGGTGGTCTCGTAGCCCTTGTCATGGGCGTCCTTGATCATTTCCAATGCGGTGGGAATCTGGTGGATGTAGGAGGCGACGCGGATCATGTCGATGGCGCTTTTTTCGCGCGGGAGAATATCGTTATGAAAATCCGTGCGTTCGGCATCGGCCATGACGGAGATTTTGGTGCCACCCTTTTTGTCGCCGATGACCTGGCGCAGGACATCCTCGTCGCAGAATTTCCAGAGGCCGTGTTCCGTCTGGGAGAAGATTTTCTTGGAGCCCTTGTAGCCGACTTCCATGTAATCCACGCCAGCCTCACAGCACGTCTGGTAAACGGATTTGACGAGGCTGACATCGAATTTGTGATTGTTCATCAAGCCGCCGTCGCGGATGGTGACATCCATAACCTTGATTTCAGGACGGTAAGAGATCCAGCCTTTGGTCCCGCTTATCTGTTCAGTGCTAGACATAATAGTATTCCCTGCCTTGCTTAATCCGGGCCCTCTTGGCCATCAGACGGGCGGTATTCAGGCTGTTTTTAGACCATTTGTCAATCACCAATGGCGCTTAGGTCCAGTGAAATAGCGCGTCCTATGGGACGTTAAGTGAAACGATTAAGCCTTGTATAGATGGTGTAATATGATTTAGTTTACAAGTTAAGCGATTGTTGATGTGGCGAAGCTCCGGTTGATCCTCAGAAAAACTAAGGAAAGAGACGGATTGAAATGAAATGGTATCGCTCGATCACATGTTCTTATTCCCCGGGTTTTACGCTAGTGGAGATCATGATCGTGGTCGCTATTATTGGTCTTCTTGCCGCCCTTGCGATTCCCAGTTTCATGAAAGCCAGGATCAACTCGCAGAACGCCGCGTTCAAGAATGACCTTAGGATGATTGATGCTGCGATCAATCAATGTATCATCGACACCAAGGCTTACCCGGCTGATGTGAATGAAAAGATAATCCCTCAGGAACTCGTCCCGTACCTGAAGAATATGGACTGGTCGAAGCCCACGCCGATCGGAGGCTACTGGGACTACGATCATGATTGGGGCATGATCTGTGGCATCGGTGTGTACGGGCCATCGCGAACAGATGCCGAAATGGCAGAACTCGGGAACTTCATTAAATTCGGCGGACAATACATCCAGGTCATTGTGCCGTAGCGTCTCGTAATTTCAGACTTCCTGTTATGTTGAGCTCAACATAACAGGAAGTCTGAGTTTAGTTCTTTTCCTCATATCGACGAG
>JBAXDB010000156.1:0-4783 GCA_037141135.1 bacterium | reverse complement strand
ACCCTGTGGGATATGATCAAATCCGGCGGGTGGGCCATGTATTTCCTGGGCGCCTGTTCGATCATCACGGTCTCACTGGCCATCATTAACTTCCAGCGGGTGAACGCCAGAAAAATGCTGCCGCCCGAGCTGCTGGGTCAAATGAAGGTGGCCGCAGCCAACGGGGATGTCAGTCAAGTTTGGCAGTTGGCCACATCCACGGACACGCTGTTCACGAAGTCGCTGGCTGACGGGTTAAAACATTTCAATCCCGATGATATCGCCGGCTGTCGCCCTAAAATGGAAGCGGCCATTTCAGAAACTGCTGGTCGCGAAGAGTCGCGTTACGGTTTTTATGTGAACTTCCTGTCACTCATGACCTCCATGTCGCCTATGTGGGGCTTGCTTGGAACCGTCAGTGGTATGATTGGAGCCTTCTCTAAAATCGGTCAAGGCGGCATGGGCAAGCCCGAAATTCTCGCCCAGAACATCGGTGAGGCGCTGGTCTGTACGGCCTCGGGACTTTTAATCGCCATCACCGCCATGGGCCTCTACTTCTTTTTCCGGAATGTGTTAAACACCACGATGAAGGAAGCCGAAGCGCACTTCACCGAGATTCTTGACCATATCACCGGCGTCACCACTACGCGCTTTTCGACTGCGGCAACCGCCGATCAGCCGAAAACCTAATTGAGTACCTGGAAGGTGAAGCGTTTATGAAAATTGGAGCAGATAAGGAAATTCAAGAGGTACACATCGAACTCGTGCCTTTGATTGACTGTGTCTTTCTCCTGCTTATTTTCTTCATGACTTCGGCCACCATGTCCAAACTCGACACCCCGGGGGATGTCAGATTGCCTATCGCCCCCAATGCCGCCAAACAGAAGGATCCGAGCCGGCGGGGTATCGTCAATGTGGTCCAGCCAGGATATCGGACGCTACAAGGAGATACGGCGACCCCCGACAAGCAATTCCTCATTTCCGGACAGCTGGTTAATGAGGAGGGGCTTACCAAAATCATGGAGGCGGAAGTCAAACGGGAACCGAACCTCCGGCTCTATCTGCGCGCTGACCGTAATGTGCAGTTTTCAAATGTCAGAAAGGCCATGGGCGCTTGCGCCGCCGCGGGGGTCTCGGACGTGATTTTCGCCACGTTTTTGCAGGACTTATCAATGGGAGCTCCCTAAGCCATGAAAATCAAAGCATCATCACATGTCGATGAAGCGCGGATCGACCTTACACCCATGATTGATACCGTCATGTTCCTGCTGATCTTCTTTATGATCACCACCAGGCTGGGGCAGGAGGAAACAGATCTGGGCATCACCCTGCCGGGAATGGTCGCCCAGGGTGGACCCGTGGATATGCCTGATGAACAGGTCATTGAGGTGGATGCCAAGGGAACGGTCGTTCTCAACGGACGCGTTTTTGAAGGCAAAAACATGCCCGATCTGGTCGCCACCCTGATTCGTTACCGTCTGGCGTCCGAGGCCGCCAAATCCAAACACATGATCACGATTCAGGCCGAAGACACCGCAAATTATGAACGGGTTATTGAAGTGATGAATGCCTGTGCAGGCGCCGGCATCAAGGATGTCACCTTTGGATCAGGCTAATAGACACTTTTACTGAAATACTTATGAACCCATTACTGGAAAAGTTCAGAGAATGGCTCTCCGCCAGAAAGCAGGTCACGATGTCTGGCATGCTCCGGCGAAGCCTGCTCGGCAGCCTTGTGTTTCATGGCAGCCTGCTCCTGATTGCCGCCGTCTTTGTCATCAGCAACATATTCTACAACCGCGAATCCACCTTCGTCGGGCAGCCGCCCCCGATGAAAAGCTATGAACCCAGGAAACTTGAGTTCAAAGTCAAGGTCTCCAAACAACAGCGAAGCTCAAGCCGGCCGTCGATGGCCCCGCGCCTGGTGTCCACCCGCACCACGGCGAACATTACGATGCCTGAAATTAAAATGGATGCCAAGGCGGTCAAAACAAGTTTCCAGCCCAAATTCAAAGCGTTTGGCGGCACCGGCCTGGGATCCGGACTGGGCACTGGCTATGGGCTCAGTGGCTTTGGCAACGGAGTATCCGCTTTTGATTTCTTCGGGATCCGCGGACGTGGTGACCGGATTGCCATCCTGGTCGACGTCTCTATCAGCATGGTTGAAGATGACAAGGGCGGTCCGCGCGGTTATGCGCGTGTGAAAAACAGAATTAATGAAGTCATTGACGCCTTGAACGCGGGCGCCATGTTCAACATCATCGTTTTCGCTGACGCCGCCAGCGCTTTTGAAACAAATGTCGTGGTTGCGACGGAAGACAATAAAACTAAATCCAAAATGTTTCTGCGTGGTTTCAACACGGAAGGAAACTATGGTCTGACCTCCGGCAATCTCCAGCCCGCCAATATCGGGATCCCAACGGCAGGGGGATCAACTCGCCTCGACATCGCGCTCACCGCCGCATTCGAACAGGGGGCGGATACGATTCTGATCATCAGCGACGGCAAACCCATGGTAAAGAAGGGGGTCACCGCCCAGCAAATACAGGCACATTCCCAGATGGTGCAGGCCTGGCAACAGCAAAATCAGGGAGCTCTCGCCGCCTACGAAGCGCAAATGGCACAAATGGCCACTGTCCCGGCTGCGCCCGCCACCAGCGAGAGGGTCTGGATTCCGCCCACCCCCGCCCGCGCACCAAGCAAGGGAGGCTTAAAGGAAGGACAAGCTGTAGACCATGGATCCCCGGCCATCGAAGGCCACTGGGAAGTTCGCACGCACCATGCCGCTGGTCCTGCTGGACCTGCCCGGCCGACCCCGCCACCCATGGCGGATCCAGGGATGTGGACTCTGACAGACTTTATTCAGCATTTTAACATCCTCCAGGAGAAATATTACTCCGGTAAAGGCAAAAAACCGCCCGTGGTTCATGCCATCGGCTTCGCCATCGACAAGGAGGGGAATAGCTTCCTTAAACAACTGGCCGAGATGTATCACGGCCGCTATCGCCGCGTGGCCAAAATTGATTAAGCGCAACTTTCAAAGGGCACTACATGCACCGGGTTTGGTTTATTATTTTTCTGAGCACAATCATACGCCTCGCCAACGCCGGTCCGGTCAGCGAGATTGAAGTGACGCCCGATCCCGTGAAAAACGGGACCCAGATCTTCACAGTTCGTTTCGCCCCAGGTGAAACACGCACCTACGAAATGCTCGCCTTTGACTGTACGTATCGCCAGGAATTTCCCAATCCATCTTCACACCAATCTGCCGGACCCAAAATCATCGAACCCGCTGTATTTACCTACCGCATACGTGATGTGAAGATGGTAGACAGCCTGGATTGCAACATAAGCTTCCGTGTTCCAAGGAATATCCATAATTTGCAGGAGATCTATGGGGAGCATTTATTCAACACCAATTACCCGGCTGTTATTTCCAGGATCACGGTGACGGCATTTGAAAAGGAGGCGGCATTATGGTCCTACACACTCAAGCCACAGGGACTTCACGAGTTTCCAGATACTCCCCGAAGCCAAAAACCTGCTCCGTAAAAACGCCCGGCGGAATGCTTGTGGGGTTACTGCTGCTGGCCGTCAGCTGCCACGTTCAGGCAGTGGCCGCTGACGATGTGGCGCTCCCCGACACTCAGACCCCGGAATTTTCCAGCATTGTCGACCGCTACAATACCGCGTTGTTGGCAGCCCGGGACAAGCATAAGGCAACCATGACCGGGCACATCAAACGCTACCAGGATGAAGCCGGCGAGATGCTGAAAGAAAAGAGGAAAACCCGCAACACCACCGGCATCGCCATCGCCACTGCCGCCAGTTCCATTTTCGCCACCGCTTTGTCCGATCTCAATGCCACCGGAACGTTTGAAATCCCTCCAAAAGTAAGACGCGAACTTGAAAGCACCATTGCGGAATTCAACACAGGCCGCGCCCTTATCGACTCCTATGCCACCAAGGAACAAGCCAAAGTTTTTAAACAGTTTTCAGATGAGTTTGCCGCGCAATGCCAAAAATCATCCCCCGCTCTTACCAGTCCGGAAGCCCGCGTTAAAATGGATGAACGCTTCCAGGTGATGATAAAGGAGTCCTCGGCGCCCCCACAAAAAAAAGTTGCGGCAGGAACGTCTGCCGGCAGTCACACTCCCCCGGGGGGATCCGGGACAAATGACACCACCGTGGCAGCCTCCACCCCTACCATGGCGGAATCCGGCGAATCTCCAACTTGGATAACCGTAGGAACTCTGACCGCAAACATCAACAGCATGGAAGTTCTGGAGCTCCCCCTGGCAGAAATGCGAATGGGCACAAATTCTATCATGAAGAACAGTGTAATGAGCGAAACCACTATGGAAATTATCTTTGTCGCAACAGTAACCAACTTTGCCAATCCGGGAATTCAATACAGATTGTTACGAATACCGAAATTTAACGATCTCTCGATTATGGACTGGCCTGCTGATTCAAATGGCTATCACCTCAACCTGCGGACCCCCTCCCCCGATCGGATCCCCTTTCCTGTCGGCTTTGAATTGCAGGTTTCATCCCTGGATAAACCCGGCAAAAAAAAGATCCCAGCCGCCAAACGAACTATCACCCTGACAGTCCGATCCACTCCCCCGCGCGCCGCTATTTACATTGACGGTGCATTACAGCCAGATAATGTCACCCCCAGTACTCTCCAACTTCCGGTTGGACCTCACGACTTCCGCCTGACTCTGGCAGGATATCCTGACCTGAACGTCACAAACTACAACTTCACCATTAACCGGGAAATCAACTGGACCTTTAAACC
>JBAXDB010000155.1:0-4817 GCA_037141135.1 bacterium | reverse complement strand
AGACAGTGGGCAGAAGACAGTGGGCAGAAGACAGTGGGCAGAAGCCAGTGGGCAGAAGCCAGTGGGCAGAAGACAGTGGGCAGAAGACAGTGGGCAGAAGACAGTGGGCAGAAGCCAGTGGGCAGTGGCTAGGGGCTGCTTACTGCACACTGTCCACTGCTCACTGATTTTTCCTCTTTACATTCCGGCTCGTTGTTTCTATACATAGAAACATTATGTTTCCAAACGAAAAAGATTATGACGGACTGGCGCGTGGCTATGACATCGTGCCGGTGTATAAGGAGATCCTTGCCGACACAGAGACGCCTGTGTCGGTGCTGCAGCGCTTCATGAACCGGGAGAATGTCTTTCTTCTGGAAAGTATGGAGGGTGGTGAAAAATGGGGCCGCTACTCATTTGTCGGCATTGACCCGCGTCCCTTTCTGGAGGTGGATCATCGTCAGCCCGGGAAGGGTTTGGAGGAAATCCGCAGAATTTTCAAGGGCGTCCGGGTCGCTGCCGTTCCGGGGCTGCCGCGTTTCATCGGGGGTGCCGTGGGCTTCATCGGCTATGAAGCGATGGGAGAGTTCGAACGTATGCCCGTGCCAAAGGATGGGCGCCCTGGCATGCGGTTGCGCAGCCGTTTCGTGCAGGCG
This sequence comes from bacterium, assembly GCA_037141135.1. GTDB lineage: Bacteria > Verrucomicrobiota > Kiritimatiellia > CAIKKV01 > CAITUY01 > JAABPW01. Next base: position 4,182 of record JBAXDB010000155.1, on the reverse strand, counting down.
GACAGGATGATTGTGTTCGACAATATCAGGCATACCATCAAGATTGTGGTTTGCACCCGGCCTTCCGAGTCCCCCTCTCCTGAGGCGGCGTACCGGCGTGCTGTTTCTGCAATCGAAGGGATTGAACATACCCTGAATCAGCCTCTGGAGCGGCCGGTGAGCCGGCGGACTGCCGGCGAGGTGGCGTTTGAATCGAATATGACCAAGGACCAGTTTTGCGGGATGGTGAAGCGGGCCAAGGAGTATATTGCGGCGGGTGATATCATCCAGGTGGTTTTGAGCCAGCGGTTCAGTGTTTCCGTCACGGTTTCGCCGCTGGATCTTTACCGTGCCCTGCGTCTGCTGAATCCTTCGCCCTACACTTTCTTTTTGAAGCTGGGGAGCCAGACCCTGGTGGGGTCATCGCCGGAGGTCATGGTGCGGCTGACGGGCAATCGTGTGGAATTGCGGCCCATTGCCGGCACGCGACCGCGCGGGAAGGACGATGTCGAGGATCGGGCGCTGGCGGATGAACTGCTTTCGGATGAGAAGGAGCGGGCGGAGCATGTGATGCTGGTGGATCTCGGGCGTAACGACATTGGGCGCCTCTCGGAGATGGGGAGTGTGCAGGTGACCGATTACATGGTCATTGAGCGTTATAGCCATGTGATGCATCTGGTGTCGCATGTTCAGGGGGTATTGCGGCGGGAGTTTGATGCCTATGATGTGATTCGCGCCACGTTTCCTGCCGGAACTTTGTCAGGGGCCCCGAAGATCCGTGCCATGGAGATCATCCATGAGCTTGAGCCTGAACCGCGCGGGGCGTATGGCGGGGCGGTGGGCTATGTGGGGTATGATGGCAACATGGATCTGGCCATCACTATCCGGACACTTGAGGTGGAGGGTGGGCAGGTGGCCATCCAGGCGGGGGCCGGGATTGTCTATGATTCCGACCCGGTGAAGGAGTTTCAGGAAACGTGCCAGAAGGCGCGTGGGATGCAGAAGGCCTTGCAACTGGCGGCCCGGGCGCTCGAGTTGGATGGAGACGTGGTATGATTGTACTCATCGATAATTACGATTCGTTCACCTACAATCTGGTGCAGATGATGTCCGCGATTGGCGCGGATATCCGGGTTTTCAGGAATGATGCCCTCACGGTTGAGGCGGTTGAGGCGCTGAAGCCTGAAGCGCTGGTCATTTCGCCCGGGCCCTGTACGCCTAAAGAGGCTGGGATCTCAGTTGAATTGATCAGGCGGATGAGCGGGCGGATTCCGGTGTTGGGGGTCTGTCTGGGCCACCAGTCGCTGGGGGTTGCCTTCGGGGCGACCGTTTCAAATGCCAAACGCATCATGCATGGCAAGGTGTCGCAAGTCCGGCACGATGGGCAGGGTCTGTTCAAGGGGATGAGCAATCCGTTTCAGGCCGGCCGCTACCACTCGTTGGCGGTGTTGAAGGAGACGCTGCCACCGGTCTTGATCGCCAATGCCTTCAGTGAGGATGACGAGATCATGGGCATGCACCATCTGACGCACCAGACCTATGGGGTACAGTTCCATCCGGAGTCGGTCTTGACGCCGACCGGGAAGCGGTTGTTGCGTAATTTCCTGGATATTGTGAGTGAAAAGAGGGACGCAACATGATGAAGGATCTTTTGCAAAAACTGGTTGCCGGCAAGAATCTGAGCACGGCGGAAGCGGTGGCGGCCTTTGACCGGATTATGGATGGTGAGGCGACCCCGGCCCAGTTGGGTGCCTTCCTGGCCGCCTTGCGTATCAAAGGGGAGACCATTGAGGAATTGACCGGTGCCTGCGCCTCCATGCGGCGGCATGCCGTCTTCATTGATCCGCGCGGCAAGCAGGTGGTGGATACCTGCGGCACGGGTGGGGATGCGCTGGGAACCTTCAATATTTCAACCACGGCCGCTTTCGTTGTGGCCGGGGCGGGGGTGCCGGTGGCCAAGCATGGGAACCGTTCCATTACCAGCAAGTGCGGTTCGGCGGATGTGTTGGCGGAGTTAGGCGTTAATCTGGAGGTGTCGCCGGATGTCATGGAGGAATGTATTCACGAGGTTGGCATCGGGTTTCTGTTTGCCCCGAAGTTGCATCCTGCCATGAAGCATGCCATGGGTCCGCGGCGAGAGTTGGGGTTCAGGACGATTTTCAACCTGCTGGGCCCGCTGGCCAATCCGGCTGGTGCGCGCTGTCAGGTGCTGGGTGTTTTCGCTCCGGAACTAACCGAAATGTTCGCCGAGGTATTGAAACATCTGGGTAGTCAGCGCGTTTTTGTTGTGCATGGGCAGGATGGGATGGATGAGATTACCGTCACCGGCACGACGCGGATCAGTGAGTTGCGGGACGGCACGATCCGGACCTATAATTTTGATCCGTTAGCGGTGATCGGGGATTATGCCGGACTTTCAACCCTTGCAGGGGGGGACCCCAAGCAGAACGCGGTGATCACGAGGTCTATTTTGGAAGGCGAGAAGGGCCCGCGTCGGGATATTGTCTGCCTGAATGCCGCCGCCGGCCTGATTGCCGGAGGTAAAGCCATGGATTTCCCGGACGGATTCCGGTTGGCGCAAAAGACGCTGGATAGCGGGGCCGCCATGAAGGCGCTTGAGGGGCTTGTGGCGAAGACAAGAGGCCAATAGTTATTCGTGATCAGTTAGGGGTTATTGGGGAAATCCTGATGACAAATTACGAATAACCGTTTCACCCGTATTTCTTCCGCATATGGGAAGGCGCGATTTTCATGGCAATCCGGTATTTTGCGACGGTACGGCGCGCGATCTGGATGCCGCGTTCATTCAAGATCTCAAGAAGTTCCTGGTCGGATAACGGGTGCTCCGGGTCCTCTCCGGCGACCAGTGCGGCCAGACTATCCTTCACCGTCTTATTGGAGACTGTGCCGCCGGCAGCGGTTCTCAGGCCGGGTGTGAAGAAATACTTCATCTCAAAAATCCCCTGCGGGGTCTGCATGTGTTTTCCGGCCACGGCGCGGCTGATTGTGGTTTCGTGCAGGCCCACCACGCCGGCCACCTCGGCCATGGTCAGGGGCTTGAGATGCGTGATGCCATTGTCGAAAAAGTCCTGCTGCACCTTGACGATTTCTGTGGCGATCTTGAAGATCGTCTGCTGGCGTTGGTGGATGCTCTTGATGAGGAAGGCGCTGGAACGCACCCGCTCCTGAATGTAATCCCGCACTTCGGTGCCTGTGCCTGCGTCATTCATCAGCGAGCGATAGTGCTTGCTGATCCGCAGACGGGGGAGGTCATCGTCATTCATCAGGACGACATAAACGCCTTCCACTTTTTGGACGACCACTTCCGGAGTGACATAGGGGGAAGACTCGGAGCCGTAGGCGCGACCGGGCTTGGGTTCCAACGTGGCAATAAAGTTGGCGGCGGACTGGATCTCCTCGATTGGTAGCTTCAGGGCTTTGGCGATTTCCTGTAATTTATGTGCAGCCAGCCGTTCAAGATGGCCGGATACGATCCGCCCGGCGGTGCTGCCCGCTTTTCCCAGACGTTCCAGTTGGAATAGCAGACATTCACGAAGGTCGCGGGAGCCCACCCCGGGCGGATCAAAGTCCTGAATAACAGTGAGGATATCCTGCATGTGCCCGATATCCGCGCTGCAGGTGGCGGCCAGTTCCTCGATGGAAGAGGAGAGGTAGCCATCATCGCTGATACTGCCGATAATGAGTTCGCCCAGGGCTTTGTCGGTTTCGCTGAATTCTGCCATGGCGAGCTGATGCAGGAGGTGCTCCTGCAGCGACTCGGTCTGGGTGATGGAGTCGTAAAGGTAGTCGCGTTTTTCCTCGCTATGGGCGGAATAGGAATTCCGTTCCCGTTCCTGGAAAAAATAATCCTTCCACTCGTCATCCAGCCGCACCAGAATGTCAAACTCCTTGCGGAAGTCCATGGACTTGTGATCCTCGAGTTCCGTATTGATTTTCTCAATTTCAATGTTTGGGGCATCTGCAGGGAGTTCTTCAAGGGTGGGATTACTGTTCAATTCCGCCTGGATCATGGCGCGCAGTTCGAGCACAGGGGCCTGGAGCATTTCCAGGGATTGGCGTAGTTGGGGCGCCAGCACCATGTGAAGGCGCATCTCCTGACTCAAATGTAAACCTTGAACTGCCATGTTAAACTCTCTCTGTAGACGGAATATACCCCCCCTTGAAGGTGGTCTCAAGGAGAAA
>JBAXDB010000154.1:0-4875 GCA_037141135.1 bacterium | reverse complement strand
GGCAGGCCCTTCGACAGCGCTCGGGGCAGGCCCTTCGACAGCGCTCAGGGCAGGCAACTCAACAACCGCATTCGCTCCTGCGGCTGGACCTTCCTCCGCCAACACCGGTGATCCGACAGCAGGCATGCCATTGCTGCAAGTTTCAGAAACACCCGAACCCGGTCATCCTGAGGTCATTAAACGCGTCAGACTTGTGCGCGCCAATTTCAAATATCCGCTCTGGCGTGTTGAGGAATCAGTGCTGAAAGCACAGGCAGGACAACCTGAAACCATTCAATCACGCAATATCATGATCGCAGATCATGTGATGATCCGGTTAAATCCGGAAGTGGAACGTGTGAAACTGGAGACCCTTGTTCAATCGCAAGGGCTCACGATTCGCAAAGCCATGAAAATGCCCGGCTGTTATCTCGTCAGCATCCAGGATGAATCCATTGCCGCCCTACCCCGTCTTTTAACCCTCCTGGGCCAGGAGAAGAATCTCATCCGCTATGTCGAACCAGATTACGTGGTCCGCTCCCAGCAGACCCTCCCAAATGATCCCTCATTCGGCTTGCTATGGGGACTCAACAACAGCTCAACACCCGCCGCTGATATTTCGGCCCCCCAGGTCTGGGACCTGACCACAGGGGATACGCAGGTGGTGATTGGCGACATCGATACCGGGATGGATTACAATCACCCGGACCTTGCCTCCAATATCTGGCACAATACGGCAGAGACCCACAATGGACTGGACGATGATGAGAACGGTTATATTGATGATGTCAGGGGCTGGAATTTTGCTGCCGACAACAATGCGCCGATGGACGGGAATGGCCACGGCACGCACACCGCCGGCACCATGGGTGCGGTTGGCAATAACGGGATCGGCGTTGTGGGCGTAAACTGGCGCTGCCAGCTCATGCCCGTCAAGTTCCTGGATAACAGCGGTAACGGAGTGATTTCAGACGCCGCCGACGCCCTTCACTATGTCGCCGACCTGCGACGGCGTGGAGTGAATATCAGAATCACCAACAATAGCTGGGGCGGCGGCGAGTTCAGTGCGACCTTCCGGGACGCAGTGGTTGAACAGGCAGCACTCGGCATTTTGTTCATCGCGGCGGCTGGCAACAACTACCAAAACAACGACAAAACGCCTTTTTACCCCGCCTCCTACAGTATTTCGAATATCCTCGCCATCGCGGCAACGGATAGCCACGATGCACTGGCTTATTTCTCGCACTACGGCCTCAACTCAGTCCACCTCGGCGCGCCCGGCGTCGATACCTACAGCACACTCAATGGATCCCGCTATGGCTATATGAGCGGAACCTCGATGGCAACGCCGCATGTATCCGGCGCGGCCGCGCTGCTCTGGAGTCTCTGGCCAGCGGCCCGTGCCGAAGACATCAAGGACGCCCTGATGAAAGGGGTTGATGTGATTTCCTCCCTGGCCGGAAAAACCATAACTGGAGGCCGGCTCAACGCCCGCAATTCGGTTGATGCGCTGTTCCGTATCATTCACGCCCCCCGCGAGAATGCCTTCAACAATGGCACAGGGTACCCGGTTGAGTGTGAAATCGGCCCGTCTGTTCTGACCGATACCAATCAACTTTTTGTCTTCTGGGCTCAGAATGGCACCACAAATTTCAGCGCGGCAACCTGTCAACTCGTTAGCAACACCCTTTTCCGTGCCATTATTCCGGAACAAGTTGAGGGGACCACAATCCAGTATTGGATTCAAGCGGACGCCACAAATGGGCATCGCGTACGTTTCCCCACCAATGCCCCGGCAAATACCTGCGAGTTTTTCATCGTGCCCGCAATGAGTCTGATGGTGACAGGTACGCCCTCGTTCATTTCCACCACCAGTCCTGACTATGGCGAACACCTCTTTTCATCAGGCAAGGTGATACAGGCCAGCGCCCCTGCTTCAACAACACCCAGTAATGGCATGCGCTGGGCCTGTAGCGGCTGGGTGGGAACCGGTAGCGTTCCTGCTTCCGGAAACAGTAATGCCGTCACTTTTACCCTGACAGCCCCTTCCACGCTCACCTGGCAGTGGCATACGGAATTTTCACTCACGCATACATCGAGTTATGCCCCTCTCAACATCACGACCTGGTGGGATGATGGAGCTGCCGCCACAACGCTTCCCGCACCCATCTCTGTCATCATCAGCAACATTCCGCACCGGTTTGCCGGCTGGCAACTGGATGGAATACGACAGCCTGACGCGACCCTTCCGGCGGTAAATCCTGTTACGGATATTCTGATGACCACGCCGCATCTGGCCGCAGCTCTTTTCCTGCCAGAAGCTCTGGATAGCGATGGCAATGGGATAAATGACTGGTGGGAAGTTCTCTATCTTGGCAGCCGTGCGTCTGATCCCACTGCGGATCCTGATGGCGATGGCTTTAATAACCTGAGCGAATTCAAAGATCAAACAAATCCCCGCGACATGAATTCTTTTCCAACTCCTCCATTCATCCTTCACACACCCTTGAACCCCCTGCAACCGCGCCCAGCCCCTTATGCGGTCTCAGCCTGCATCACGGATAATTTCAAGATTGTCTCCACCGTGCTGTACTGGAGTCGCAATGGCGGACCGGCAACAGCAACCCCCATGACGTCCGGCGCCGGCCATCTTTTCACCGCCTCCATTCCAGCACCCGGCACGAACGGGGACAGCTTTGTTTATTCGATTGTGGCCACCGATCCGCTGACAGCAACCACCAATGGGCCCTTTACCGTGACCCCTAGTTACCCGGAAATCACCGCCGCACCTGCTCACTTTCCCTGCATGCTCCTTCCCGAAACGACGTCCAATCTGACACTTGCCATCACCAACACCGGGGTGGGTGTCTGGCAGGGCAACGTCTCCATCTTATGGGGTGGTTTCAGCAATGATGTGGAGGGTGGCACGGGAACCTGGACCCACTCGGGCTCCAATGACTTGTGGTGCATCTCTACAAATCGCTCAACTTCGGGAACTCAAGCATGGTATTGCGGCAACCCCAACACCTCGGTTTACGCCAGCAGCATGCACGCCAAACTTGACTCTGCCCCCTTCTATGTTGCCACCGGCGCGCAACTGACCTTTCAGCACTGGATTCAGTGTGAACTTGATGATCAATTCTGGCGCCCAGGCTGGAAGCCAAACAACTGCTGGGACGGCGGCATTGTTGAAATTTCCACAAATTTAGGCGCTTCATTCCAACAGATTTCACCCATCGGCGGTTACCCCAACTTGATTTCAGGGTACGCGGCCTCTCCATGGCCTGACGCAACCCCTTGTTTTGCAGGGAATGGTTCATCATGGAGTCAACCCATCTTCAATCTCACGTCGTTTACCGGCTGCGTCGCCATCGTCAGATTCCATTTCGGCTCAGATGATAATACCGAGGGAACCGGTTGGTTTATTGACGACATTGTGATCTCCCCCACGATCCCTGCTCAAGCCTGGCTGACTCCCGTCAGCACCAACCTGACGACCTCCCCGAAAAGCAACGCCACCCTGCCCCTCGCAACCCTGAACAGCTGCGGAATTACAACGGGTAACCGCGATGCCTTCATTCAAATTTCGGACAACACCATTACCAATCCAATCAAGGTCATCCCCGTCTATCTGAAGGTTCGCTCACCCGCCACCCTGACTTGGACTTACGCAGCCCAGACGTCGACCAATGGCGAGGGCACGATCACGCTGTCTAATCGATTGTTCGATGCAGATGGTGACACCTGTCAGGCCGCCTGCGAATGGTCCACCTCACCGGGCGGGGTGTGGAGCAATACCTCGCTCACCTCCGTTCAATCGGAAATAGGCCTGGCAACACTCACGGATATCGCTGCCTTGCCGCTTTCCAACCTGCTGACACGAAGTACGTCTGGATTGATTACAAACAACCTGATTTCTACCTGGGACTCTCAGAGCGCAGAGAGTGCGATTTTTTATTCCAGTAACACCCTGCTGCGTGCCCGTACGTGGGATGGGATCTTCTGGAGCAGTTGGGTGACCAGTCAGCCCTTCATGGTTGACAATGAAGCCCCGCCCACTCCACTTAACCTGATTTCACTGGTCCACCAGACAAATGCCTGGTCGAAGAATTCCATCATGAGCCTGCGTTGGGACCTGGTACAGGAAGCGCGTGGCAGCGGGGTCACCAATTACCATTATGGGGCCACAACAAACCAGGCTGCGTTAACTTCACCCAGCACGGCCACAGGCCGGACAGGATTGACACCACCACTTGCTGATGGCACGCATCACTGGGCCTGGGTCCGCTCGCGTGATCGCATGGGCAATCTGAGCGCTCCTGTGTTTTATGGTCCTTGCTGGATTGATGCCACGCCCCCGTCTGCAATGAATGCTGTCATCACCATTGGCGTGAGCCCGTTTGGAAACTATGTGGTGGGGTCAAATTCTGTGAATGGAACCTGGTCCGGCTTCAGCGACGGTGCCGGTTCCGGCATTATTGGGTATTACTTTGCGCCGACCAATGCGGGAGGAACCACCAAGGGCTCATGGACGACCAACACCCAGGGCTTGCTGACCAGTCTTCTATCGGACCGGACCAACACCATGTATGTGTGGGCCAAGGATCAGTCCGGCTGGATTGGCCAGGCGGCCTACGCCTCATTTATAACGCTTTCGCCCAATAGCGACTGGGATCATGATGGCGTGCTGAATTGGCAGGAGGAACTATCCGGAACCGATGCCTTGCAGAGTGGCAGCCAATTCCAACTGGGGACCACCGGTGGTTCCTCACTTCTTCCCGGCAGCTTCACTTTGCAGTGGCGTGGTCTTACCAACCGGCACTACACCATTTCGTATAAGGATTCATTGGGGGCTGGAGGCAGTTGGGTCACCCTGCCCGGCGCCAGCAACCTCCC
>JBAXDB010000153.1:0-4936 GCA_037141135.1 bacterium | reverse complement strand
CTCACATCCAGTACGACGAGATCCCCTTTATCATTACGACAGAAGATCAGGCCGCGACAGATGACGGGGGATGTCCAGCAGATTTTTTCCAGAATTTTTCCGGCTGAGGCGACCTGTTCAAAGGCGGTGGGAGATACTTTCACAACAAATAACTCCCCCTTCTCATTGAGAACAACCAATTGGTCGCCCGCTGCAGTGAGAGAACCAAAACCCAGATTTTGAGCCCACTTTTCGATGCCGGTGGCAAATTCTATGCACTTCAGTGAGCCGTTCCCGGTATTTCCGTCGATGCCATAGAGGTAACCGTTGATGAGCACACAACTACTGAAATGATTACGCATGACTTTACTGGTCCACACGTTTTTGGGTTGGGTACCCGTAACTTCAAGCACGCAGGCGCCCTTGCCATATCCTGATGAGATGAAGATGTTGCCATTAAGTGGAATGGGATCAGCCGCGTTAACGTCGTAACTGGTTTCCCAGTCACTGGACCATAGTTTTTTGCCAGTATTCAGTTCTACGCCATACAGCGCTTTCGACCCGAAGATCGCCAGGCATTCTGTTTTTCCGGCGATGTATGAGACCGGGGCGGCATAGCCACCGATGCCTGCCGGACTTGCCCAGATTTTCTCGCCGGTCATGCGGTTCAGCACGATTCCGTATTCACAGGCATTGAGCAGTAGCATGTTGCCATGGATTACGGGGGAGGCTGATAGGCCCCACTTGAGATTGCCGGCTTTGAAATCGGTGATCAGGTTTTTCTGCCATTGCACGGCTCCGGTGTCCGCATTCAGGCAGAACAGATGGCCTTCCCGGCTCAAAGTATAAACCCGTTTACCATCGGTGGCTGGTGTGGCCCTTGGTCCAGGATAGCCGCCGCCCGAGGCGCAGGGATAGGAATGTTGCCAGATGGAAGAACCGTCCTTAATGCTTAAGGCATACACGGTGTCCTGGTTGTCTTTATTTCCGATGGTGTAAACCTTGTCGCCTGCGACAGCCACGCTGGCATAGCCGGCGCCGACATTGGTCTTCCAGGCGATTTTGCCGCCGCCGTTAAGCGCTTGAGGATTCCATTGTGAGTCTTTCGAGATTCCATCCTGATTGGCGCCCCGGAACTGGGGCCAGTCTTTTTGATCGGCCGCCAGTCCTTGGTCAGCCATTAAGAGCCCCGACACCATAGAAATAAATAAAAAGTAATATTTCATATATTTTTGATCCTCACTTATGACTCCTGTCGCTAATATCCCTTATTTCGGTTTGATCTTGAAGCACTAATAGACTATTTAGTCCTCATATGAAATATCAAAATAATTCCATTAGCGGGTCTTTGTTCGCTTTGCTGGCACTCGGCATAGTTCCCAGTGGTGGCCTAACAGCCCGGGCTCAGACCGCCGAGGTTCAAACGGTTGTGGTAACAGCGCGTAAATTGACAGAGCCACTCCAGTCTGTGCCTGGCGCTGTGACCGTGCAGTCTGCTGATACCATGAAGTCGGCTGGGGTGAACGATTTGCGTGATGCCGCTTGTTATGTCCCCAATCTGACGCTTGGGGATTTCAGCGTGCGTCGCCTGACTTTTCCTTATGTGCGGGGAATTGGGTCAGGGCGAAACTCTGCCGCGGTGACCACGATTATTGATGGCGTACCCCAGCTTTCCTATGCCACGGCGAATCAGGAGTTTCTCGACGTGGAGCGGATTGAATTCCTGCGTGGGCCGCAGGGCGCCCTCTATGGGCGTAATACTCTCGGCGGTGCGATCAATGTGGTGCCGCGGCTGCCTGGCCGCGAGCCTGTGACCTCGGTCAGTTTGGCTGGCGGGGATCATGGTTTGATTGATACCCGTGTTTCGACCGAGGGGCCGGTCGGTTCCGGTAAGGCGGCTGGCAGTTTCAGTGCGGGCTACTCCACGCGGGACGGGTATACGAAAAATGACATGACTGGAAACAATCTCGACAGTCGGGAATCATTTTTTGGCCGTGCTCAGGTGTTGTGGCCTGACGAAGGGCCCTGGAGTTATCGGTTCAGTGTTAATGGCGAGGTGGATCGCGATGGCGATTATGCGCTTGGCGACCTGGCATCGCTGCGGGTGCGCCCTTATCACGTTGCCCATGATTATGAGGGCAGTTCCGGGCGCGATCTTTCCCAACCGGTGTTTACTGCCACTCGAAAGGGTGAGGAAGTGGATCTTATCTCTATTACGGCCTTCCAGTGGTGGCGTTCACACGATCTGACCGATTTGGATATGACTCCTGCGGATCTCATCCGCCGCGATAATGAGGAGAATCAGCAGGCTTGGATTCAGGAAGTCCGTTTGACTTCAGCCGAGGCGGCGCCAGTCAAGCTTGGCGACCGGGTCGCCATGCGCTGGCTTTTGGGTACGATGGCGTATCATTCCGCTTATCAGCAGCGCGCCTTCAATGACTACCGTCCCGGTGCCGTTGCGATGCTCGGGCTGCCACTGTCCTATCAACAGCATGACGACGCGGATCTGAATGATGTCGGGGTGGGCATCTATGGCCAGGGCATTCTCACGTTTGATGAGCGCCTTGAGTTGGGGCTTGGACTTCGCGATGACTACGAGCACCGCTCGGCTGATTTACGGCAATATGCCAGCCCAGCCTTTATGCCGGGTTCCAACACTGATGCCGGGCAGGATTTCAATCAGGTCAGTCCGCGCGCTTCGCTTGGCTATCACCTGACGCCCGACGTTCTCCCGTATGTTCAGGTCTCCAAAGGCTACAAGGCGGGTGGGTTCAATACATTAGCAATACCGGGGCATGCCGATTTCAATGAGGAAACAAGTCTGACCTGTGAAACCGGTCTTAAGACCGTCTGGTTGAAGAATCGCGTGGTGGTGAATGTCGCCCTGTTCCGGACGGAGTGGGACGACCTGCAATTGGATGTGCCGGCGGGCTCTCCCGGGGTGTTCTATATCGACAACGCGGGCAAAGCCCGGAGCGAGGGCGGGGAATTGGAATTGAGCGTCAAACCGTTGACCGGACTGATGTTGTTTGGTGGTCTGGGTTTGTTGAAGTCTGAATTCCGGTCCGACAGCCTGTCCGGCGGAAGGGATGTCAGTGGAAATGATCTGCCGTTCGCGCCGAACCTCACCTGGCATGCCGGAACTGAATTCGAGCAAAAGTTATGCGCGAAATATACGGGCTTCGTCCGGTTGGAAGGGGTGGGGACGGGGCGTTACTACTATGATGCCAGTAATGCGGAATCGCAGGATAATTATGTGCTGGTCAATACGCGCGTAGGGGTTGGATCCCGTCTGTGGCGTGTGGAGACGTGGGTCAACAATCTCTTTGATCAGGACTATGTGCCCATTGCCTTTCCGTACCAGTTAGCCCAGTCAGGCTATGTGGGAGAGAATGGCGCCCCCCGCACGGTGGGAGTCTCTCTGAACCGCGCATTTTGAGGAATAATGTTATGGGGCTGTATGACAGAGACTATATGCGGGAGACGCCGCAGGGTGAATCGGATGAGGCATCCGGGGTGAACCGTTTACAGTCCCGTCGCCGGCGTGTGATTGTCATTGGTATGGTTTTATTGGTGGCGGCAATGCTGGCTATTCTGGCAACGAAGTAAGGCCCTATGAATGAGCCTCTGAAAACCTCTCGCATTCCTCTTAGATCCTGTGGCGAATGCTGTACCCGGCTGCATGATTTCGGGGTCAGGCTGCGGGGTGAAACGGTGCTGGAAGAGATAAATCTTCACATGCATTGTGGGGAGCTCACGGCTCTGATCGGCCCGAACGGGGCCGGCAAAACAACCTTATTGCGCGCCATGGTGGGTGAATTGGCCTACACAGGAACGCTTCGTTTTATCCATCATGGTAATGTCGAGAACACCACTCCGATTCGGATCGGGTATGTGCCGCAGAAGCTGGAACTGGATCGGACCTCGCCAACGACCGTGCTGGATTTGTTCGCGGCCACGATCAGTCGCTGGCCACTCTGGGTCGGCACCCGCAAGGCCGTGCGGGATGAGGCCTGTGAAAAGCTTGAGTTGGTCGGGGCGGAACAGCTGCTTGGCCGGCGTCTTTCCGAAATCTCGGTGGGCCAGCTTCAGCGAATTATGCTGGCCCTGGCTTTGACGCCGGTGCCAGAACTTTTGTTGCTCGATGAGCCCGTGGCGGCTTTGGACCAGGGCGGGATGGAACTTTTTTATCAGACTGTGTCGAAAATGCGTCAGGAATATGATCTTTCGATTCTCCTGGTTTCGCATGACCTGACGGCTGCCGCCCAATTTGCTGACCGGATGATTTTATTGAATCGGAAGGTTTTGTGTGACGGCCCCCCGCGCGAGGTGCTGCTAAATCCCCTGATTCGCCAGGCCTTTGGCTTCGGGTATACAGAGGCGGAGATTGCCGGACGACGCCCGCTCTTATCGGCGCTTCAGCATGAACAATGTGCCTTGCCGGTGGAGACAAAATCATGACGGCGTGGCATGCCCTGATCATGAGCCTGCCCTTCGAATGGGCGCAGTATGACTTCATGCATTATGCGCTGCTGGCAATTCTGCTGATTACGCCGTTGCTCGCGGTAATGGGCTGCCTTGTGATCAACAACCACATGGCTTTCTTTTCCGAGGCCATGGGGCACTCGGCCTTGACCGGCGTGGCGCTTGGGGCGCTGTTGGGGCTGGGGAACCCCTCCGCCACGATTATCGGATTTGCGGTTTTGCTGGCACTGGGGATGTTCCTGTTACGAAGGTATAGCGCCCTGCCAGCCGATACAAGTATTGCCCTGGTGATGGCTTTTGTCGTTGCGTTAGGCGTGGTGTTATTGTCACGTGGCGGTGGCTTTGCGAAGTATTCGCGGTATCTGATCGGCGACATTCTGACGATTACGCCGATGGAATTGGGGGGGCTGGCAGTGTTGTCGGCGGTGGCGGCGGTGTTGTGGATTTTTCTTTTCAATGCCTTTTTCTTTGT
>JBAXDB010000152.1:0-4940 GCA_037141135.1 bacterium | reverse complement strand
AGATTCACCAGCGAGGCCACTCTCAGCCCCATATGATCCAACCAGATCAACACACGAAAAGCGTCATAGGCCAGCACCCACGTGAACACTTTCAAGCTCCATGCCTCAAAGGCGTTGGCATCCAGCAACCCGGTTTGCGCCACACAGAAAAGCGTGCGAATGGCGCCATCCTGATTATACCAGGTGGGAACAGACATCTGGCGCAGGAACGTAAAGATAATGGGCGCCATCCATAATCCCCAGCGCAGCACAAAGATTGTGCCATCCGCCAACTCCGCCAGCCCCTCCCGCGTCGCCATGCGACGCACCGGCGCCCACTCACGCTGAAACAAAGCCATCAGGAAAGAACGGTTGATCGCAAACAACCAGGCCGCGACACCCCAGGAAATCACTCCGGCCAGGGACTCATTCCACAGCAACCTCGCCCCACCCATATACTCGCCCAGACTCAAAAAACCCCATCGACTCAGCAGCGGATAGACATCGTAAGGAATCGGGTTCAGGCCATACCCGCAATACAGCCTGAGCTTCGTGGCCACCACCGGGGTTTGCACCGTATCGAAATAAAATCCCAAGGCCGCGCCTACCAATCCCCCTAACACTGCCTCCACCCCGTAAAGACGCCAACCGGCCAGGCGCCCACGCCCTATCACCAGACGCGCAGCGTCACTGACAAGGCTCATACCGGCATAGATCAGGCCCCCTGCCAGAAACCCAAGGCCCATCCGGCCGGCCAGACTCCATTCAATAAATTGGTGCGTCCAAACCCAGTTGATAAACAAACCGGCCAGGGCTCCGCGCAACATCAGCGCTGGCCGGCGGTAATTGCGCAACAACCGCCGGAGAAACGAGGGACTGCCATCAAAGCTTTCGATAATGGTCTTGATAAGCGGGAACGCCAGCGCGCCCAGACAGGCCCAGGAAAGCAGCGGCGCAGCGGCATAAGCTTGCAGCCAAAATGGCGCGACAGCCACCCATTGCCCCAAATGCACCAGGCCCATGAACCAGCCGCTGAATACCAAGCCATTACGGAACCCCTTGTGCGCATAGCCAGTCAGCGTGGCCCCTTGCAGTTTCCGCCGGTGCATGGCATCCAACAACATGCCCGTCAACAGGTACGCCTCGGCCCATAACAGACTTTGAGACAACATGGCGGCCACAATCGAAGCCACAGGCTGTAAACACAGGGGGAGGGCGCAAAGACCCGACCCCATATTGGCAATGATGGGCGAGACCGTTACCGCCATTGCCACCACCATCAACACCCTGGCGGAATGGCGATCCCAAAGCCCCGGGCCCCACCCCTTCGCGTTACCGCCCCCACAGGCCATAGCCGACGCCAGATTGAAAACAATCAATATGACCATCCGGCCAACCAGGATCCTGAACTCAAGCCCACCCCATACACCGGGAAGCAGGAGTGAGCCTGCTTGCAACATCATATCGCGATTCGGCAACAGAAGCAGAAGCCCGAACAGAAAGGGAATGGAAATCAGCCGCATCCCCATAACCCCATCCACAGGATGCTGCGTGTTTCGCAATCGCCGGATATTCACTCCATGATACAACACCCAGAACACAACCGCGCTCAGGCGGGTCATGTGCCCCAGGGCCGACCACTGAGAAGCCGCGATCCAGATCGCCATGTCGCTTGCGGCCAGAGTTAAGAAGCCGGGAATCAAAACGTGTCGAAACGATTCGGCGGCGGACGGCCAGCGGCCGGCCCAAAGCCGGTTGAATAACGCCGCCATCGCGGCGCCCGTCAAGGCCACGACCGCGGGTGTAAACGGGAACCGGCCGGGCTCTGTATTGACTGTGGCCAGAATGGCCAGAACCGACCCCATTCCCAATAAACAGGCAAACCCGAAAACAAGGTCACGGATCCACTTCGCCGTCAGCCCACGCTCAGACCGGCGCGGCGGGATAACACGCGCCAGGGCCGCCGCCAGAAGCGCCGCTGCCAGCAGACTCAGCCAACAGCCCCAAGGCGTTGCCACCGCCAACCGCCAGGGCGCCCAAGCCACCAGTTCCGCCTTCATCGCGAGGCCACCGGAAAGCGGGGTTGCACCACCGTGATGGGCAACCACTAGCACCACTTCATTCCAAACACCTATACGGGCGGCCTCTAAACGCAGCTCCCCCTGGCCACGTCGCTCGCGCAACACCTGCGGAATGGCTTGCGTCCCGGAGGCCCCCTTGATTTCCCAACTGACACATAAAGGAACTGGAGCATCGTCCGAAAGCTCATAGGAATAACGCAACACATGCGCCTTCGCCGGAAGTCCATCTGTATCCGTATATTTAGCCCAGACCCCAGCCGCCGCCCCCGGAGGCAGGAGAAACCTTAACTGCCAGGTCTGGTTGGATTGGGTCAACGCAGCATGAGCCCCCGCGATCTGAAAAACACCCTGCCGGGAAGCTTGACTCAAAGCCCCGTCATTCGGAACATCACTAACAGCTAAACCCACCCCTACCCCTCCAAGGAGGGGATTAGGAATGTGAGATTGCAGCCCTGTTAGCTCCCCTCCTTGGAGGGATCGGGGGTGGGTTGCCCAACAGGAGGCCCCCACAAAAGACTGAAGGCTGAGAACGGTCAGAAGTACAATAACTGCTGTTTTTCTCATGATCCGATGCTTCTACGAAAACCAATCCCAACTTCAGCCACACGAGGGCTCCCTATGCCGCAAGCCCGAAAAATCGCCTTATGCGCGCAGCCAGCATAGACCGGTTTTCCGGCACCGGCGCCCCTGTTGCCGGGATCGCCATGATTGCCTGACGCTCGGCCAACCGCTTCTCCAGCAAAATCGAGAGCTTGCCCGCCAGTTCGGAATCGGCCTGCAACAAACCGGCAAACGCCTTCTTTGAAACCCGCACCACATCCACATCTCCTTGCGCCACGACCGTTGCCGAACGCCGTTCTCCAGTAAGCAACGACATCTCCCCGAAAAACTGCCCGCTGGTCAGCCGGGCCACTTCGACAGGCACTCCATCCGCTCCCCGAATCAAGACAGCCACGGAGCCAGACCGTATGACATAGAAGGAATCACCGGGATCGCCCTCATGACAAAGGACTTCCCCTGCAGCATAGGGAACCGTATCCACCGAAGACACCAACCGCTCGCATTCGGCTTCAGACAAAGACTGAAACAACTCTGTCTGCCGGATCAGCTCCCTCACCGCACTCCGGCTTACCTCAAGGGCACATCGCTCACTGGACAAGCGATTGCTGAGCCTGACATCCTGAATGGGATAGGGAATTCCAATCCCCTCACGCTTGAACACATACCAGAGCCGATCCATGACCGTACTCTGGATGGGATCCATCCGGGAATAATCCGCTATGAAAAATTGAATGGTGAAGTTCATCGAGAAATCACCGTACCCCGTGAGATAGACCGTGGGTGCAGGATCTTTCAACACCTCAGGGACATCCCTCAATACACTGAGAATCGCGCTCCTCACGGCATTGGGCGGACTCTCATAATCAACGCCTATCGGCAAATAACACCCGTGGTGAGTGGTGGGCCGGGAATAATTGACAATCGCGTCACGCGCGATGGAGGCATTGGGAATGACAATATAATCCTCGGCCTTGGTTCGCAACCGCGTCGCACGCCAGGTCGTATCCACCACCCGTCCCGTGTTACCGCTGACCGTCACCCAGTCCCCGATCTGAAATGGCCGCTCGGTGTTCAACGCCAGGCCGGCAATCAAATTACCCAAGGTATCCTGGGTTGCATTCCCGACAATGTACCCGACGACCAGAGAGGACATCGCAAAGATATCGAGATTCACCCCGGGAAAGAATCCGCGAATAATCAGGATCAGCGCCAGCAACGAAAGCACCCAGCGCCCGATATCCCGCAACAGCAGGGGAACCTGCTGGCGCTTCCGCCATTGCGCCAGCACATCAAAGAGAACCACATCAGCCCCCTTGAGACCAATGGATATCCCCAGGAAAATCGCTACGGCAAGAATGATATCCAAAACTGAGGGAATCAGTTGACTGAGGACTGGCTTTAACAACAGAAGCAGAAGCAACACCAGCACCAACAGATTCAGAGGCACGCTGATATTACGGAGCACCCGCTGCCGGATCCAAAATCGCTGGGCAATCGAAAACCCAGCATAGAGGCATAAGAACAAAACCACCCGCAGCAATAGGCTGACGGCATCGACCCGCCCCCCCTCCTGCATCAACGTCCATTCTGCAAATCCCATCATGACGTCTCCGGCTTTAGGGGCTTAGCTGAAACAGGTTATTTGGCGACCTTTTCAGCCGCCGCATTTACCTTGGCACCACCGGGGGCTGCCACGCCAGCCGCGGCCCCTTTGGCATCCGCTGCGTTACCACCCGCTTTGCTGATCATCGCATCCAACTTGGGTTTCACCAATGCGGCCGCTGTCAGAATATCAGACTCCTGCTGACTCTGCTCCTTCGACTTGTTTGTTCTCTTCTTGCTCTTAAACTCTCTTTCTTCTTTTTTTGCCTGCATCTCTTCAATTTTCGTCAGCGCCTCAGAGGCTTTTTCTGACGAGGAGTATTTAGTCGCCATCATAATGGTGCGGGGCGCCAATTTATTCCCCATGAAAGGAACTCCTTTATTAAGCTCATCCGCACGCCACTCTTTCGCGGCTTCAGCAACCGCAGCCGTAAAAAACTTCTGCTCTAGTTTGACTGCAGCGTCAAGGGCCTTGTATTCCGCAGCAGACATCGACGTCGTCTCCAACTGCTTGTCCAATCCCTTGATCTTAACGATATAATATTCCTCTGCTGCGGCGGCATGCACCGTCACCGAGGTCACAACAACAGCCAACATCCCCAGAATCCACTTCCATTGACTCATAATAGCTCCTTAATGTGATTTGAAATGTAAGTTCGAATATTAGCTCCGCCTTACTCCCAGCACAAGCGGATTATACCAGAATGGCATCCAACT
>JBAXDB010000151.1:0-5025 GCA_037141135.1 bacterium | reverse complement strand
TTTCTCCTGATATTACTCCAGAAAACCGTTGCGGAATTTGTAATTCCGGTACTCCGGAATTACAAATTCCGCAACATTATCTTTTTGATTCTCTCTCTCAATCTCCGTGGCTCCGTGGTAAAAATTCCCCCTATTTCGTGTGCTTTTGATGCGTCTGCCCTGGCTGGAGATTGAACCTTGAATCAGAACGGAGGGTGTTATAGCCTCTGTCACTATTTTGATGATGTTTATTGGCCCCATGCGGGCTCTTTCGGTTTTATTGAAAAAGGATGGTTCTTATGACGAAATCGGCAATGACGGCGGCGGAAATCAGGCAATCATTTATGGACTTCTACAAGTCCAAACAACATCAAATCGTTCCCAGTTCACCTGTCGTGTTGCAGGCGGACCCGACACTCCTGTTCGTCAATGCCGGGATGAATCAATTCAAGGAGATTTTTCTGGGAGCCAGGGTCAGCCAGTATGGGCGTGTTGCCAATAGCCAGAAGTGTATCCGCGTCAGCGGCAAACATAACGATCTCGAGGAGGTCGGCCATGATACCTATCACCACACGTTTTTCGAGATGCTGGGAAACTGGTCGTTTGGCGATTATTACAAGCGGGAATCCATCGCCTGGGGCTGGGAACTGCTGACCAAGGTTTGGGGACTTCCCAAGAACCGGTTGTGGGCCACGGTCTATAAGGACGATGAAGATGCCATCGCGATCTGGAAAGAGGTCACGGATATTGATCCCACCCACATCCTGAAATTTGCCGAAAAAGACAACTTCTGGGAAATGGGTGAGACCGGTCCCTGCGGGCCATGTTCGGAAATTCATTTTGACCGGACGGTCAATGGTTGTACCCCGGATATGATCAATGCCGGCCTGCAGGAGGTCATCGAAATCTGGAATCACGTCTTTATGCAGTATAACCGCCGTCAGGACGGGACTCTTGAGGAACTGCCTGCGAAGCACGTTGATACCGGCATGGGTCTGGAACGCGTGGTGTCCGTGATTCAGGGGAAGACCTCCAATTACGATACCGATCTGTTCCAGCCGGTGATTCAGAAGATGGTCCAGCTGAGCGGCTATCCCTATGAGGGGCCTGGCGGCGTCGCGATGCGTGTGATCGCCGATCACCTTCGCACCCTGGCCTTTGCCATTGGTGACGGGGTGCTGCCCTCCAATGATGGGCGCGGTTACGTGTTGCGGCGTCTATTGCGCCGGGCAGTGCGGTACGGACGTAAGATTGGCTTCACCAAGCCGTTCATGACGGCGCTCCTGCCGACTTTAGAGGAGACGATGGGCGCCCAGTATCCTGAATTGCTGCAGCATCGCAAAGAGATTGCCCGGGCCATTCTCGCCGAGGAGGAGAGCTTCTCCGTAACACTTGACCGCGGTCTTTCCCTCTTTGATGAGGTGGTGGCCTCGGTCCCCGCCACGAAGAGCACGGTGTTTCCCGGTGAGGCTGCCTTTAAACTATACGACACCTACGGGTTCCCACTGGATTTGACCGTGGTGATGGCGAAAGAGAAAGGCCTGGACGTTGATGAGAAACGTTTTGCTGTTTTGATGGACGAGCAGCGTAAACGTGCCCGGGACGCCCGTAAGGCGGCCACAGCGGATGCCGATGTGGATCTGGTGTCGGATCTGGTGGCAAGCGGGATAAAATCGAAATTTACCGGCTATACCACCCTCTCTGGAAAGGCGCCTGTGCTGAAGCTTATCGGCAAGGATGCTCAAGGAGTCAGTGCTGTGGTGGATGTCTTGAACGCAGGGCAGGAAGGCTCAATCCTTCTGGCGGAAACACCTTTCTATCCTGAAAAAGGGGGTCAGGTTGGGGATCACGGAATTCTGACTGGTCCTGAGGGGGAATTTGAAGTGCTGGATACGCGGCAGCCGACAGAAGGAATTGTGCTGCATGTCGGGCGGGTCACCTCCGGACGTATATCCGCAGGTGCAACGTTGTCAGCCACTGTGGATTCAGAGCGTCGAGCTGCAACTGCCCGCCACCATACGGCCACCCATTTAATGCAATTCGCCTTGAAGGAGATAGTCGGGAGCAGCATCAAACAGGCCGGCTCCATGGTTTCGCCGGAGCGGCTGCGATTTGACTTCAATTATTTCCAGGCTTTGACACCGGTTGAGTTGGCCGCCGTGGAACGCCGCGTCAACGAGTTGATTCTCGCCAATGCTTCAGTAAGCACCAGTGAGATGGCGCTTAAGGATGTGCCTGGCTCAGGGATTGTCGCTATTTTTGATGAAAAATACGGGGATACCGTGCGGGTGGTTAATGTGGGCGGCTACAGCCGTGAGCTTTGCGGGGGAACCCATGTCTCGGCAACCGGCGCTATCGGCCTGTTCCGGATCGTGTCGGAATGTTCCATCGCCTCCGGAGTCCGTCGCATTGAGGCAGTGACCGGCCTCCCCGCCTATGACGCGACGTGTGCTGACCGTTCGATGTTGGAGGGCTTGGCGAAGCGCTTCAGTGTCTCAGCAGTTGAAATTCCGGGTCGCGTGGAAGCTTTGGCGGATCAGGTGAAAACGCTTGAGAAACAGATCAAGGATAACGAAAACGCGGCGGCGCTGTTGAAGCTGGATGGCGTTTTGGCAGCAGCCACCGAGGTAAAAGGAATTAAACTCATGGCGGTTGCCGTGGGGGAAGTTTCAGCCGATGCCTTGAAGAATCTGGCCGATGCGGCGTTGGCTCAGGCCGGATCCGCGGTTGTTGTGCTGGGGGCAACCAGCGAGGGGAAAGCCCAGTTTATCGTGGTGGTGAGCCCCGACTTGGTGAAGAAGGGGATCCATGCCGGGAAAATCATCAAGGAAGTTGCCAAAGTCGCGGGCGGCGGCGGTGGCGGACAACCCGCCATGGCGCGAGCCGGTGGCAAAGATATTAGCAAGATTGCCGAGGCCGTGGCGAAGGCGAGGGAGTTGTTGTAAGCGTTATTTGTTAAGAGTTATGAGTTATTGAGATTCGAATAACAAATAACGAATAACAATTAACCAATAACGGAGCTCTCTCAGGAGAGATCAATGTCCAATGTCGAAATAATTTGCACTGCCTGTGGGCAGGAAAGCCTGCTTAAGCGGGGCCCGAAGTTCGACGGATTCAAAAAGGTCGGAGAGGCTCTGACTTGTGCGTCATGTGGTCACGAGTACGCCGACGAGGCGGAGGTGCCGTTCAAGCAACGGCGCAAGCCGAAGGTGTTTGACGCCAGTGATGCATCTCCTGTCATTAAAGTGTTTGATGAAACGGAGGCCGAGCGCCTCTGCAGGCACTGCAAACACTATGTGGTGAATCCTTTTGTCCAGCGCTGCGGAAAACACGGCAAGGTGGTGGAAGCCACCGACACCTGCCGTGATTTCGAGAAAAAGATTTTGCCAAAGAAATAAGGGAAAGAACCCACCCCTGACCCCTCCAAGGAGGGGAGTCCCGCAGGTCTTGTTCCCCTCCTTGGAGGGGTCAGGGGTGGGTTCTTCGCCTGGAGTGAGCCGCCGAAACCTCTTACTTCATCCCGAACATCTGTTCCTTGAGATCCAGGTAATAAAGGTAGTATTCCGGCTTCACGTTGGGGGGACAACGATGGTCGCAGAAAGGAATGTAGCCGCCCCGCTCGACCAGCGGAACCAGGGTTTTCATGTAAGCCTTGATGGCGTCGGGTCCCTTGGCCATCTCGATTTTATCAAACCCGCCCATGATGCGCAGATCTTTACCGTAGTCCGCCAGCAACTCCGCCGGATGCGCACAACCATTCACCTCAAAAGGAAACAGGCAATTTATTCCGCCTTCCATCATGTATTTGAGAATAGGGCGCACATCGCCATCGCAGTCAACCCACCAGAGTTTGATTCCAGCCGCCTTCAGGCGTTTGGAAATCCGTTTATAGCGGGGCATCACCACATCACGGAAGAAATCCGCCGAGACGATGGGGCCATTCTTGAAGCAGATATCCTCCCAGCCTGCGGCGAAATCAAAATCCAGATGCGGCAACATCTGGTCAATCGACTGCTCGACGAGTTGACATGAGGTTTCGACCATATCTTCTACCATTTCAGGGTAGTCAAAGCCGGCATAGGCCAGACCTTCAAAAGTCAGCATATCCCGGATTTTTCCGATCATGGAGCCACACCAGACGCCAAGGGGATAATCGCGGGTCGTGGGATGGGCGCGTTTCAGGGCCTCAACATCCACCTTGCGGGCAGGATCGTCGAGCCGGAAGCGCTCCTCTTTGCAGCGCTTCCAGTCATCCGGCGTCACAATGCTGGCCTTGAGATAATGGGGGATGGTGTCGTGGCCATCCTTGGGCACTTCAGCCAGCAAGCCATCCCCATTCATGATGATTTTCGAGGTGGCGGTTTCCTCAATGACTGTATTGGGGAAGGGAGGGCTCATCCAGACGTTGCCGCCGACCACGACCTGTCGGTCGAAGCTGAAAAACTTATCCGCTTCATCATTATTCTTGATGTTGTTTTTTACAAACAGATCCCATTCCGTAAAGTTTTCTGCCCAATAGCCGAACTCCATGTTGAAGCACCGGTCAATCGGCAGATAGTTCATCTGGTTGTTGAACCGTTGGCGGTCGGTCATGGTGCCCTTCCATTTTTTCCGGCAGGGCGTGATCACTTTCGTGGCTGCGGTCATGTTCGTTATCCTTTTGCTTTAATGTTTAACCTGAATAAAAGTAATGCCATTGAATGACAAAACAGAGACAATTTCGGCATTATTCATTAGTTTATCTGAAAATGCAATGGATGTCGGTGGGGTTTTCATGGACAATGAGGGAGCTGTTAGGCCTCCTCCTTGGCCGCCGTAGCGCTTTTCGCGAAGGCGGCTCCCCTCCTGCCTTCACCAAGGTTACGGCGGGCAAGTGCGGGAGAGGATTGAGGTGAGGGGAATGCTGCCCGGCAACTGAATCGTTCCGGCTTAGAGTGTTCGCTTCGGGTTTGATCCCGATCTCCCGCGTAACTGCTCATGAACACCACCGAAAGACAGGAATCGGTTGACGAGAGCGGCGACGAGAGCGGATTACGAGTAGGGAAT
>JBAXDB010000150.1:0-5138 GCA_037141135.1 bacterium | reverse complement strand
ATGCCAACAAGTCCGAGATGACCGTCGGCTACACCACGCTCTATGGCGATCTGGGTGGGTATCTGGCCAACATCGCCGATCTTTGGAAAGGGGAGGTCTATGCACTGGGTCGTTACCTGAATCGTAAGATTTATGAGCGACCGGTGATTCCTGAAGGAGCCTTCACTGTCATGCCCTCCGCCGAGTTAAGCCCCGCCCAGGCTGTTGATGAAGGAAAGGGGGACCCCCTGAACTATGCCTATCATGATTGCTTGTTTCAGGCGTGGGTGGAGGATTGGAACCGGGCGACCCCGGAAGAAATTCTGGAGTGGTATCAGGCGGGAACCCTTGAAGCGCATATTGCCTATCAAGGGAAGGTGAGCGACCTGTTTCCCTCGGCCAGGGAATTTATCGCTGATTTGGAGCGGTGGTGGAATCAGTATCAGGGTTTGGGGGTTGCCAAACGCATTCAGGCGCCCCCCGTTCTGGCTGTTAAACGCCGGGCCTTCGGATTTGATCACCGCGAATCCCAGATGGGACCCCGCTATACAAGGCGCTATGAAGCGCTGAAAAGCGAAATGTTGGGATCATGAAAAAAATCGGTTTGGCGCTGAGTGGCGGGGGCGCGCGTGGGTTGGCCCATATCCCCATGCTGGAAGTTTTTGACCAGTTGGGGGTCCAGCCTCATCGCATTGCGGGCACCAGCATAGGGGCTGTGATGGGAGCGCTTTATGCCTCGGGGCTTTCTGGTTCTGAAATCCGCGAAGGTGTGCATAGCATGCTCATGGAAAAGGGCGAATCATTCCGGAAAGCCCTGAGCAGAAAAGCTACTTTTAAATGGATCAAGTTTCTCGATCTGGAGCTTGGGCATGGTGGCCTTTTAAAAGGGGACAAATTTATCGATTTTCTCTATGAGGCCATGCGGGTAGACCGGTTTGAGGACTTGAAAATTCCATTGCAGGTTGTGACGACGGATTTTCATTCTGCCGAGCAAGTGGTCATCGACTCTGGTGAACTTATGGATGCCGTCAAAGCCAGTATGGCCCTGCCGGGGCTGTTCACACCTGTGAGGTGGGATGGGCGTATTTTGATTGATGGCGGAACAGTCAATCCGGTGCCGTTCGACCTGCTTCGCGACTGTGACATTGTGGTTGCCATTAATGTGATGGGTTCTTTGCGACAGACCCGCCACAAAATGCCCAGCTTGTTCCGGGTTGTGCTGGGTTCATTTGACATAATGCAGAAATCGATTATCGCTGAGAAATTGAAACAGGCTCCCCCGGATATCTACCTCGCGCCAGACATCGTTAACGTCGACATCCTGGAGTTCTATAAGGCGGATGAAATCTATGCTCAGGCCAGGCCCGCCTGTCAGAGGCTGAAACACGCCCTTGAGCAGGTGCTGCGAACACCTTAGCCTCACTCGAAAGTGAAGGTGAAGTGAGGAAGAGCCTGCGGGTTAGCCTTTCGCGCTCAGGCAGCTTTTGAGCGTGGGGAGTCCTGGAATATTGCTCAGGGCCTTGTTAAGCTGGCTTATCCCTGCCGGGATATGTTTCAGGAAATAAGAAGTTGCAGAAGCAGAACCCAGGCGGCCAAATGCCCCCAATGCCTGTGACAACCTTTCCACGGCGGCAATCCAGAAAAGCTTTTGTACCGCATTACCGTCGGGCACCAACCCGAGATAATAGTCCAATAGCTCATCACGGACATCGTCCGTAAGATTGACATAAGGATCACAAAGCAGCGAAGCCAGATCATAAGCCGCCGTGCCCATCCGCATGCCTTGAAAATCAATCAGGACGATCCTTCCTTTATTAATCAACACATTACTGGATTGCAGGTCGCGATGAACAATGACGCGCGGTGCCCGAACTTGCGCAGGGATTAACCCTGACAATTCCCTGCGGATCTCCTGGCACAATGCCTCGTTGACCGGAAGATGACGACGCAGGAACTGGTCGCAGAATAAATTTTGTTCCCACTCATAGAGATGACGGGTAAAGGGCATGGATAATTTGATGGGATGGCGCGCCGCGGCACGCGTGACCTGATTATGGAGGCGGGCAACGTTATCAATGGTTTGCTTATAGAGTGCGACAGTTTTGGCGCGGTTCAGGCAGGGGTATAATTGTTCCAGACTGTTGGCCCCGACATCTTCCAAAACGCAGATTTGCTCCGTGGGCCAATCGAGAAGCACGGCGGGAACGCTGACTCCGTGTTTTGCTAAAAATCTTGCCTGACTGGTATACAGGCCATTTTCCGGTCGTTCGAGGCTGTATCGCACGAGCATCATGCTTTTTTCTTTTGCGTTGGGAGAGCAAGTCAGGCGGGTGAAGGTGCGGGCCGAACCTCGCGGTGGGAGAGGTAGAACGGTGGTCACTTCGGGATTCCAGTTGAGTTGCTTGAGAATCCGGCTGATTAAGTTATCAGGCAAATCCGCCGCAGGGATGGCCATATAGGTGGCCTGGCTATTCAGCGTTACCCCATCGGCAATGATTGCATTCTGAACGTTGGCTCCCGGGAGAAGCGTGACATGATCCCAGAGTACTGACCGGTCAACTTTCGCCCCCGGGCGTATTACGGTGCCAGTTCCCGTGGCAACCACCCGCCCGTCCCGTGAACGCATTTTTTGCCAGCGTGGCAGGCTCAGCAATTCGCGGTGTGTGGCCAGATAGGCTTCCTGGGAACCAATATCAGCCCAGTAGGCATGGGGGACGACCACACCGGCAATCTTCTCGCCTGCCACGAGGGCATTTTCATAGGCATCTACAATGCTGGCAAAACCCGAGTCCGGGAGATACTTCAGGATGCGGGGAGAGAGCAACTGCAGGCCACAGAAGGTGGCGGTGCCCTCGGTCTTGGCGAGAGGGCTTCTGAAAACGCTGACCAGACCATTCCGGTGTTCAACAGTACGGGGGCCGCGTTCGGCATCAAGCCAAAGCGAGGCGATGGCGGATTGCTTTTCGAATGCCTTGATCAGGTGGATTCCGTCAAGATCAGCCATGACATCGGCATTCATCATCCAGAACGGCTGGTCATCCAGAAACCAACGCGCTTTGGGAATCACTCCGCCTGTCCCGAGAATATCCGGTTCAAACGAGAGTTGGTATTTCAGGCCCGGTACGGGGTTGGTTTTAAGATATGCCAGAATCTGGTCCGCCTGATAATGGGCATTGACCAACACTTCCCGCACACCCCAGCGGTGCAGTAATTCCAGGGTATGGCCCAAGATAGGCTTGCCCCACACAGGGAATAAGGGTTTGGGCTTCAGGAGGGTGAGAGGCAGGAGCCGCGATCCAAATCCAGCTGCGAGAACAATGGCTTTGCGAGGGGTATTCATGTCAATTATGTGCATACATTTTCAAATCCAATCCTCGTGTTTCGACAGGGTTTTAACATGGATAGACCGGATTTACATGATAATTCATGAAAGAACTTGAGCATATTTAATTGACTGAGAAAACGGCCAGCGAGGCTCCAGTATGGCAACACCTGGTAGTATCTTGTATTTTGGAGGGCCAGCGGCCTCGCTGGCCAGTCAATAAGGTGGAAATTCCTGAGTTTGTCTGTTTTCTGGAGGGCCGCCGGCCTCGGCGGCCGACGACCTAGTCCCGGTTAGGATAGAGAAGCAAGGGGCGTCTCGCACCTATATATTCAGTAAGCGCGGGTTGCCATTGGGCGATAATATCTGGGGCGGATATGCCAGCCTGCAAGGCCAATCGGACCTGATCGGTGCCAAACAGACTGTCGAACCATTCCAGTCTTGTGCCGGGAGCGGTCCACAGAGGGGATGCACCATAAAGCTTCATGATGCCCGCTAAGAGGGTGATGCAGGTGGCCAGAGGACGGAATGTTGAGTAATCGGTTGTGATTAGTCTCAATCCGGCAAGGGAGGTTCCCTGATAAAGGCCGGATTGGGCGATGTAATCAGTGGGCTCCAATCGAACCCCGGCAAGGCCGCTCGTGGCCAGATGGTCGATCAGTCGTTCTCGTTCAAGCCATGGGGCACCAAGCAATTGAAAAGCTAATTCTGTCCCGGAGCCGTAATCCAATGCCGGCAGTGCTTCCCCGAAGACGGTACAGGTGAACAGGCAGGCGGATTCCCATGACTGTATACGCGGGGAGGGGGGCGCCCAAGGCGGCCATGAAGGTTGTCGCTCGTTTTCACGGGCATAGCCCTGCATGGGGGCAACCCGGAGATCCAGATCCGGCAGCGATTGTTGCTGGATCCATAGGGCGGTTTCCGCTGGAGTCATGCCGTACTGCATGGGCAGGGGGAGTGCTGCAACGAAACTCTTAAACTTTGGCTCCATTACAGGTCCGTCCGCACTGCGCGGGAGCGGCACAGGGCGATCAGCGATGATCACAGGGACATGGTTTTCACTGGCAGCTTCCAGCACGAGCGCCAGCGTGGAAACATACGTGTAGGGCCGGGCTCCCAGATCCTGAAATTCCACCACCAGAATATCCACATTCTGCAACATTTCACGCGTCGGCTTGCGGGTGTCGCCATATAAAGAATAAATTGGGATATTCCATTCCGGGTGTGATTCATCACAGGTATGATCGCCGGCGGCAGCGAGTCCCCTGAAACCGTGTTCCGGGCCAAACAAAGCCGATAGTTTCACGCCGGGGTCATGGCGAAGTTTCTCCGCGGAGGAGACGCCGGCATGATCAATGGCCGCCGTATGACTCACAAGTCCCGCACGCTGTCCCGCCAGCCAGTCCTGATGCTGCGTGAGAAGCGTATCAATTCCCAATTTGAAAGAGGTGTCCACGACAGTCATGGCGGCACTCTGGCACAGAGTATAAAAAAACTCAAAGCAAGAACTCGGGAAACATATTCAGAAGACGGTAGACAGAAGTCAGAAAACAGAGGTTGAATTTTTCATTCTGAATCCTGAAGTCTTAATCCTTGTTTGAGAGTAAAGGCATCAGGGTTCAGGGTTCAGGCGGGATTACATTATGACAAACAACGACTTGCGTCCTGAACCCCGAACCCTGAACCCTTGCCGTACATTTACCTCTCACGCTACGAAAAATCTGAGGGCGCTCGCGACCTCACGAGGCCTCACTGAATACTGGATTTTCTCCTTTATCTTCCTTCATTCTCTTTTCGTTTAAAAATTGACTTGTCTTATCTGGAGCGATCCTGCATA
>JBAXDB010000149.1:0-5178 GCA_037141135.1 bacterium | reverse complement strand
ACATCCTCAAACATGGGTGACGAAAATGGAAACGTTATCCTTTACCGTTATCCAAAAGCATTATCGCGAAGAGTGAATGAGTGTAGTAGTCAATGTTTACAGGCATATGGTGGAAGTGGCGGAGAGGGAGGGATTTGAACCCTCGGTACCGGTTGTTACCAGTACGGCGGTTTAGCAAACCGCTGCTTTCGACCACTCAGCCACCTCTCCAGATGTTTGAAATCAACGACTTATGACGAAATTGGCGTTTCGTGCTTGCTTGCTTGGGACATTTTTGGGGCATTTTCCTGAAAAGGCGGATAGAGGGAAATTACCCCTATCCATATCTGTCAAATGACCAAGAGCTATAAGCGTAAGTGGTTTCACAAGGGCGGGATCATACGCCAACGCGGGAATGGTTATCAAGTTGAAATTAAATTCAACTCAAAACGCATACGAGAGACCCTTGAATCGCTCGACGAAGCCAAGCTCCGGATTGAGCAATTGCATACAGAGTTGAAGAATACTGGCTTGGATTCTTTGGCTCAGACTCCCGAGCAGCACCGCGATGCGGCAATGGCGATAAAAGTACTGCCGCCAAATACCAGTTTGCATGATGCCGTTCGGGATTACGCGATGGCGGTCAAAAAGCTCGACGGGGCGGCATTGAGCGGGGCAGTAGCTTTCTATCTTTCACACCACAAGCCCGTAGCTTTTGTTCTGGTTCCGCTTTTCCCGTTACCGCCCTGTGCAGCCCATCCTGTACCCTGTTCGACATAGGCCCCGACGGCTACACTATCTTTAACGATTGAGCTCTTTCTTGCCGAACGGAGTAAAGATCAAGTCTGCCCTTCACATTCGGCTGGCGCTCCCGCACTATAAGCGTATGTTAAAACAAATCATAAAAGAGCCGTTATGCCCAACGTCGTCTAAATGTCGGTGAGAGGGAAATTGCAGACTGAAGCAAGGGAACGGAAGAGTGGGCTGTGCCGCCGAACGAATAGGAGTGACTATGAAATGTCTGGCCGTGTGTGCATTGTGGTTCGGAATCTGCGTGAGTGTTGGTGCCCAACAATCGCGCATATGGTGTGTGGGTGAATCGACGAAGGTGAAACCTGGCGATCAGTTGCAGGAGAACAACCTAACCTGGAACGGAGCCTCGAAAACCGTCACACTCGGCAGTGCGCGCAACGAGTATGTGGCTTTCCAGATCGTCATACGCAGCAGCCAGGATGAGTTGAAGGACGTGACCGTTGTTGCGGGTGATCTCAAAGGGCCGGGTGCTGCCGTCATTCCCGTTGGCAATATTGACCTTTTTCTTGAGCATTATCTTAACGTGAAGGTCACATCGCGTAGTGACCCCGGGAACATCTTCCGTGGGGTGACTCCCGGGGAGCATCCGACCCAGATGGTCCCGTTCAATGCCAGGAAATACGGAGCGCCATTTGTGATCGGAGCCGGTCGTAATCAGCCGGTTTGGGTGGATATCTATGTGCCCGAAGATGCTGTGCCGGGTACTTACAACGGGACGTTCAAGGTCAAGATTGGTGAGAAGGTGACCTCCGAGATTAAGGTCGCCCTGACCGTCTGGAAATTCATGTTACCGCACGAAACGCATTTTCGGACTTTCCTTTACACGGGACCAGAAAACCTGCGATGGGGGCATCACCTGACGGCAGGGTGGGACGATCCGTCGCAGGGGCCGCTGTATGACGCCTATTTTCAGATGGCCCACCAGCATCGGTTGAATTTCCAGCCGACAGGTGGGAGTGGTTTCGATGAAGTTTTCGTCCGCTTCTACAAGTATTACGACGGCAGCGCTTTCAAGGATCGCGTGGGCAAGGGTGTGGGTCAAAACCTTGCGCTCATCACCCCCGAGGGGGGGAGTGAGCAGGAATTCAAGGATTTGGCAAAAAAGATCGTGGCGGAGTGTGAGAAAAAGAAGTTCAAGACCACGGTCGTGAGTTACATCTGGGATGAACCGCATTCGGATGCGGACTTTGCCGAATCGAAAAAGCGGTGCAAGTGGGTGCATGACGCGGTGGGCAATAAACTCCTGACTTTCATCGCCACGCCCCAATGGCAGCGGTACGATGCCGGCGATGTCAATATCTTCTCTGAACCTGCGGCCGCGGACATTGCGAAAATCGCAGAGCGCGGTGGTGGCGTCTGGGCAGTGAACGGCGGATACGGTGCGGGTCCTTACGTGGATTCGCCTGGATTTGGTGGCAGGTCGATTGTATTGATGAACTGGAAAATGAAGCTAGGTGGGTGGCAGTTCTGGGATTGTTGCTACTGGCTGGACAAGCAGAGTCTCCGGAAGAAAGGCTTTTCGTATGCGAAGGCCAATGCGAACCCGTCGCAATGGATGACCGATATCTGGAGCGATCCTATGACATTTGACGAAACCCGCAAGCCGGGGTATCCGGAACGGTATGCGATACGGATCAACGGCGACGGCGTACTATTCTATCCAGGGTACGAGGTGGGCATCAACGGCCCCATTGCCGGCTATCAGATGAAGTCCCTGCGTCGTGGCGCTCAGGATTACGAGTACCTGTGGCTTCTTCGCGAGAAGGGCAGGGAGAAGGAAGCAAATGTTATTCTTGCTACCATCTGCCCCGCTCCCGAGAAATGGAATGAGGACCCTGAGAGTTGGGAGAAGGCCAGACTGGACTGGGCTAGGCTTCTCGACAAGTAGCTTTGTCGGCAAGTTACCGAAGGTTGTGGGGTTACGAGCGCGTACAGTGCCAGGAAACCACTCTGATTGAGAACGATGGCCACATGAACGGGATGAATTGGCCGAAGGCCAGGCCGGTCTCTAGTTCGATCTCGTGAATACTCGTTAGGTATTGTTGCGGCGACTCCGTACCGTTCACGGATTGGGGCATGATGAACGCCAGTACGCTCGGCTGCCCGCCTTCCTCCCTGACGATGATCTTGAAGCAGGCATCCGGTACGTCCTCGCCACCCTTATCCGGTCGGAATAGCCATATGGTACGGCGGCGGTCCTGCTGGTGACGATTATCGAGTTGAATTTGTGGGCGTCCGCGATCCATGTCGGGACATTAGCACCTGTGCGCCGTAATGAAAACCGTGACTTTGTGATCATGGAATAGATGATGGTGAAGATTGATCCGCTTGCATTTCATCTGCTCTTCTTGCACCATCTGTGAATTATTGTTACAGTAATAGCATGAAGACTAAAACCATAACGGCTCGTAAACGGCGACCGGGCGCCGGACGTAAAACAGGTTCGACCAAATACGGGGAACCGACCCGTGTGATTCGGCTGCCGGAATCGCTCCACAGGCAGGCGTTGGCACTGCTGGCCACCCGCATTGCCCCGAAACCGGGTGAAAATATTGTATCCATTACCGGGCCAGTTCCCAATCCCCGGAAATCTGAACGGCCATTGTTTCTGTCCCAGGTGGCGGCTGGCTTCCCGTCTCCTGCTGACGATCACATTGAGCAGCGGCTGGATCTCAACCACTATATGATCCAGCATGACGCGGCGACCTACTTTGTGCGCGTCAAAGGTGACTCCATGATTGATGCCGGTATCAGGGATAATGATGTGCTGGTGGTCGACCGTTCCATCACGGCCCGCCCAGGGTGCATTGTGGTGGCGGTGGTGAACGGGGAGTTAACGGTCAAAACACTCGGTCGATCCAAGTCCGGGCAACCCCTCCTTACGCCAGCCAACGCCAACTATACGGCGATTGAGATCCGGGATGGTATGAGTTTTGAAGTGTGGGGTGTAGTGACGGGCTCGGTCAGGAAATTCAAATGAACTCGCGCATAATAGCGCTGGTGGATTGCAATAATTTCTATGTCAGTTGCGAGCGGGTGTTTAATCCCAAACTTGCTAACCGGCCGGTAGTGGTGTTGTCCAATAATGATGGCTGTGCGGTGTCCCGTTCGAACGAGGTCAAGGCGCTTGGTGTTAAAATGGGAACCCCTTGGTTCAAGCTGAAAGATCTGGCACGCCAAGAGGGTATTATAGCGTGCTCCTCCAATTATGCCCTGTATGCCGACATGAGCAACCGGGTGATGTCCATCCTGACGCAGTACAGCCCGTGTCAGGAGGTGTACTCGATTGATGAGTGCTTTTTGGATCTCTCGGGTGGTCCTAGCGGTGACCTGCAGCAATACGGGCAGGATATCCGGGAACGGGTTAGGCAATGGACCGGCTTGCCTGT
Source organism: bacterium (assembly GCA_037141135.1). GTDB lineage: Bacteria > Verrucomicrobiota > Kiritimatiellia > CAIKKV01 > CAITUY01 > JAABPW01. The sequence goes on along the minus strand of JBAXDB010000149.1, from coordinate 997 downwards.
TTGCGTTGGGATCGCATCAACGAAGACGCTGGCCAAGTTGGCGAACCATATCGCTAAGAAGAATCCGCAGTTCAGTGGGGTCTGTGATCTTAACGCCATGACGACGGCGGAACGTGAGCGTTGGTTTGGTGGGCTGGGGGTGGGGGAGGTCTGGGGAATAGGCAGACGCCTGGCGCCCAAACTGGCTGAACTGGGGGTCAGTTCGGTACTGGAACTGATGCGGGCCGATCCCTCGATGTTGCGCAAGCGTTTCTCGGTGATGATGGAGAAGACGAACCGGGAGTTGAACGGTATGGTCTGTATCGAGATGGAAGAAATAAGTCCGCCTAAAAAACAGATCATGAGTTCCCGCTCGTTTGGCGTACCGGTCAGTGATCTCCAGAGCTTGGAGGAGTCGGTGTCGTTGTATGTGGCTCGGGCTACTGAAAAACTCCGACACCAGAAGTCCTGTGCGGGATCCGTGCAGGTCAGTATCCAAACGAGTCCGTTCAATCCCAAGGTGCCCTATTACGGCAACAGCATCACCATTTCACTGCCCACTCCCACTGACGACACCATGCAAATCGCTAAAGTTGCGATGTGGGGGCTGAAACGTATCTACCGTGCGGGTTTCCGCTATCAGAAGGCGGGCGTGCTGTTATCGGAGATTGTACCGCCATCTGCAGTGCAAACTGATCTCTTTGCCGGACGGACGGATGGCCGGAGCAAGATCGTGATGGGGTTGTTGGACGGGATTAACCGCCGTTTAGGGCGTGGTACGGTGCATTCAGCGAGTCAGGGATTCACGCAGCCTTGGCGGATGAAGCAGGAGCATAAGAGCCCCGGCTACACTACATGCTGGGACGAATTGCCTGAGGCGGTTGCTTGAGGAGCCGTTGAGGCTGATTTACATTATCGTTAGGGTTGTACGGCATCCCCTGAAAACGTTATCATTCATACTTAAGGAGACAGGGATACGGCCAAGTCATGAGTTGGGTTGTGGCTCATGAATCGATTG
>JBAXDB010000148.1:0-5196 GCA_037141135.1 bacterium | reverse complement strand
TGGTGGAGGATGCGGGGGTCGAACCCGCGACCTCTTGAATGCCATTCAAGCGCTCTACCAAACTGAGCTAATCCCCCATCAGAAGACTTCCGTTGCAAAACGGGCCGCAATACTGCCGACTTGTACCCGCATTGTCAACTCTTGACCGATTTATTTTTTAAATTAGCCACCAGATCACGGGCAAACTGCGGGATGCCGGGATCACGGGCACCCATGCAAAGCACCACATCCCCGCCCCTGGCCTGCCCCATCATTTCCGCCATTAACACATCATAATCCGCCATCCATGCAGCGGGAACCCCTCGGGCACATAATTTCTCGACCAGTTCATCCGAATCCCTTTGTTTGCTGACGGTTCCTCCAGCGTAGTATACTGGCATCAGGTAGAGTTTATCTGCCGGGCGGCAAAGCTCTGCAAAGGTCCTGACCAGATCATCCAGCATCAGCGATAAGGGTTTATAACCATGCGGACGCCAAAATGAGAGTACTCGCCGATAGTGCGGGGCCACCGCCCGCCAGGCTGCCGCAATTTTCGCAGGGTTATGTGCGTATTCGTCCAATACCGTCACGCCCGCCACCTCCCCTATTCGCTCCAAACGACGCTGTATGCCTTTAAACTGACTCAAGGCATCCCGGATGGATTTTAGATCATATCCCATCCGCCGACACAACAACGCCGCCTGCAATGCGTTTTCCGCATTATGGACACCCAGCATGGGGATCTCAAAATCGAGCCCCTCATACGTGAAGCACGCCCCCTCCTTGCCCAGTTTGGCAGATAAACCCTGCCAGGGCATTCCCGGATCCCAACCAGCAATACACTCCCGCCAGACCTGACTTCTGAATTGCGCAAACAGCCGTTCGGTCTCCGCGAGACTGAAATGATCGGCGGACATATTGGTGATCAGCGCCCACTCAGGCGAAAACCGCAAGAGTGAACGATCACTCTCGTCGGCCTCAATGACGCAAAGCTGTGATTTCCCCGTACGGACATTTCCAATCCGCTGCGCATCCGCCCAATTCACAAGGGCGCCCCCGTTCACAACCGTAGGATCGGCCCCCAACTGTTCCAATAACCAGCCCACCATCCCGGTGACCGTTGTCTTTCCAGAAGTCCCGGCGATGGCAACAACCTCTTTGCCCGCAATCAATTCCGCCAGCATTTCGGCCCGATGACGAACAGGAACGTTCCATCGCTGAGCCGCCTCAATGTCTGGATTATCCTGTTCAATGGCCGTACTGACCACCACAGCTCCGATATCCGGCCTCACGCCCTCCCCGGTCTGGGGGTAAAACTTGATCCCCGCCGCCTTGAGCTTACGGATCACATCCAAGTCCTGCCCCTGATCCTGATAGCGATCAGACCCGCTCACGCTCCATCCACCACCCTTGAGCGCCTGCGCCAGGGCATTCATTCCCACGCCGGCAACGCCCACCAGATGACACGATTTTGCAGTTTCAGCGGTCATATCACAGCCCCCGTGTTTCCGGAAAAAGATAGTCCATGAAATGGCGGACCACGATATCGCCTTCAGGGGGTGAAATGGCCAAGTCCGCGCTCAGTTCGATCAGCCAGAACTGCCCAGTCTTCTCATTCACCAGAAAATCGATGCCCACCACCGGTACGCCCAGTTTTTTTGCAGCCCGGGCCGCCAGTTTAACCAACACCGGTTTTACCTCTCGGGTGACGATATCCACGCTCCCCCCGGTGTGATAATTCGACGTCAAACGGACCTGGACGCTACGGCTGGCCACCGGCACCGTCCCCCAGGTCAGTCCCAGCGCCTTAAGATTACGCCCTGTTTCGTCATCCAAAGGGATGATATGGCTGGGATCCAGCTTCCGTTCGGTTCGATTCTGAGCCTGAATAAGCTTTCTGATGGAGTCCCGCCCATTGCCGGTTACCCGCGCCGCCCGGCGGCGGATAGCCGCCACATAACGGTAATCCACAAATATGAGCCGGTAATCCTCACCACTGACGCACTCTTCCAGCACCAGGTCATCTTCAAAATTACGGGCAAAGGCGATGGCTCTGGCGAGTTCCTTGAGGGTCCGAACGGCCACCGAGACCCCGCGGCCGCCCCACTGGGTACAGGGCTTTACAACAATGGTCTTATATTTATTTAAAAATCGTTTGGCGGCGGCCAGATCTGAAAAAAGCTCCTGAGCTGGAACGGGAAATCCGTTGGATTTCAGGAAGATGTTTGCCAGACGCTTGCTTTGGGCCAGATAGAAGGTCACCGCCCCCACCTGATCGGTAAGGGCATTGTAACATCTGATGCGTTTGGTTTTATATTTCAAAACAAAAATGGGCGTCACCGGGTCGATGACCTCAATCCCGATTCCTCGCCGTTGCGCCTCACGGGTTATCGTCGCGGTATAAATGGAATTCATAAGCGCCCATGTTAGGACATCGGGATTAAGCTATAAAGAAATTTCAGTTTGAACAGAAGCACACGAAGACCACGAAGAGTATGGATTTTCCGCCGAAGGCGGGGAAGAAGATGCAAAGAGATTTTCACACCCGCTGCGCTCAAGCCGCGAAGAACGCCAAGAATGCTTCACCACTAATGGGGAAATGAAGAAATCTTAATCCGGACAAAGAACTCCAAAATGTTGCGGCATTATTAATTCGGGGTGCTCGGTCTATTGGGTTACACAGGAACGCGTTGAGGTCTTCCCCAAATTTCTTAATTAGTGGTGAAGTCTTCCTCTTTTCCCTTAGGTTGACGTGTATGCGCGCATGCGGGAGCGAAATAAATGCCACATTTCCCTCCCCCCTTTGCGATCTTCGCGACTTGAGCGCAGCGGGTGTGCAAATATTTTTTTGATTTGGATGAATTTTATCGGCCACCCCTGCCCCTACCACAATAGTCTTTACTGTTGTTTATCTGCGGGAAACGTTGCTATGTTCGCATTCATGACATTGCGAATACTAGGTGCACATCCACTGGCTACTGACCGGGAGGGCCGGCTGCTCTCCCGGATTGGCACCATTTTCCCGCGAACCCGCACGCTCGTAACGCTGCCCGGAATTCACGCCACCCAGCGCATCGCCTATATCGCCGATCTAAATTCCACACGACTCACTGCGGGACAGACCAAACTGGACGAGGAAGACGAAATGAGCGAGTGGCAGAATTCGGTCGACTTAATCATGGATTCCGACTGCGTCCTGATCCGGCCCGACCCTGAAAATATGGCGCTTGCCTATGAGGCTGATGAGTTGCTGCAGGAATTGGTCTCCAAGCAGAAAATCAAGTTTTTGAACCTCATGAATCCAAACGTCCGTTCAACCATAAAAAAACGTGGTGAAAACTGGCGGATTGCCCCCCTTCCCCAAACGCCCGACGAGATGAAGCAGATAATTCTCGCCTCCATCACCCCCATCGGGGGAAAGGCAATCTATTACTATAGTCGTGACACGGGGACTCGCTTTATCACTTACCAGCAGTTTTGCAATTTAGGCAACCTGCCGGACGCTGAGTTGAAAGATCACCTCATTGAAATCCATAACTATTCGTCCAAATACAACCGCATGGCCCATCCGGAGGTTGCCTTTTTCGGCGCGGACAAAACCTTTACTCATGCTCAGTTTTTCCAGACCCTGCAGGACCCGGTCAGTTCCAGTTACGAAAAGCTGAAAACGGCCTTTCGTGACGCGGTTCCCGTCGAATTACGCGAGGACAATATCGAGGATGTGCAATGGCGCAACACCATGTTTACTGCCCTTCTCGGCCAGCACAACAAAACGATTCCAGAGGAAGTTTTACTGGGCCTGAGCCCCGAGTTTTTCATGCAGATTGAATGGTTGCCGGGAGGCATGATTGAAGAAGGCGAACTGATATTTGACTCTATTTTTGATGAACTGGACCGCAATCCAGATTCGCCTGATCTGCAGATGTTATGCGACGAAAAAGCCCGTGGTTTTATTTTTAATTTCGTCAGGGAATTCGGCGACATCGAATACGTCAACATCGGCCGGGTCATCGGCTCCCTTTCACGGCGCCCATCGGCCGCTGGACGCCGGGATGTCTATGTCTCGGAAGTCAAGCAGGCCAATATTGACCACCCCATCGTCCGTATCAGCCGCATGCAGAAGTGGGGAATCCGGGAGCACTTGAATGAAGGCAAGGATCTCCTCCCTGCTATCATGGAGGCGGAGGAATACACCGAGTACATCCTCGATCGGCGACTGGGCTGCCGTCAACTTGGCATGAATCTGACCCCCCGCATGACGACCAGGAAAATCAGTGAACATTACCGCGGTTACCGATATGACGGACAACTCATCTGGTCCACCTATTTTGAGCGCGATTATCTTCCCGGCCTGGCAACCGATAAAATTCCACACGCCCGATTTAAAGATTTATCCTTCTGCCTCAAATTCGCCGAGTTACTCGGTAGAGCCGCCGCCTCCAATATTATCGTCGGCCGGATGAATCTGCAGGATGACGTTCTTTTTGATGATGGCGATGAAATCATCCTGATAAACAGCAATGGCTTGCCCACTGATCTGATAGTTTCCGATCACACCGGCACCTTCTCTGAATACCAGTTGCCGCTGGAAGCCTTTTCAAAGGCCTATGCCAGCCCCCTGCTCCAGCGTCTATCTTGCTTCGTTTCCCCGCAAACCGTGGTGGACGTTTATCTCACGGCCTTTGTGCAACGGTTTGCGCATATTCAAAACGATTATCGCGAACGGAAACGGGCTTTTGACATGCTCTTCAAGCATCGCCCGCGCGATGAACACGGAAGTTTTGCCTACCGGTGGGAACGGATCCTGGAGCGACTGAACCGCACCAATCCTGTGGACTTGGAAAAGGCGATTCGAAAAGAACTCGCCAGTTAGTTGGAAATGTTAATTATTAGCGGTGCCTTAGTCCTTCCCTGCACTCAATCCCAGCGCGAATTTACCTGGTTGCGTACCCGCCCGATGATATCCCCCTGATAATCGGAATGGTCATCGTAATACCCGCTATCATCACCAAACGACATCATGGTGCAGGAAGCCAGGACCGTATCGGTAATAAACCGTGAGATCTGGGCATAGGCGTTCTTGGCCCCCATCGCCCCCCACCGTTGATAGACCCGCATCGGCCAGGTGATATACAGATAATCCCGCGCCCGGGTCATGGCCACATACGCCAACCGCCGCTCCTCCTCAAGTTCCTTTTCATTGCCGGCGGACTTCTC
>JBAXDB010000147.1:0-5213 GCA_037141135.1 bacterium | reverse complement strand
CAGGCCATGGATAAGGTTGAAAAGACGGTGAAGTTTGTGGTCGAGAAGGAAACCAAGAACACCGTCAAATACAATGAGGTACCAGCAGAGGGACAGCCGCCCATTATCGGGACTCTGTATGTCCAGAAATGGTTTGCCGGGAACGCAACAGAGATTGAAGTGACGGTCAGGAAATAGGGGGCGATATGGCAGCAAAGGCGCGAATGACATGGGTGACGAAACCAGAGAACGCGATACAATTCAAGGTGACACTCAGGGATATTAAGCCGCCGATCTGGCGGAGGGTGGTTTTGCCGGACAACTGCTCTTTGGGGCAGCTGCATGACGTCATTCAAGTCGCGATGGGGTGGCATAACTGTCATATGCATACCTTTAGAATTGATGGCGTTTTCTACTCCAGCAAACAGATGGCGGAGATGGACGATATGGGCATGGGGATGGAGCGTGATGACCTCACTCTATTGCGCAATATCGCTGGCCGGCCAAAGCTGAAATTCATTTACGAGTATGACCTTGGCGACAGTTGGGTGCACGAAATCGCGGTTGAGAAGATTTTACCGATAGACCCGCTGGTGAAACATCCAATTTGTTTGGCGGGTGCCCGTGCTTGTCCTCCGGAAGACTGCGGCAGTATTCCTGGCTACTGCGATATTCTGGCAGCTTTAAAGGCTTCGAAGAAGACTGCTGAACAGAAAGAGTTGATTGAATGGCTTGAGGGTGATTTTGATCCTGAGCATTTTGATATAACGGAAGTGAACAAGCAGTTGGCGGCGGGTTGAGAATCATTGCCCGGGAGAACTCTATGAGCATTCAAGAGGAATACGAGGCGGTCAATGCGATGCTGAAACACATGGGAATCGACCCGATACCCTTTTTGGATTCTGGGAGTGACGTCGAGAAACTTCAGCGTCTTGTCGATTCATATCTGGCAACTTTGCTAACCAAGGTGCCGAGATATGCTGGGCTTAATCCCCGGCTGATTCCTGATATGATTCTCCAGCATCTGCTTGAGTCCATGAATAGGATGAATTGAGGTCGCTGAAGCGCCTTGCCGCGTACCCTTTCGCCAAACGCATGAAAGTTATACATGCCCCTCCGGGCCCAGTATAATGTTCAACCCTAACAGGTAAAAAAGGAGCCATGGGGGCTCCTTTACCCTTCATCTACCAACACCGCGTTGGGTTCTGATCATCCATCGGTAGGCCTGTTTGTTTATCCACCCGCAGGATTGCCGGTCTATCGGGCATCACTTCCCTGACCCAAAGCAGGGCCGACCCGCCATCAGTTGGCCCCTGATATGCCATCACCTCAGTCCAACCGCTAAGCTGGGCCGGAGTGACATACCGAACCCGTGCGGGAGCCCCTTCTTCCGTTGTCTTCCAGACTCCATAGTATTGACTCCACCAGACATCCTTGCCTTCAGCGCGAAGCCGAGCGGCAAGCTCCATCGTTGCCTCCATTTGCTGGCCATCAGCAACCAGGCTTGCAGGCTCCATGTAGCTGTACCCGGCCTGCCGGTTGATCTCACAGGCTTTTGCATGAAGATCATCATGGCCACCCACAGCAGCCAGCTTGTAGACATGGCCGTTCATTCGGCACATGCGGTCGGGGCGCTGTCCGTCAGGGGTATTGAGGATGCCGTGGTTCCGTCCGCCGCAACTGCACCGGCATTCTTTCTCATGGGCATGCCAGCAGGCTTCCCCGCAGGTCTGTTCCGTCAGTATTCCAATGATGTTCATGTTCTCCTTATGGTTCGACCCCCGTACGCCAACGGAGCGCACGGGGGCATTGGTCAATCGTTCCTGATGTAGGCATTGAGTCCGATTACGACCGGCTTGCCGTTCACCGTGCAGGTGGTGGCGACATTCCCTCTTGAACTTGCGACCACCAATGTTTTGCCGGTCGCGCTTGGCGTGGGCTCCTGGGTGTCAATCGTCACAATCAGTTTCTTGCCTTCGATCTTTGCTTCAATGCTCATCTGTTTCTCCTATGGGTTTCTTATGCTTCAAACTCCACCAATCCGGCTTCGCGGAATGAGGTGTAGGGCCGATGCGACTCAGGTCTTGCCCTGCCGATGACGACATGGTCGAGGACCTTGATGCCCACAACCTGTCCGGCCTGGATCATTTGCTTCGTCAATCGGACATCTTCCGCAGATGGGGAGGGATCTCCGGACGGATGGTTGTGAGCCAGGATCACGGCAGCTGCGCCAACCGCAATGGCCTTGCGGAAAACCTCCCTGGCATGAACCAGGGTGGAGTCCTGGATGCCGATCGAGATGATGCCTCCGGCAATCAACCGGTTCCGGGTATTCAGGCACAGAACCGTAAAGGCCTCCTGGCCGTATCCGGCCTGCTCTTCGCAGGTTCGGTAGCAATCCTCAGGTGTCCTGACGTAGACGTCGGTCACGTCGGGGGCTGGCTGCATGCAGAAGCCCAGGAAGAACTCGTTGCGTTTCTTCATAATGTTTCCTCATATGTTCATTCCGATTGAAAGGAAGGCTGCTTCCTCTCTTTTCCTTTCCAACGCTTTCAGGTTATCCTCACGCCATGTGCCTGTAGGACGGCCTGAAAGTAGATCCAGCGCACAGCCATAACAGTGAGTCGTTTTTGCCTTCAAAAAGCCGCCACACCCTCCCAGGCAGGGGTAGATGAACCGGCTGTGCGGTCGTTTCCGCCACCATGAGTTACTCATGGATTCCTTCCCGCATTGGCGTACACGATGCCGTCCCCGAACCCCAGTGCCTGATAGCAGGCTTCGAGGGTGGTCCCTGTGGTGGTGACGTTGTCGACGAAGTAATAGACGGTGTTGGTTATGCGTAATGGCCTGGCCACCCGTACCATTGCGTGTTCCTCCACGGTCAGGCCCAGCAGTCCCTTGCGACGTCTGGCGCACGAACTCTCCACAGGGTGGCTGCGGATCACTGTTTCCCTGACGAATACCTGGCGGCTCGATATGGATTGGATCTGTTCGGCCAACTCACACGCCAGTATCCGGTTTACCTGTGTCGTGTTGGTGCTCGACGGCACTGGCATCAACACGATGGCGGCCCCCAGGTAGGTTGCCGAATCAACCAGCGGTGCCAGGGCTCGGCAGGCGAGTATGATTGATTCGCGGGTTGGCAGTTTCAGCGCATAGCTGATGCGCCTGACCTCTTTCTCCTCCGGGGTGAGTGGCCGTTCCCGGGGGCTCACATACTTCTCAGCATAGATGATGTTCATGCTCCTCCTTTGAAATGAAAAACCCCTGCCGGCGTTCCGGTCAGGGGCATTAATGGTTTAGCAGGGTGGGGCGCTTATGCGGCGATCTTTCGCCCCCTGGTTTCTTTTATTGGTGACGTAGCCATGCGGCACCGCCCCTGGGCCCATTTCCGCAGCCCAGTGATCTGTTCGCTCATCAGCCGGCTCAGCGGTACCGTCTCGCTCAGCGCACGGCTCAGATCCAGCATTCCGGGTTCCCGCCCTTCGGTGAACGCACCATAGAGGCTGTCTATCACCGATTGCTCGATCTCAGCACCCGTGAATCCCTCCGAACCCATGGCGAGTGCTCCGATATCGAACTTCTCCGGCTTCCTCCCGTGCTTCTTGATCTGGATCCCCCAGATGGTTTCACGCTCCTGCTGGTTGGGCAGGTCGACGAAGAACATTTCATCGAGCCGTCCCTTCCTCAGTAGTTCGGGAGGCAACTGGGTAACGTCATTCGCCGTTGCCACGACGAACACCGGCGTACGCTTTTCCTGAAGCCAACTCAGCAGGCTTCCCAGTACACGTGCACTGGTGCCTCCATCTGTGCTGCCCGAGCTTTTACTGCCCGCCAGACCCTTCTCGATCTCATCTACCCATAGAACACAGGGTGCGATGGCTTCGGCGGTTTGGATGACTGAGCGCAGATTGGACTCAGATTGGCCCACCAGGCTTCCGTACAGTTTTCCGGCATCCAGCTTCAGCAGAGGCCTGCCGAATACGCTGGCGGTGGCTTTAGCGGTCAGCGATTTACCGGTGCCGGGGATCCCCACAATTAGCAAACCCTTGGGGGAGGGGAGCCCGTACGCCACCGCTTTCGCTGAGAACGCATCCCGGCGCCTGACCAGCCAGTCTTTCAACACATCGAGCCCGCCGATATCCTGGAGCCCCTCCCGGACTTCTACCAGCTCCAGCAGTCCATTCCGTTTCACCGTCTGGGCCTTCTCAGTGGCTACCAGTCCCGCCTCCACCGTTTTGGCCCTCACTACTGACAGCGCAAAGGCATTTTCGGCCTCCACGGTGGTGAGTCCACTCGCGGCATCCAGGATCTGGTCACGTTCATCGCCTTTGACTGGTTTCAGCTTGGCTGAGCTGCAGATACCGTCCAATACGATCCCCAATGCGGTCTTATCGGGCAAACGGAAGTCCAGAAGCACGAATTCCCGTTCTAGCTCCGGCGGCAATAACGAGCGGCACCCCAGAATAACCAGTACCTTGCCTTTCGTTTTACCCGCTGTGAGCGCGTCCTTAATCGCCCTAATGAGTACCGGGTTATTATCCTGAAGGAACAGGTGGAGATCCCGCATCAGCACCAGGGTATTATCGGGCAACTCCTGGATGGCCTGCAGGGCCTCCAGCGGGTCCTGTGCGGGGCGTACGTTGCCATCAGCGGTATTGGTTAACCCCTCTGTTGTGGACCAGGCGTGGAGCCGGTATTTCAACGCTTCCGCGATCACTTTCAGCTCAGCTTCAACACGGGATTCCTCATGGCTGACCAGATATAGACCTGGGTAACCGGCTCTCACATAATTCGTAATCTTTGTTTTCATCGTCGTCCTTTGATTTGGGTTTTCACATACTTCCTGTCGGTTCCACATTCCTCACAGATCGGGATGCCGTTCTGGTAGCTGTCGGGCTCCACATAAACGGAGTCCTCGACACCCACGCACGGGCAGTCCCGGTCCCAGCGGTGGCGTACCTGTTCATCAGGAATGACCCGCCAGCGTTTTGGTTTCATGCCACCCTCCTGAGCGTCACCCGGGTCTCCACCATGCCGTCCAGATCCAGCTCCTGGGCGGCCTCGATGACCTGGTCGAACACCGTGTCGGGCTCCGGTTCCTGCCAGCCCGGCTCGGGATCGTACCCGCCCGCCATCTGGCCGACACAAAGCCGTCCCAAAGGCACCTTCCGCACCGATTCGGCCAGGATGCGCACGATCAGCAGGGGGTTGTGCATGCCCGGCCGGTCCCA
>JBAXDB010000146.1:0-5320 GCA_037141135.1 bacterium | reverse complement strand
AACTAAAGGGTATGGTTGAAACTGATAAGGTGGTTGCCGGACTAGGATTCGAACCTAGACAAGCAGAGTCAGAGTCTGCTGTGCTACCATTACACAATCCGGCAGGAGAAATGAAATGGCTCAAGGGCCATTTGAGTGAGTAAGGATGCTAAAACCCCCAAGGTGGCGTCAAGCTTGATCTTTCAGGCAGGCAACTATCCGCTTGGCGGTATGGCCATCCCACAGGGGCGGCCGGTGCTCCGTGCGCGGCAGGGTTGCGGTGGTCCGGAATTCAGCCCGGATTTTCTGGATGTCGTTCCCGACAAGAATGCTGGCGCCGCCATGCTCGCGCAGGGTGACCGGGCGCTCGGTATTACTGCGGAGCGTCAGGCACGGGGTGCCCAGCACGCAGCATTCTTCCTGCAGACCACCACTATCGGTCAGCATAATCTTCGAACCCATGGTCAACCTGAGCATCGCGTGGTAGCCGAGTGGCTGGGTGAGAATGACGCCGGGACATTTTCTGAGCGTGTCCCAGAACCCAAACAGTTCCAGTTGCTTGCGCGTCCGGGGGTGGACGGGCCAGATCAAGGGAAGCACAGGGGCGACATCGGTGGTCAGGAAGGCGACCAGCTCCCCGAGGATGTCTTTGTTGTCGACATTTGAAGGACGATGCAGGGTGATGGTTGAAAACCGGTTGTCCTTGATGGGGGGGCGCGGATGGAGCGCGTCTGGCAGGGCGTAGATGGCGCACAGGGTATCAGGGTTGAGGGTGGCGGCCACGAGGCGCTGCTGCTCCAGGGAATCAATCATGATATTGCCCACCCGCTTGATCCGGTCCGGTGAAACCCCTTCATTCAGGAGGTTGGCGTCGGCGAGTTCATCGGTGGTGAAGAGGATGTCAGACAGGCGGTCGGTGACCATCCGGTTGATTTCCTCGGGCATATCCAGGTCGAAGGAGCGGAGACCTGACTCGATGTGGGCAAGTTTAACGTGTTCCTTCTTGGCGGTGATTGAGCAAGCGCAGGTGGCGTTCACGTCGCCCACCACGATGATCCAGTCCGGTTTGCGCTCCTTCACGACCTTCTCGAAGGCGATCATGGTTTTGCCAACTTGTTCGGCGTGGGAGCCGGATCCGATTCCAAGATCCACGTCAGGCTTAGGAATGTTCAATTCCTGAAAGAATGCCTCCGACATTGTGGGGTCATAATGCTGGCCCGTATGTATAAGGGTGTGCTGAAAATGATCGGGGAAAGAAGCGAGCTCCCGGACAAACGGCGCGATCTTCATAAAATTCGGCCGTGCCCCCACAATTGACATGATTTTGAGTTGTTTATTAGTCATGGTCCTGCATGTATAGTCCGGGTTGCGGAAAAAGTCGAGAATTCACGAGTGATCCCCCAAAATGCCTATTTGTTATCATGGCTCCAAGTGGATAACACCTGGTTTTCTCTTCATGGAGGGCCAGCGGCCTCGCTGGCCGTCCTGGTCCTGCACTCGATCAGGTGTACGATTGGGATTTAAAAACAGGGGGCGATAGGGTATGAACTCAACCTGTGAACAAATTGTTGTCGCGATATGCTTTTTTGCTTTTGGCAGTGTTGCTGCTGTTGCCCTTGATTGCTCCCGCGGCCTCCACGCAGGATTGGCAGGTTGTGAAATCCTCTCATTTCCTTGTCATGCACCGTGGGGATGAGGTTTTTGCCAAAAGTGTTTCTGATAAAGCGGAGGCCTATTACTCCGCCATATCTGCTGATCTGGGATTTACGCGCTACCAGAATTTCTGGGTGTGGGATAATCGGGTGAAGATCCTGATTTACCCCACAGCCGGGATTTTCGCCGCAGCCTGTCAGGCGCCTGAATGGGCTAATGGCCGGGCCAGCAGTTCCCGGCACGAGATTGCCAGCTACCAGCAAAGCGGGCCGGGGTTCCTGTCTTCACTATTGCCGCATGAAATGTCGCACCTGATTCTCGCGGATTATATTGGACAGGTCCGTGTCCCTTTGTGGCTGACAGAAGGGTTCGCGCAATGGGAGCAGGAGGGGCGCAAATCGGGCGGCTTCACGCCGGGGCAAGGGTTCCGGCTGAAAGACCTGATGGTCGCGGATATTCGCCAGGATTCAGATCACCAGCGCGTGGCTGTGTTCTATGCGCAATCGGCCAGTGTGGTGGGGTTTATGATCACCGCCTATGGCGGGGCTGCTTTTGGCGCCTTCTGCAAAGCCTTGCGGGACGGGAAGACGGTGGACGCCGCCCTTGCTATAGTCTATGCAGCCGACATTCCCTCCGTGGAAATCCTGGAACAACAATGGCTGAAATCGTTACGCTGAGGGGAAGATTTGCCCCTCTTTACCGGCAGCTGGATGCCTGATATGATCCCCGGCATAGTAAGTTTGGAGTGATGCATGTATCGAGATGAAAAAACAGAACGGAACGATCGATTTGACCGGGCAGAGCTTGTGATCTGGGTCGGATTCTGGGTCAATGCCTTTCTGATGGTGATGAAGCTTGCGGCCGGGTGGTTTGGCAAGTCTGAGGCGGTGTTTGCGGATGGTCTGGAAAGCATGTGTGATTTTTTTGCGATCACCTCGGCCATGGTGGCATTGCGGATGGGGCGGAAGCGCTTTGATCAGGAGCATCCCTACGGACATGGCAAGGCGGAGAGTTTTTCGGCCATCCTGGTGGGGGTTTTAATTCTTTTGACCGGTATTGGCATCGTTTGGAAAGCGGCCGATGCGGTATTATTTCATAGACTTGAAACACCCGCCTTCATGGCGGTGATGGCCGCTGCGGTCACCATTATCGTCAAAGAAGGGCTCTGTCGTTATACGTTGCGCGTTGCCGGAAACCTGGGGAGTCCTTCGGTCGCGGCCGTTGCGAAGGATCATCGCAAGGATGCGATCACCTCGATTGCCACGCTTGTGGGTGTGACGGGCGCCTACCTGGGTTGTAAAATCATGGATCCCATTGCGGCTGCCATTTCAGCGGTGATTATCATCCGGATCGGCTGGCAGACGCTTCATCCTGCCGTTGGCGATTTAATGGATGCCGCCTTGCCGCCGGCGTTGTTGACGGAAATAAGCGGAATCGCCGCCGACGTTGAAGGGGTGGCAGGAGTCCACGAGATTCGGGGGCGCCGTTCCGGACAATATGTAATTGTGGATTTGAAGCTTGAGATGGATGCCCAGATGACCGTCAAGGAGTCGCATACTATTGCCGACCAGGTTAAACGTCAGCTATTCTCAAAGTTTCCGAATATCGGGGACGTGATGATTCACATCAATCCCCATGCAGAAGAACATGAGGATCTCACCCGGTTATAAAGAAGACAGGATTCAGGATTCTGAAGGCTGCCCACTGTCCACTGCCTGCTGCCCACTGTCTTTTGCCGGTCCGGTGGAGACGATCACTTGGGAGGCCCGGAGCAGGTAGGTGCCGAGTTTATAGCCCTTGCGGGTCTCCTCGATGATGATGCTTTCGGGGTGTTCTTCAGAAGCGATCTGGGCGACACACTCATGGAAGTTGGGATCAAAGGGCTGACCTTTGGTCTCAATGGGAGTCACTCCCGCCTTCTCAAGATTCGTTTGGAATTGTTTGAGAATCCCGGCAAAGCCATCAATGACGCTATGCTTGATGTGATGCTGACGGGCCGCTTCAAGGCCCAGTTCGAAATGATCTACAATGGGTAGCATGTCCAGCAGGAGGCGTTCCGCCGCCCGGCGCGACATGTCTTCCCGATCCCGGATAGTGCGCTTGCGGAAATTATCAAAATCAGCTTGCAGACGCAGGAGACGATCCTTCAATGTGGCAATTTCATCATCCTTTGGATCCGTGGCAGGTTGCTCAGCGGGTGGCTCAACCACAGGCGTTAACACAGGGGTAGGCTCTTCCGCTACTGGCGGATGAGTTTCATGTTCGTGATGGTTTTTTTTGCTCATAGCTTCTCTATTTTATAAATGGGCGGGGGGGGACTTGAACCCCCAAGCCTTGCGGCACAAGATCCTAAGTCTTGCGTGTCTGCCAATTTCACCACTCGCCCAAACTATTTACTATCAATGACTTATGCTTTAATTTTGATGTGATTATTTAATGTGTTTGCGTCAGTTTGCGCCATTATTTCGGCAAAACAAACCGCATGAAATATGTCGCAAACACCGTTATTCTTATAGTTATTACCATCTCTTTAAATTTTTTGTTATGTGGCCTGCATTTTACGCTTTTGGGTGCGATTAATAATGGGACGACCTGATTTATTTTGGATCACTTTCAAGCGTTCAAAGAGTGCCCGTGTATTTCCTTTTGTCTCAGCGGCGATTTGGTCCTTTATCGACCAAAGTTCAGTAAGGATTTCATCTTTCATAGTGAGTCTCCCATCAGTTCTTCGGGTGTACATATTTCCGGGCAGGTATATCCATGTATCGCGCAGACCGAGCGAATCAGAGGCTTGGTTTCAGCATTATCAATATGGCGACAATTCCAGGTAACCAAATAGTCCACATTGTGTACAGCGGCGATGGCAACATGGGCAGCATCGTCCATGGCTTTTGCGGGCAGTGCGCCTTCATTCACGAGCGCATCAACCAAGATTAGAGCCGATTCCGTTACCTCAAGGATGGCTAGTTCTTTCACCGCAGCCAGTCGAATCGCTGCCGCAGCCGGATCTCCCCGTGAAGCTTCATCGAGCACGAGGGGCGAGATGAACGACTCAAACCGCGTGCGGCAATTATCCCACCATTCACGTGTGATCTGCTGGTGTGCTGCCGTTACCAAACCCGCAGAGGGGCGAGCGGTCAAATAGCTGATTACCGAAGTTTCTATGTAAACCGTCTTCATGGTCAATAACTACCACTAATGTGTGTTTTTGTCACGCATGGCATCTTTTCTTTCATTCTGGTATAGGACATAAGATCGGCGAAGTCCCGAAACACCATGTTGACCGGCTGAATCAGATTGGGTTTGTGTGGGCGCCTGCGGACCGGGTCTGGATGCGAGATGTTTCAGAGATAGATGAAATTCAAGGCCAAGCATGGGGACTGCAACATCCCGTCGGCTTTTCCTTAAGATCCGGACCTCGCAAACTGGATAGCCAATCAGCGGCATCGTAAGAAGATGGGTTCGTTGTCGGCAGATCGGGTCCGCAGACTTGATGAGATAGGTTTCCTTTGGTCGGTCTACAGGAAGAACCAGCCCGCGAAAGCGGTGGCTGTTGAGCGGAAAAGTGTGCCTGCCTCAGTCAAGGTGGCTGATGATATTATCCAAATTTGGTCGTTGTCATAAGCGGTCAACCTTTAGATTGACAAGCGCTGGCTGGACAAGGATGCCGCCCGCTATCTGGCGGGAC
>JBAXDB010000145.1:0-5410 GCA_037141135.1 bacterium | reverse complement strand
CGGCCTTTTCTCAAACTGCCGGGTGAACCCCGTCAGGTTTCCGAAATTCTCAAGAGTCTCCCGCCAACATGCATCACCATATTCCGCGCCGAACACCAGTGGTGATCAAAACCTGAACTTCTCCAAACTCCGGCGAGCTTGCGACACGGCCCGTAGTTTCGAATCACGCTTGATTTCGATCCCAAGATCTTTGCAGATACCCTGCATCACCATCTCCACCCAGGGCGTGCGGAGGGCGAGACACTTGGGACGAATCCCGTGGTTTACAAGCATCTGCAGGAACTTGGCGGGCACCTGCATCCACATGTCTTCAAGATTCTCCTTTACGGTCAGCAACTCCACTCCCAAAACGAAGAGGGATGCAGAATCTACCGCCAGCATCATGGAGGGAATTTGCAGGCGTTCCCCTTTTTTCCCTACTGGGAAGGGTGATGGCGCCACGTCCATCTCAACCGTCAGGTTGACCGGGGTCATGGCCCGTACTGCATCCACCAGATGATTTGGAATCGTAATCCGGAAAGTCGTGGCAGGTGGCGGATAGTCATGATGCTCGTCCCGCCATTCGATCGTTCCCTCTTTCTGATGGGGCACCCTAACAAGATAAGTGAATGTACCGGGCTTTCGGGCGACCAGCCGCCGATCCTCCTTCACGCGCGGTGCAACCACGAGAAGTTGTTCAAGGGCAAGGGTAAGTAAACGCGCCTCTTCGGGGTCAATCACCCACGGAAAATACCCCGGTTGAAAACTGCGGAAATAGGGCCAGGCATTTGCCCCTTTGAAGTTTAAGCCCAACTCCTTGACGACCTTCTTCTCGCGCGTATCCAACTCGCTTTTCTTACCGAATGCGGCATGAATCTGGTGGATTTCCAACACCATCATGGCGACATCTTTCAAGCCCGCCTGCGCATGCATTTGCCAGAAATGGGCCAGCGCCTTCGCCCCGGGGTATAGAGCCACCGCAAGGTACTCTCCCAGCAAGCCCATGACGCTGACAAAAACGACCGTATCGCTTTCCGGGTCCTTGACCCCGAAAATGTCAGTTTCTTCCACCCACAACCAGGGCTCCATTTCCCGGACCTTGGCAGCCGTAGTATACAAACGTTGCCACACATCAAGTGGCACAGCCACATTAGAAATAGGTTTCCCGGCATCATTAATATTCATAATCATTTTTCATCCTCCTCATATTCACTATAATCCTAGATGCGGTTTCCTTACGCCGCCTGATGGTCGCGACCACTTGCGCTGCGTTGCCAGACGTAACTGTAAACCCGCGCGGAGATCTCTTCGGTCTCCGTCTCGGTAAAAGGAGGACGGGGAAGCGATCTGTAGAGAGTGTCGAGAATGAATACCTGCACTTCGGCCTGAGTCGTTTCGGTCTTTGTCCATTCGGGCATCGGCCGCAGCAATTCTTGCAATGATGCCAACATCCCTCTGCTCGCCTGCTTCAACCGCTCCCGTTCCGCTTTGCTGATGCTTTCCTTGAATAGCAGGTCGAATAACGCCAGCTCATCATCGCTGAGTCCTTCCTCAGCCGCACGACGTTGCTCAGCGTCCAGGGATGCGGCAAGATCCATTAGGTCCGCAAAGGTCGCTTCGACCGTTGCCCGATCTTTTTCACGATTATAGTCCGCCAGGATCATCTGGTATCTCTTGTAGTAATCCATTCGCATCGGGTTACGGGCCAGCATCTCGGCCAGTTTCTTTTCGACAATCGCCCGGATATCGTGGATGGCCGCGTGCTTGCGACGGACCTTGCGAACGAATTCATCACGCAGTTTTGCGAAATCAATCCGGCTCAAATCCACCTTGAGCCCTTCCGCATGGTCCTCGCCTGGTTCGGCCGCACGAATAGCCTCATTGACAATACGGTGTAACGCCTTGAGTAAGTCAGTCACGTCGGCGGTATCACGTCTATCCTGCAGTTTCTTGTAAATGGCCTCGATGTTGTCATGCCGCCCCGCATAGTCCATGGCGCTTGGCTCCATCAGGAGTGCTTTAAACCGGATAAATACCTGCCGCGCCATGATCTCATACCGGCGCTTGTCCTCGTCCGAGGTGTAAAGCGCATCCACGGCGTCACGAAGGGCCTGAATGCGATCGAACCCGGTGGCCCCATTCAACCGACAAGCGTCAAATCCCAGCTTCAATAGATGCTTCTCTGCCTCCTCAATGGCTTGGCGCAGAGATGCTACCAACTCTTCAATCGGAGCAACAACCCCACCCCCATCCTTTTTTTCACCGTCATCCCCCATGGCATATTGGGCGAGCGCCTCACGCAGGCTCTTGAGCATTCCATTGTAATCCACGATGACACCGCAGTCTTTGCCAGGATAAATGCGATTCGCCCTGGCAATGGCCTGCATCAGCGTATGGGCCTTCATAGGTTTGTCGATATAGAGCGTCGCCAGACACTCCACATCAAATCCGGTCAGCCACATCGCACAGACGATTGCAATGCGGAAGGGATGCTGCGGATCCTTAAAGGCGTCCTCGACGGTCATCCTTTTGCCATCGGGCGTCTGAAAACCATTCTTCATCACCAGCCGGTGCGGGATGATATCGAAATCCCACTTCTTGAAATCACGAACCTCGTTCTGCGCTTCGCTGATGACAATTTCAATGATGGTGCTTTCCATCCATGCCAATTGCCCGCGCAGGGCCGAGATTTGGTTTTCGAGCAGCTCCCGGAGATCCGGGTCGGTGGTGGCCGCAAAATCCCTCTCCTTGCCGAGTATGACTCCCCTGATCTGGGCGATTTTGCTTTTCCAAATCGGTTCGATGCGTTGGAACATTCGGGCACAAGTGATCTTATCGATGCAGACAAACATGGACTTCCCGGTCTGCCAGCGCGTTGAACAGTGCTCGACAAAGTCTGCAGCAAGTTTATCCAGACGGTCGTCGGCCGTTATGATCTCATAGTCCTTACCGAGCAGTTTCTGCAGCAACGCAACTTGGTCCGGGTCAAGATCGGCTTTGTCGACAGCATCGGCAATCCGGGCATTCAAGTCAAGCCGGGCGAGCCCCAGTTTCTCCCCCCGGTTTTCGTAAACCAGTTTGACGGTGGACTGGTCTTCTTCCGAGCGCTTGAAATCGTAACGCGAGATGTAGTCGCCAAAGATGCGGCGGGTCAGTTCGTCGTTCTTGAAAAGTGGCGTGCCCGTAAAGCCAATAAACGAAGCATTGGGCAGCGCAAGGCGCATGTTGCGGGCGAACTTCCCGGACTGGGTCCGGTGCGCTTCATCGGAAATCACAATAATGTCATCGCGCCGCGTATAAGGTTGATCCGGCCTCACATCCTTATTGAACTTGTGAATCAGGCTGAAAATGAAACGATGGTTCTCCCTCAGGAGTTCTTTTAAGACGGTGCCGGTTTCCGCGCGAGGGGTCTTCTCGTCGGCGATGCCACAGCCTACAAACGTGCGGAAGATCTGGTCGTCAAGATCGTCACGGTCGGTCATCACCACAAAGGTAAAATTTCCGGGCACCACCCGGCGCACCTTTTCGGAGAAAAAGGCCATCGAATAGGATTTCCCACTGCCCTGCGTGTGCCAGAAAACTCCAAGTTGACCGAGACTGGGATGGGCGCGCTCTACTAAGGGCAGGATAAGATCGGTAGTGCCGGTAAACGCCGGGGTTCGCTTCCTGGGTTCGGCAGCAATCGCCAATTCCACATCGGGTTCCTCAACTAACGGGGTAATGGTCGATGCGGCTTTGGTCCGATATGCATTCCGACGGATAACACGCTCTGGATAGGCCTTCTTGAGTCTCTCCTGAAACAGAACCGATTCGACGGCATTGTTGACGCCGAGGACCTGGTGATTACGTGCCACGATTTTGCGGGTTCCGCCCGCACGGCTGTCATCGAACAGGATAAAGTTTTCCACAAGGTCGAGTAATCGCTCTTTAGCAAGCATGCCGTCGAGAAGCGCCTCGGCATCTACACGGCCTTTGTCCGTCTCCGCGTTCCGTTTCCATTCGGCGAAATGTTCCCACTTGCTGGTAATGGAGCCATAGCGAGCGGCATCACCGTTGCTCACCACCAGGAAGGCGTTATGGTGAAAGGCATGGGCGATACTATGCTCGCTCAGGTAATCGGTCAGATTATCATCAAACCCTGCGCGGATATTCCGGTACACGGCCTTGAGTTCGACGAAAACGAGAGGAAGGCCATTCACAAAGCAGACAAGATCCGCCCGCCGATTGTAATGAGGGACACGCACACCCTGGATTTTCAATTCACGAACGGCCAGAAAGCGGTTGTTGTCCGTGCTACGGAAATCGATCACCTTCGCCCTCGCACGGTGTGTCTCGCCGGCGTCATCACGCCATTCGACAGGTACGCCATTGAGGATAAAACCATAGAATTCGCGGTTATGCTGGATCAGGGAACGGGAAAAGTCGGAATGCGTCAGTTTCTCGATGGCTTGTTCCCGGGCCGATTCGGGCAAATCCCCATTGAGACGAGCAAGCGCCGCTCGTAAATCACGAACCAAAACAACATCCCTCTCAGATTCGCGCCCCAGCATCCCGTTTGGCCCAAAGGTCTCCGTGTTATAGGCATAGACACTTTCCCACTTGAGCCCCGCCTCAAGATGGTCAGCAAAAGTCTTTTGAACCAGCCGATCTTCACTATTGATGTCAGTTATGGCCATAATCAGTTTAGCTCAGTCATTTGGATCGCTTTGGATCATATTTGGATTATTCGCCAAAACAGCCATTAACATAAGCGCTTATAAATCAACGCATTAAGAAATATGGCCCCAGTATATTTGGAGCGACATATGGATCAATTAGAGCGATTTCCCTAGTGGATCCAAATGGCATATATCGCGATTGACCTCAGATCATAAATACTTTTAAATTTGCCTCAAGTTGGACTGGAAATATCCGGTCGGCGCTGGGCTTCTGGAAACATCCGGAGGCCCTTCGCATTTTTAGCCACCCTTACCTATCTCTCCTTTTTATGTTTTACAGTTATTGCTCAGATATTGCTCATTTCATGCACATGCGTACATATGTGATCAATAATATAACTTATTCACAATAAACGAGTTGCAAAAACACACAATCACTTATGATCAAAACTTATGATCAAAATTCAGGGATATGGCGGATTTTTGATCATAACTTTTTCATAAATTCCATAACTCATCTCATGAAATTGGTATCGCCACCGGCACAGCAATACCTACTTGTATGGCTACCCCCGCTGCTTTCCATGCGAATCTTGTCGTTCCCGGAGCATGGAACTCAAAAGCGGGGTATCCACCGCCTCCCGATCCGTGAGGATCGCCTGTTTAATGGCGTCACGGCATGCCTGGTCTATCTCCGCATGGCTCAATCCCTTACTCACCTCGGTTATGGACTTCCAAGTCATTTTTTGAGCAACAAACGTCCCAAGTACGTT
>JBAXDB010000144.1:0-5424 GCA_037141135.1 bacterium | reverse complement strand
GCTCGCATCAGTTTGGCTTCATAGATGGGAGTGTGAGCACTCGCCTGCGCTGATTTTAGCGCTGCTAACTCCCGCCCCATTTCACGCATGAGGGTTTCGTGATGAGCTTGAATGAGCAGTTTGTTCCGGGCGTGGAACGTCATGAGTGCCGCCAGGGTGGGGGTGGTACTGACGGCCTTTCTGAAACGCCAGAGTGTAAAAACACGTTCAATGAAGTTCTCGCGCAAATCAGGATCGTTCAGCCGACCTTCGTCCTCACAGGGCAACGTTGGAAAATGTGCCATGAAAGTTTTGCCAAACAGCCCGGGTGACTTGCCGCCCACCATCCCTTTACTGTTATAGACCTTGACGTTCTCCATACCGCTGCTGGGCGAGCGGGACTTGAAAATGAAACCGTAGAGGCTTTCTTTCTCGAGTTCCGTGACACGGCGAGCGGCCCACTTCAGCATGCGTTCGGTGTGGTCGATTTCGGTCCGGGTGGTTATGAGCCGGGGATTGGCCGGGTCGCCGACCAGTCGCATTGATTCACGCGGCACGGTCAGGCCGCACTCCACTTCCGGGCAGACGCCGACAAACTCAAAATATTGGCCGAGCGTATCGGTGATATAATGGTCATGCTTGTGCTGGCCATCATACCGGACAGGTTCGCCGAGAAGACAGGCGCTGACGCCAATCCGGATCTTTTCCCGCTCTGCCATAAGGACCCTTACTTCGGCGCTTCAAGCGCCTTCTCGATAGTGGCGATAAGGTCTTTATCCTCGGGGGTCGTCTTGCTGCCGAACCTGTTGAGGATATGGCCGTCCCGGCCGATGATGAATTTGTTAAAGTTCCACGAGATTCTGCCACTGAACTCCGGGTTGGTTGTCTTGTCGGTCAGATATTTATAGAGCGGATGCATATCCCCGCCCGAGACGACAATTTTTTCAAACATAGGAAAGGTCACGTGGTATTTCAGGGAGCAGAATTCCGCGATCTCCTTATTGTTGCCCGGCTCCTGAAAGAGGAAGTCATTGGCGGGAAAGCCCAGTATGACCAGTCCGCGTTCCTTGTAGGTATCGTAGAGTTTCTGCAAGCCGGCATACTGCCCGGTGAAGCCACACCGGCTGGCCACGTTGACAATCAGCATAACCTTGCCTTTGTAATCTGAGAGGGAGGTTGCTGTTCCATCGATCCGCTTCACGCTGAATTCATAGACGCTGCTCATGGTGTTGGTCTCCTTTTGCCCTGCCTGTACTGATCCTGCCAGGAAAAACCCCGGCACGACGAATCGTAAGGCTTTGAACAAATAGTGTTGCTTAAATGTCTTCATAGCGGAATCCTCCGGGAAACATAAAACCCTATTCTGCACGCGATGATAGGACTCCTCTGTCAGAGAGGCAAGGATAAGAAATCTCCAGGCCACACCTGGTCAGCCTTGTTGCAGCAGAGTATGACGCATCAATGTTTCATGGGAGCTCGGACTTTCCATGCTCGCCGGCTTCCGCTGGTCGTAGGTTCCATCAGGTTTCATATCCCAAGCGCTACGCTGATCGGATAGATGTGTCTGCAGGATCCACTGAAGTTCCGTTTTTAGGTTTCTGTCCTCAACTGGAGTAATCGCCTCGACCCGGCTTTCCAGGTTACGGTGCATCCAGTCGGCGGAGCCAATATAATACTCGCCATCCACCTCCTGCGCCCCTCCATTGCGGAAATGGAAAATTCTGGAGTGTTCAAGGAACCGGCCGATGACAGAAATTACCCGGATGTTTTCGCTCAGGCCAGGCACCCCGGGCTTCAATGAGCAGAATCCCCGCACAATCAGATCTATCGGGACCCCGGCCTGGCTGGCCGCATAAAGTGCAATACAGATATCCCGATCCTCCAACTGGTTCATTTTGGCAAGGATATGAGCAGGGCGTCCGGCTTGGTGATGCTCGATCTCCCGTTCAATCATCGATAGGAAACGGTGCTTCATACTGGCTGGGGCAATCAGGAGTTTTCGATAGTCACTTTTACGATTCCGACCGGTCAAGTAGTTGAAAAGATCGGCAATGTCGGCAGTCAAATCCGCGCGGCAGGTCAGGAGGCTGGTGTCCACATAGAGGCGTGCGGTTTGCCGGTGATAGTTGCCCGTTCCAATATGGGCATAGCAACGCGACTCTCCGTTCTCGCGACGGACAACCAGCGTTGTCTTGGTGTGGGTCTTCAGGCCTTCAACCCCGTAAACGACATGGACGCCGGCACGCTCCATTTTCTGGGCGAGGACAATGTTCTCATGTTCATCAAAGCGGGCTTTCAATTCAACCAGGCAGGCCACCTGTTTGCCTGATTCCGCCGCCCGGATGAGCAACGGGACAAAGGGACTGTCCTTGCCGGTTCGGTATAAAGTCATTTTTATCGCGAGGACGTCCTGATCTGCAACGGCCTCTTTAATCAGGCGCAGCACGGTGTCATCAAAAGATTCATACGGATGATTCACCAAGAGATCGCCCGCCCTAATGACATCAAAGATCCTCGAATCCTCCCCCTGAAGACGGCGTGGTACCAGCGGTGTCCATGGCTTGAAGCGGAGACCCGGGAGCGGCAGTGCGGCAATGTCCCGCAAACTGCGGTATTCCACCAGGGCGGGCATCGCGTAAACGTCCTCTTCTCCAAGTTCAAGGGCTTCCATGAGGATTAATCTGTTGATGGGGTCGGCATCGTGCGGACATTCCAGCCGAACGGCGCATTCCATGCGGCGTTGGCGGACTTGCTCCTCGACTGCTTGAAGCAAATCCTCGACATCGTCGAGGTCGGCATCCACCTCAGCATTCCGGGTGACCCGGAAAGGCATGATGCCGCTGATCTTCATGTCGGGAAACAGGCGGTCGAGATGATGGGCAATCAAATCCACCAGGGATACAAACCGACACGCCCCCTTGAATAATGCGGTCTCGATTCGAATCCATTGCGGCAGGGTATCAGGTATCTTCACCCGGGCGAAAGAGCTCACCCCGGTAGAGGGGTTATTCAAGGTGATGGCGAGGGAAAGGGAAAGATTGGAAATGAAGGGAAAGGGATGCCCCACATCCACTGAGAGAGGGGTCAGAACGGAGAACACGGTTTTATCGAAAATTACAGTGGCGATGCGCTTTTCCTCGTCCGTCAGTTTATCCCAACCAAGGAGGTGAATCCCCTCAGTCGCCAGAGCCGGCTTGATGATGCGGTGATACCCCTCCGCCTGTTGGTTCAACATCTCCTGAATGGTGGCATGGATGGCGTGCAGGAGCCCCTCGGAAGTCTGCTCGCCCGCCAAATCCAAATTTTTAGCGCCAGTCCAGATTTGTTCGCGCAACCCGTAGACCCGTTTCATCACGAATTCATCCAGGTTGGATGTAAAGATGGCAAGGAAGTTGACTCGCTCTAGCAGCGGGGTTCGCTCATCCAGCGCCTCATTCAGTACACGCCGGTTGAACTCCAGCCAATTCAAATCGCGGTCCAGAAAGCGCGAGCCGGGCGCGGGCTTGTTGCGACTTCTGCGGGGTTTAGGTTTTGGTGCGCTCATACTCCCGGCACATCGCCCATACAGGTTCCAACCAACCGGGCTGTCTTGACCCACGGGTGATTAGTCGGGACATAATTGACGATGCCTGCGACTTTTTCCAACGGAACCGGAACGCACTCTTCACCTCGTACGGCCACCATAACGTTGTATATTCCGGCCAGCATCAACTCGCCCGCCTTGGTGCCCAATCTTGTGCAGAGGAGTCGATCGGCTGCAGAAGGCGTTCCTCCACGTTGGACATGCCCCAGGGAGGTAACCCGCGCCTCAAGGCCGGTTAACTGCTGGATATGGCGCGCAACCCGGCTCGACATGGGCTCCTGAACCAGGTGGATGCCATTGGTATCTATACTTGGGGCGAAAGGGTCAGGTCTCTTTTTCCCTGACTTCAGCCCTTTTGCCAAAGCATTGGCTTCCTCCTTCGAAATGGCCCCCTCGGCAATGGCAATAATTGAAAACCGTTTGCCTTGGTGACGGCGGTTGCGGAGATGTTCTGCGATAACATTGAGGTCATAAGGAATTTCCGGGATCATGATGACATCCGCCCCGCCGGCAATTCCGGCTCCAAGGGCCAGCCATCCCGCTGCATGCCCCATGATCTCACAGACAATGACGCGATGGTGGCTGGTGGCGGTGGTGTGAAGCCGGTCAATGGCTTCGGTCGCAATCTCGAGTGCGGTGTCATATCCGAATGAAATGTCGGTCAAAGCGACATCGTTGTCAATGGTCTTGGGAAGCGTCAGCACATTAATGCCTCCCGATTTGTGGAGATGCAGGGCATTTTTCTGGGTTCCCCCGCCGCCCAGGCAAACGAGGCAATCCAATTGTAACCGGCGGGCATTGGCGATGGCGACATCGGTCATGTCCATAACCTTGTTTCCCATTTGCATTTTGTGCGGCTTATCTCGGCTGGAACCCAGAAAGGTCCCTCCGAGCGTCAGGATTCCGCTTACCTGCAAATCCTCAATCGGAAGGGTGCGGTTTTCAACCAGCCCCCGGAATCCATCAAGAATCCCGATGACTTTCATATCATGGTGGAGTGCGGCCTTGGCAACCCCCCGGATGGCTGCGTTCAAGGCCGGGCAATCCCCGCCGGCTGTCAGAATTCCTATGCAACGAGCTCGTTTGTTTTTAGCCATGATCAGGATTGCGTTTCTATGGTATGGCGTACAATTTTTCCCTCGATTAAGTAGATCAAGTCTTCAGCAATATTCGTTGCATGATCACCGATTCGCTCGAGGTGGCGGGAGATATGCATGAGTTTGAGCAAAGGTTCCAAGAGTTCGGGTCTGCGAGAAATTACAGCCTTGAGGCGGTCGGCCATCCTCCGGTTCAGGGCATCCAACTCCGAATCGGCCAATCGTATTTCGCGTGCCGCCGCAATATCCACGTTAACGAAGGCATCCAATACCCTTTTCAGCATCTGCTGCGACATGGCAGCCATCTCTCCCAGTTGTAATGGAATATCCACTTGGGGCATATCGCACAGGAGTATTGCGCTCTGGGCAATGTGTGCGGCAAGGTCGCCGATCCGTTCAAGGTCCTGGTTGATTTTCAGAACAGCAATCAGATACCGGAGATCTGCCGCCACAGGTTGATGCAAGGCGAGAATCTTGAGGCATTCCTCCTCGACGTCCACTTCACGGGCGTTGGTCTGGTTCTCATGCGCCAAAACAGCCTCTGCCAGGGTGGCATCCCGCGTCTCCACTGCCCGGACAGCGTCAGATACCGATTTCTCGACATCAGCGCTCAATCCAAGTATCTGTTGTTTCAGTTTATCAATCTCGCGTTGAAAATGAACTTTCATAATGCCTCCTACATCCACCAATATAATCACCCTCACCCCAACCCTCTCCCCTGAAGGGAGAGGGGGTTATTTGTCTGTTTCCTCTCCCCTGAAGGGA
>JBAXDB010000143.1:0-5476 GCA_037141135.1 bacterium | reverse complement strand
TGCTATTAGGGATGCCGCTTCTCGGAGTCTGGCTCGCGGCCGGCTCCGTGGCCCCCTATCTGGAAATGCCACCCCGCACTAACTTTGTCCATCACTCTGCATTTTCATGGCCTGCTTTCTGGGGTCTGGCAGCGTTCATCATTGCGGTCATGGGGCCATTTGGGTGGCGGATTATTTCAACCCAGCGGTCGGCGGCCTGCCCTGAGCAACGTCGAAGGGCCTCGGCGGCCTTTCCCTGGTGGGGCTGGTTGGCCCTGCTTTTCGGCACGGCAGCCTGGACACTCGCCTGGACACGCTTTCCCTGGTTCAGCCGCTGCCAGCCTTTTACCTTCACTCCGCTATGGCTGGCCTATATCATTGTCATGAATGCCCTGGCCTTCAGACGCACAGGCCGGTCGCCTCTCACCCATCATACCGGTGCCTTTCTCGCCCTTTTCCCCATTAGCGCCGGCTTCTGGTGGTTCTTCGAATACCTGAACCGCTTCGTCCAGAACTGGCATTACATCGGCATCGGCACCCTGACTGCCGAAGAATATGTGCTGCGCGCAATGCTACCTTTCGCGACCGTGTTGCCCGCCTTCGTCGCCACCCGCGCCTGGCTGGCAAGTTTCCCCGGACTGACCGCCGGACTATCCACCTGGCGCCCTTGCGTTGTGCAGCATCCTCACCGCCTCGCCTGGCTGGGCTTGACCTTTGCCGCCGGGGGCTTGGCCGGCATCAGCCTCTGGCCTGAATTTCTATTTCCCCTGCTCTGGATCTCGCCCCTGATCGTCATTGGATCCATCCGGGCACTGAACGGAACACCCACCCTCCTCAACGCACCTGGTCATGGCAACTGGCAACCGCTCTTCCTGGCGGCCAGCGCCGCCCTGATGTGCGGCTTCTTCTGGGAGATGTGGAATATCTTCAGCCTCGAGAAATGGATTTATACCGTACCGTTTGTCGACCGGTTCCACCTTTTCGAGATGCCTCTGCTCGGTTACGCCGGCTATCTGCCTTTCGGCATCGAATGCGCCTTGATAGCAGAATGGGTGGGGATCAGGGAAGAAGAGGGCAGAAGACAGTAGACAGTAGGCAGAAGACAGTGGGCAGTAGGCAGAAGACAGTGGGCAGTGGGCAGAAGACAGTGGGCAGAAGAAGACAGTGGGCAGCGGGCAGTTTACAGCAAGAAAATCCAATGTTTGGTGTGTTTCGCAACGGATTGACGAATGGGAAACAATGAAGGAGGACTCGTGATGAAAGCTCCAGCAACTCTGATGCGGCGTATCAATGCGGTCATCATCATCGGGGCGGCGGTATGGTTCTTCATTCTGCCTGGCGCCATCCTGACCTGGGATCTCACCGATCCGGCACTGCGGCAACCTACCGGCATTCCCCGCGCTGCCTGGCGTGTGCATAAGCACCTTACTCCACGTTACGAAAAGTGGGCGCGTGAGCGGATCGCGTCCGGTGAGGCGATGTGGGTCAACACCTTCGACGTCGCCGCCACAGAGTGGGCCATGTTCGGGTCGGTGTTCTATCTTGCCGCCACTGAGAATCTCCAGAAGGAATGGGCCAGACAGCCCGGACACCCCGCCGACACCGCACCAGCGGTCTATGCCCGCGGCGCCATTGAAGCCGCCACCGATCTGGTGCTGGATCCAACCCACCACACCTGGGTTAAGACCCATTGGGGTCCAAACTACCTGCATCGCGAGAACGTTTTCTTCCGGGCGATGCTGATCCAGACCATGATCTCGCGCGAGAACCTGATTCACGACGGTCGGGATCTTGCCCTGTTGCGGGATCAGGTTGAGACACTTTCGGCCGCGCTCGACGCCTCTCCCCACGGGATCCTGAATGACTATCCGGAGGAGTGTTACCCCATCGATGTTTTTGCGACGGTAGCCATGATCCGACGGGCCGACGCGCTGCTGGGAACCGATCACCGCGCCTTTGCCGAACGTGAACGCCGCGCCTTTCAAGGAACCCTGGCGGATGCGTTCGGCCTCCCTGGCTACTTCGCCAGTCCCGAGACCGGTCTTCTGGGTGATCCCTCCCGCGGGATCGGCAATTCCTACGTCTTAATCTACTGCCCGGAACTGTATCCCGACTGGGCGTCCAAATGGTACGACAGTTATGTGAAGGGTTTCTGGCAACAGCGGCTCGGTGCCACCGGCTTCCGGGAATATGCCCGGGATATCCCAAACAAGGATTGGTTTTTTGATATAGACGCCGGGCCGGTGATGGCCGGGTTCGGACCGGCAGCCAACGCCTATGGCGTGGCCGCTGCCAGGGCAAACGGCCGGTTTGATGACGCCTGGACGCTTTCCTCACAGGTCCTGGCCGCCTCCTGGCCTCTTCTCAATGGCACATGGTTTGGTGCCCGCATGCTCTCTAACGCCGCTCACGCGCCCTATCTGGGTGAAGCCAACCTGCTCTTCCTTTTCACCACCCTGCCCACCACGGGGACACCTATCCGGACCGGCGGCACCATGCCTCCGTTCGTCTATGGGTTCCTCGTTTTCTATTTTGGGATCGGGCTAGCGGTCCTCTTGTCCGGCCTTCGCACCTGGCGTCAGGCCTCTATTCTTTCAATACCTGTAAGGTTTAGCATGCAGTTCGCCCTGTGGGGTGTCCTGCTATTCGGAGGGCTCATCCTGACATTCACGCCCCTCCACACCGCCGGGCTTCTGATGATACTGGGCTCCCAATTTTTGCCTCGGAAAGCGTGCGCAACTGCCACAGAAAAATGAACCTGCACATTAAATTAACACGCAACCTGACCGCTGGCATCTTGCTTGGGCTGGCGCTGGTCATCATCGCCGGCACGGCCACCTCTTCCCTGCCGTTAAAACGGACGGCCTTGTGCGCTCCGGCTGCGTATCTGGCAGGCTTCATGTCTGGAGCGCCCTGCGTTAAGGATGGAGAGAACTACCGCCTGCTCGGGTCTGACCTTGATCTCACGGTGGTCCCCACCTGTGCGGCGGCGGACTATTTCTGTCTCATGACTGGCTTCCTGAGCCTGCTGGTGACGTGGCGTGGACTCCCGATTCGCACACAATTGCTTGTGCTGCCTGCTGCCTGGGTTCTGACCATTTTCATCAACGCCTTACGTCTAACCGCCTGCTGGCAAACCGACCGTCTCGCTCAAGCCCTGCTCCCTAAATCCGTCTGGCCGGCGGCTCACATGGTCGTGGGCGTGATGACATTTCTAACAGGGCTTACCATCGTTTTCTGGTTGATGACATTGAAACTTACAAAGGACATCGCATATGAATACAGAACATGATGATCGAGCGGATGAGTTGAAGTCGGCCTGGCTGGGCTGGGCCTGGATTCTACCTCAACTGATTCTCCTCGGCCTTAACTGGCATGCCTGGGAATTGGTACAGGGCGACATGACTCCGTTCCAACTTTCACGGGCACTTCATATCGGGCTCTTCGAAATGATACTTCTGGCATCCGGCTGCCTCGCCCTGGTAATCCAACGAGCACGTAAGAAACCGATTGGCTTGGGTTTGGCTTTGGCCGCGATCGCGGCACACACCGGCTATCTGTGGCTGTTCCTCCAAAGCATAGACCGCTTATTACCAACAACCGTTTCGCTCTGGATGCTGCCGCAAACGGAACTGATTTTCTATCAATTCTCCCTCATGATGCCGGTGATCTTCCTGATGCTCGTGCGGCTGGCGCGCACCAGATTGGGCCTCTCAACTGGTGTGGATGTGGGCATTTCTTTAGCCACCATTGTTATTATCCCTGCCGGAGCTTTCATCTTCGGCTCCCTGTTGGCCCGTTTCGCTCGTAATTACACGTGGCATGATAACTTTGAATATCTCCTGATAGCAGCCATGGTGGCAGGGACCGCCTGTATTCTAGTGGCCTTTCTCCGCCTGATGCGGCGCTTGCATGATCTGATACAGCGCCGGAGTTGGTCTGAATGGGCACTCCCCCTCGCCGCAGGACTAGCCGCACCCCTGGCCGGATTGGCACTGAATGCCACCATTCCCTTCCCGTACGACTTTCAAGATGTGTCGGTTTACCTTATGACCGTGCTTAATGCGGTTGCCTTGCTCATTCCATTCCAGACAGGAACCCGCTGGGCGCTCCCCGGCTGGGTCGCCCGCGCGGTATTTTATCCGTTCACGGTATATTTCTTTCTCGTGTTCCTTCCCTTCCTGCCGCTCTCCCTGCTGGCCATGATTGCGGCCGGGGCCGGATTCCTGATCCTTGCGCCCCTCTTCTTATTTACCATCCATACCCGCCGTCTCTGGGATCAGGGCCGAGTGCTGGCAACGCAATATGGCGCCCCGCGCATCACCGCCGCCTTTATCGCTTGTATCCTGGTCCTGCCGGCCGCATTGATGCTGCGCAATGAAACCGACCGCCGGACATTGACCCGGGCCGTGGACGCGGTGTTCAGTCCGGACTACACCTCCACTCGGGTTGCTATCAAGGCGGCCCCGCTCCGCAGGGCGCTTGACCGCATGGATGACATGAAGCACGGCATCTACCTGCCTTATGTGTCCGATGTCTATGATGCCATGGTCTTTCACGGGATGGTACTGCCGGATGAAAAGGCCGATCTGATACGGAACAGTCTGCTTGGAAAAGCAAAAGACAAATCTCCGCGCTCCAGTCTTTGGGGCGATGGCTTCCTGGGAGGTCGCAACCGGAATCAGCGCCAGTCAAGGGGAAGCGGGGTCACACGCGAAGTTGCGGTGGCTTCACATGAAGCTCAATGCCAGACAACCAATGGCATGAGCGAAGCCGAAGTCCGATTTGTGTTGGAGAATCGCGGCGGAGCCAATGGCGAGTTCTCCGAACGGATTACAATCCCTGAAGGTGTGCTGGTTACCGGCTTCTGGCTTGATGTCAACGGAACGAACAAACTTGCTCAAATCCGTGAACGCAAAGCGGCAACCTGGGTATACGAGATGATTCGTGATATGACGCGCCGCGATCCCGGGCTGGTGGTTTACGACGATGACCGGCATCTCCGCCTCCGGGTTTATCCGTTTGCCGCCGGGGAAAAGCGGAAGTGCGGCCTGCGATTCCGATTCCCAGCTGGGTTGCAACCGTTGATCCGGTTCGGGGATACTACGATCATCTTGACTGATTCTGGCACGTCCCTTGACCCGCAAAGACGGCCAGCGAGGCCGCTGGCCCTCCAGAATTCAGAGGGAACGATTACACCTAGCAATGGAGGGCCGTCGGCCTCGGCGGCCAAGGTTCAAACACAGTCCACCACGGCAGTGAGCACACCTCTTGGAAATGGCGCCACAGCATTGGTGATACCTGCCATTGTCGCCTCAAACCTCCCTTCGTTCCAACGCGAGGTTGTGGCGCACCTGATCCTTGATCACTCCGCCTGCGCGAAAACCAATCGTGCGGCCGTGGTTGAAAAAGCCCGCTCCACCTTGAAGTCGTTACCCCCTTCCGTCAACCGGGTGAGAATAACATGGGCCAACTATGAACAGGAAGATGTCCCTGG
>JBAXDB010000142.1:0-5509 GCA_037141135.1 bacterium | reverse complement strand
TCTTATTGCCTCCGGCGCCCTCGACAGCCGCACCCCCGGCCGCACCCCTTTGTGGCTGTGATCGATCTTTAGGCCGGACTTCTCTGTGCGCCGAGTATCTGGTCGGTGGCAGCCCAAGTTGCAGCTGGAACGTGTCCTGTAATTGCCATGGGGCAGGGGGCTGGCGAGTTGACCTTGGGAATGCCATGCTCTATTCTCCGAAATATTGTGCAAACCGTGAAGTTACTCTATGAGTAATGATGTGAAGGAGACAGTAGAATGAGCTATACCCCTGCTGAAGAACGCTATGCCAAAATGACTTACAACCGGTGTGGCCGGAGTGGTTTGAAACTTCCCGCCATCTCGTTGGGGTTGTGGCAATGTTTTGGGGAAGGACAGGCCTATCAAAACGGGCGGGATATGATTGCCGCGGCCTTTGATCTTGGCATTACCCATTTCGATCTGGCCAACAATTACGGGCCGCCGCCCGGCGCAGCGGAACGAATGTTCGGTACCGTGCTGGCGCGGGAATTTCGGCCTTGGCGTGACGAGATGGTTATTTCGACCAAGGCCGGCTACTGGATGTGGCCCGGCCCTTATGGCGAATGGGGTTCGCGCAAATATCTGTTGGCCAGCCTGGATCAGAGTCTCAGCCGGATGGGCTTGGATTATGTGGATATTTTCTATCACCATCGGCCTGATCCTGAGACACCATTGGAAGAAACGATGGGTGCGTTGAATACCGCGGTTCAACAAGGCAAGGCGCTTTACGTGGGTATTTCTAATTACCCCGCGGACCAGGCGCGGAAGGCTGCCCGCATGTTGCGCACCCTTGGTACGCCCTGTCTGATTCATCAGCCGCGCTACAATCTTTTTGATCGCGGCATCGAAAAGGAATTATTGACCGTTGCGGCGGAAGAGGGGTTTGGGGTCATTCCCTTTTCACCTCTGGCGCAGGGCTTGCTCAGCGGTAAATATACTTCGGGCATTCCCACTGACTCACGCGCCGGACGGGGTAGCCCATTTTTGCCGAAGGAGCGTGTTTCAGCCGAGTTGGTGGCCAAGGCGGCAAAACTTGAGCGGTTCGCCCAGGCACGCGGCCAGACGCTCGCGCAGATGGCCCTGGCTTGGGTGCTACGCGATCCGCGTATCACCTCCGCGCTGATCGGCGCCAGTCGCCCTGAACAGGTCCGTGAGAACGTGGCTGCCCTCGAACTGCGCACCTTTACGGCTGAAGAACTCGCCGCCATCGATGCCGTGGTGTCGTAATATTCTTGCGCTTGCATCTGGTGTGACTGGCGTCATAATGACGTCAAACGGATGTGTTATGAATGAGGTGAGTTATGCCTGAATCGAAATCAGATCCAGAGGTTGAGGTGATGGGGCAGAAGTCGGACAACAAGACGATTATGCCGACACGGTTTGTTTTTCCCGCTGCCCTGCCGATTCTGCCTTTATTGAATCGGCCCTTGTTCCCTAAAATGATGGTGCCCTTGAGTGTGGATGATGCCGCGTTGAAGGAGATGCTGGCAAAAACGGCTGAATCATCATCCAAATTCATCGGCCTGGTGTTGGCTAAGGATGCGGAGGAGGTCGAAGAACGTCGTATTCCCCGGCATGCGGCTGCACTCTATGAGGTTGGCGTCATCGCTGAAATCCTGCAGACCAATCAATCATCGTCCGATGGTCCTCTGCAATTGATGGTTGGCGTCCTGGATCGTTTCAGGATCAAGGATGTGATTTCAGAGGACCCTTGTATCGTCGTCAGACCGGATTATGTCATTGAGACCGAAATGGCTGACAATGATGAACTCCGGGTTTATTCGCTCTCCATAATCACGGCGATCAAGGAACTTCTGCAGTTAAATCCGCTTTTCAAGGAGGAGTTGAACCTGTTCCTGAACCGTTCCAACATCAAGGAGCCCGGGCGATTGGCAGATTTTTCCGCTGCGATGACGACGGCGAATGGCAAAGATTTGCAGGAGGTGTTGGAGGCGTTCGGGATTCGAGCCCGGATTGAGAAGTCGCTGCTGTTGCTCAAGAAGGAAATTGATATCTCCCGCCTGCAGGTGAAAATCAATAAGCAGATCGAGGAAAAGGTCAACAAGCAGCAACGCGATTTCTTCCTGCGGGAACAGCTCAAGGCGATCAAAAAGGAACTGGGCCTCGTCAAGGAAGGCAAGGAGACCGAACTGGATGAATTCAAGGAACGTCTGGCCAAGTTGACCCTGACGGACGAGGCACAAGAGCGCATCAACGAGGAGATGAACAAACTCGGGATTATGGAGCCCCACTCGCCGGAATTTACGGTCAGCCGTAACTATGTGGACTGGCTGACGTCCTTGCCCTGGGGCGTTTTCAGCAAAGACAGTTTCGATATCAAAAAGGCGGGCTCTATTCTGAATAACGATCATTACGGGCTCGAGGACGTCAAGGATCGCATCCTTGAATTCCTGTCGGTTGGAATTCTCAAAGGCAATATATCAGGTTCCATTATCTGCTTTGTCGGCCCACCCGGGGTAGGCAAGACCTCCATCGGACAATCCATAGCCCGCAGTATTGGACGTCAATTCTACCGGTTCTCGGTAGGCGGTATGCGGGATGAGGCCGAAATCAAGGGACACCGCCGCACCTATATTGGTGCCATGCCGGGGAAATTCCTGCAGGCAATCAAGGTGTGCAAAACCCAGAATCCCGTGATTATGCTCGACGAGGTTGATAAAATTGGTGCCAGCTACCACGGGGACCCGGCTTCGGCCTTATTGGAAGTGCTGGACCCGGAACAGAATAAAGATTTCCTCGACCATTACCTGGACGTGCGGTTTGATTTGTCCAACGTGTTATTTATTTGTACCGCGAACCAGCTCGACACCATTCCCGCGCCGTTGCTTGACCGGATGGAAGTTATCAAGCTGGCGGGCTATATCCTGGAGGAGAAAATTCAGATCGCCCGTAAATTCCTGATTCCCAAGCAGCTGAAAGCCCACGGGCTTCAGGCGAAGCAATTGGTGATCAATGACGCGGCACTGAAGGAGATTATTGACGGATATGCGCGTGAGCCTGGTGTGCGGGGATTGGAAAATCATATCAAGAAGCTTTGTCGCAAGGCCGCCAAGCAGATTGTCGAGAAAACGGTGCCCCAGGTGGATGTGACGCTCAAGGAAGTGGCCAAACTTTTGGGCAAGCGGATATTCTCCGAAACAGATCCCTATAAGAAGCCGCGAGTGGGCGTGGTGATGGGCCTGGCCTGGACTTCAATGGGCGGGTCCACCTTGTACGTTGAGGCGACCCAGGTGGAGGCCAAGAATCCGGGCTTCAAGCAGACAGGGCAGTTGGGTAATGTGATGGTGGAATCCTCGGAGCTTGCCTACACCTATGTCCGGTCATTTCTTACAGGGAACATGAAGGCAAAGGAGTTCTTCGAGAAGAATTTCATCCATCTGCATGTGCCGGCGGGAGCGACGCCTAAGGATGGCCCCTCGGCCGGGATCACCATGGCTACGGCGTTGTATTCACTGGCCATCAAAAAGCCGATCCGTGCCCATTACGCCATGACGGGCGAACTGACATTGACTGGATTTGTTCTGCCGATTGGTGGCTTGAAAGAAAAGACCATCGCCGCGAAGCGGGCAGGCGTAAATGACCTGATTTTCCCGAAAGAGAACCAGAAAGATTTTGAGGAACTCCCCGCGCATATCCGCAAGGGGTTGAAGCCCCATTTTGTTTCGACCTTCAAGGATGTTGTGGAGTTGTGCTTTCTTAAATAAAGCTGCTTCTTGATTTGATGGCGTGAAGCCGTATAATGCGCGTTTTCTATCGAGCAGATCTGATTCAGGAGAATAATGATGAAAAAAGTATTGATTCCTACCAAACTTGACAAAATTGCCCAGGATTTATTGAAGGCCAACGGGCACTACGAGGTGTTTCAGGATGATAATGGCGACATTGCGGCTTTGTGTGCAAAACACCCGGATGCCTATGCCCTGATTGTCCGCAGCGAGGCCGTGACGGCCCAGCTGATTGATGCGTTGCCTAAGCTCAAAGTCGTGATTCGCGCCGGGGCCGGTTACAATACCATCGATACCAAACATGCCCGCAAGAAGGGCGTGGATGTGATGAATACCCCTGGGGCCAACTCGAATGGGGTTGCCGAAGAGGTCATCGCACTCATGCTGGCGGATGCCCGCCATTTGATTAAGGCCGACGCGTCCTGCCGTGCCGGGGATTGGGAGAAGAAGGCCTTTATGGGTCGTGAGATCGCCGGGAAAACAATCGGCATTGTCGGCTTGGGCAACATCGGCCGCCTGGTGGTTACGAGACTGTCGGGGTTCGGTTGCAAATTCATCGGTTATGATCCCTTGATTTCGACCGAACGTGCGGCTCAAATAGATGTGGAATTGGTGGATCTTGAGACGCTTTTTTCCAAGTCTGATTATGTATCCCTCCACATTCCCGAGACACCTGAAACAAAGAAACTGATCAGCACCAAGCTTCTGGGGCTTATGAAGAAAGGTGCGACTATTATCAATTGCGCCCGGGCCGGTGTGATTGATGAGGAAGCCCTGCGCAAGGTGAAGGTCGAGAAGGGACTGCGCTTCCTGAACGATGTCTATCCCAAGGATGAGGCGGGGCCGAAGTCGGTGGCGGACATTGCCGATATCATGGTTCCGCATCTGGGGGCCAGCACCAAAGAGGCTAACCTGATGGCTGCCAAACGGGCGGCCGAACAACTGGTCGAACTGGATGAGAAGGGGATTACTTCCTATATTGTCAACCGGGACATTCCAGAGGGGTTGGACCAGGCGTATTGTGATCTTGCCAATACCATTGGCCGGATTGCGGGACTGGTGCTCGGCCGGGAGACAAACCTCAAGCGAATTGAGACCAGTTGTTATGGGGCCCTCAAGCAGTTTAATGGCTGGCTCATCGTCCCGGTAGTATCGGCGCTCTGGAAAGAAATGGACTCCTCCATGGATCCCAAGGCCGCGGAGAAGTTTCTGAATGGACGTGGGGTGGATTACAAGTGCCGGGATACGGATGAACGCAATGGCTTTGCCAATTCCATCACCGTAGACCTGACTGGCTCAGTGGATGTCTCTATCTTGCGTGAGGTGAGTGTGCGCGGAACAGTTGCCGAAGGGACCGTGATGATATCCCGCATCAATCAGTTCGATAAACTGTACTTTGAGCCCAAGGGCCATGTTGTTTGTTTCCAATACAAGGATCGGCCGGGTGTGGTCGGCCATATCGGGGCGGCCCTGGCCGAGGCTGGACTGAATATTGAGGACGTGCGGCATTCCCACCATGTCCAGACCGACCAGTCTCTGGCGATTTTCAGGCTAAATGCTCCTGCCAGCCAGGAGCTTGTCAAGACACTGGCGGCAGACCTTGGTGCGGGGATGGCGTTCGGGGCAACGCTGTAGCCAGTAGCCAGTAGTCAGTGAGCAGTGGGCAGTAATGCAGTTTATTCTGATTACTGCCCACTGCCCACTGCCCACTGCCTACTGCCCACTGCCCACTGCCCACTGCC
>JBAXDB010000141.1:0-5535 GCA_037141135.1 bacterium | reverse complement strand
GTGTATAGCCGTAATAATTGACCGCAAACCCACCAATCAGGAGGCAGTCAACCCCGGCTGCTGGGAGTTTTGTGGACACGATGGCAAGGATAGTATCCAGACTTGACATGACGGTCATATTGCTTTGATTTTGATCATTTCGCAAGGCGCAAAAAAGATGGCAGCCGCATGTGTCAATATGCGCTTAAACACCGGGCACCATTCGCCCCGTCATTTTGGTGCCGGTGTTGGCTCTGCCTTCGGCAAGGGTATGGCCAGTCGCCTTTAGCCTTGTGAAACATCTTTACCCCTTTTGACAACATGTTACCATTTGACTCGTGCAACGGGGATAGAAGACTCAGTCCGTTCGTCCCTTTTTCACCAGTGATATTGGTATTACGGTCAACAATACGGGCAAAGGAAATATGTTTAAAACTACACTCATAATGGTGGCTGCTCTGCTCTGTTTCGTACTCCTGTTAAACTGTGAGGGACAAAGTATTACCGATCTCAATCAGTCATTGATGAGGTCAACATTCAAGTTTGATGGCAAGGACTCGATCGGAACCGTTTTCGTGATGGGAGCACCGTCTAAAGACAACCCAAGTGTACTTCGTTACACATTGATTACTGCGGCACATGTGCTGGAAGCTGCCAATGGAGATGAAGCGACGCTGCATCTTCGCGTGAAAAATGGCGACCAATTCGTGCGTCGCCCGTTTATCATCAAAATCCGTGATCATGGAACTAATCTGTGGATACGTCATCCCAGTGCCGATGTCGCAGCACTTCGTATTAGTGTCCCATCGGAAGTCGATATTAAAATTATTTCAACCTCGGGAATATTTGCCGACGATGATTTCATTAAGAGCACCGAGATACATCCAGGCGACGAACTGTTTGCTCTGGGGTTTCCGCTTGGTTCCGAAGCCAATGAGGCTGGCTTTCCCATCCTCCGTTCCGGGGCGATTGCAAGTTATCCGTTAATACCCACGGCGGATGTGAAAACTTTCCTTTTCGATTTTCAGGTTTATCGGGGTAACAGCGGCGGTCCAGTCTTTATCTACCAGATGAACCGACTTGTCGGGGCGAAACTGCCAACCATCAATATTTGCCGGATTATGGGGCTTGTATCGCAAGAGAAAATCATAACTGAACAGGTGCAATCGCTATACGAGAATCGGCAATCACAATACCCGATCGCGGCTGCTGTTGTTGTGCATGCTTCACTCATTCAGGAGACGCTCGCCCTTTTGGAGAAAAGCAACAAATAGGTGTTCATAAATGATTTTGGATTCCGCCACGCCCTCTTCTTTTTTTCGAACCGAATTTCCTGTTTAGATCCCGATTTTGTCTGGCATTTCAGTCCACAGGTCTTGAGTAATTCTGATCGGGTTACACCCCATAGACTTGGCCGGTTGATAAGATTATCGTTGAATCATAAAGCAGAGAAGGAGGTTTGAGATGAATTCGACAAAAATCATTGTAGTGATATTGGTTACTTTGGGCATTGCGCTGCTCGCTTATTCAGGTATCACCTTTAGAGCCATAGAAAGCCCTGTAGTCATTTTCCCCGTGCATGTAGAAACCGTGCACAGCCTTTTCAATCCCCTGGTCGCCGGGGTGGTCGCACTTGTTGGTGGTGTCATATTGTTGGTCGGTGAAAAGCATAAAGGTCTGAGGAAAGTCGAGTAGACAGAGGAGGTTTTCGGCATGCCTTCGAGTTGCTTTGTCGCCACGCCATACTTCTTGTACGTGACAACACGGCGTGATTTCACTAGGGTTGAACCATTGAGGGTTCATTATGCGTCAATTCATCCGACATCCTACCGACGTTCCGATCGAATACCGACTGGTGGATTTGGCTAATCACCTTCAAGAATACCTTCGCAATATTAGTAGTGGCGGCCTCTGCTTCACCAGTAAAAGAAGTATTCCAATTGGTGCAGAAATTCTTATCCAAATCCCGCTTCACCGTCCTGTGTTTGAAGTAAAAGGAGCCGTAACCTGGTGTAATGCCGTGGAAAACTACTTTGAGGTCGGCGTGAAATTCATTGATACCCGAACCGAACTTGGCGTCCGAATGGCAGAGCAAGTCTGTTATATTGAACATTACAAGAGAGAAGTCTTTGAGAAGGATGGCAGGGTTATCACAGGCGAAGAAGCCGCCGTCGAATGGATTGCTGCCTACGCCAAAGATTTCCCTTCATGATTTTCCGCCTGGTTTGGAATTACTTCTGATCACCTCAAGTGAGTATGTCGCCACGTTTGGCATTAGGGTAGGGTTACACCCTATTTTGCGCGCCCTGTTCATCGTTTACACTGTCTCAAATAAGGAACGGGTAGTTTACTAAACGGAAGAGGTTGAAACGCATCTAAACAAAGGGAGAGAATCTCCCGCAACAACAAAAGCAAGAATAGGATTCTTGGAGGAGTATTTATGGGATTTATCATAGGTGTATTAGTTGTAGTTATTCTCGTCATTGTCATTGCCAAATTGGTCTAAAGAAGGGCGACATGGTATCCGTCCAAGCAATACAAGACGTGCATTTGGATATCCATCAGATCTCGAAAGTCTACCCTGGTAACCGGGGGTTGCTGGGGGCGAGTTTCAGTGTGGTGCAGGGTGAGTTGATAGCGATTGTCGGGCATAACGGAGCTGGCAAATCGACTTTGCTCAAGCTGTTGGCAAACTGGCTGAATCCGGATGGTGGGCAGGTCTCGGTGCAAGGCGTCAATCTCAGGGAGCGACTTGCACTTGTCCGGAAGGTTGGATTTGTCCCTGAGAGTCCCAATCTTCATGACGCCTTTTCGGTCGATTACAATCTAATGCTCTTTGCCCGCCTTTTCGGGGTGCCGGCTTCACGTGTTGAAGACACCCTTCAGGAATTTAAGCTCATACCCTTTCGCCGTAGTCCCGTGCGGACTTTGTCGAAGGGCCTGAAACAGCGGGTCAGCATCGGCCGTTCACTTCTGGCGGATCCGCCCATTTTGCTTCTGGATGAACCCACCTCAGCGCTGGATTTTGAAACGACCAAGGATATCTATCGTCTGATCCACCGTATTCACGCACTGGGGAAGACGATCCTTTTTACATCGCACCGCCCGGAGGAAATCAAATCCCTTGCCACGCGTATTCTTGTTCTGCACGAGGGGGTTGTCGCCTTCGATGGAGCCCCCGACGCGTATTTTCAATCCGCCTTTTACCAGACGTTATACGTATGATTCGCACCGTCATCACGCTGCTCACGCATGATCTGGCCGTCGCTTTTAAAAGCAAGACCCTCTATCTTGTCATTTGCATTCCTCTCTTTGTGTACGCGACGTTAACACTGGTTGATCCACCCGGAGCGCGGGTTGCCCCGCTGAACATTGCATTACTTCAAACCGAGTCGTATGCGCCTGTCTTTCTCGCAAGCATCAAGTCAGTGCCGGACATGTTTGCCGTCCGCTGGGTTTCTAATCATGAGGCGGCAATAAAACTGCTCAACGAGCGTGTGATGGATGGAATCCTGACGCCTGACGTTGGTGATGCCTCGCGCCTTCAATTGACAGTGGTCAAACAAGCCTCTGCCGAAACTTTGATCATGATGCAACGTTTGGCCGCCCTGCAAATTTCCGCCGAAGGTAAAGGCCCCGGCTGGATCGCAGCTGTAAAATCACTTCAGACAAGCTCGATCAAACGACAGACCCTGCCTACATGGATTCTGATGATGGTCCTGCTCGTCAGTTTTATTGTGTTGCCGTCCCAGGTTGCCGAAGAAAAAGAAAAACAACTGCTCCTGGGGTGGATGCAAACGCCTGTTCGTGAAATTGAATGGTTGGCATCCAAGCTGGCTTATGGAATCGTCTTGATGCTGACAGCCGTCGTGGCGCTTCAGTGGATGGATGGTGAGTCCTTTTGCGTGCATGGAGTGAGTTATCTTGTGATGCTGTGCACCGGCGGTTTCTGTTTCGGCGCTCTAGGGATCTGTCTTGGACTCCTGTGCCGCAACCAGGCCAGCGCCAGAACGCTGGGTGTCCTCTGTTATCTGCCGCTATTGCTGCCTGCAGCGCTGTCTGACATGTCGCAAGAGTTAAGAGGAATTGCCCCGCTGGTTCCTTCATACCATTTTTATGAACCGATCCGGGCGATGCTCCTTGATGACAGCGGGTTTGCTTTTTATATACAGTCGTGGATGAGCCTCGTGGCCATCGGCTTGCTGGCCTGTTTCGCATCCCATCGTTTGATCCAGAAACGCTGGTTGATGTAGGAATGGTTTTTCTAATTCTTCCCATGGCCATGTTTTGATGTTTTGATTTGGTGGGGTTATTGATCAAGGAATTAAGAAAAGGAGCGGGTTCGACGTAACCTGTTTGGAGGAAAATCGTTGTCCAGAGATAGATTGAACTTTCCCGACAACTTCATCTGGGGCACATCGACTG
Source organism: bacterium (assembly GCA_037141135.1). Taxonomy (GTDB): domain Bacteria; phylum Verrucomicrobiota; class Kiritimatiellia; order CAIKKV01; family CAITUY01; genus JAABPW01. Next base: position 1,131 of record JBAXDB010000141.1, on the reverse strand, counting down.
CGGGCCACCAGATAGAGGGCGGCAACGAATTTTCCGACTGGTGGGCATGGGAACAGAAGGGCTTGATCGAGGATGGAACGGTCTCGGGCCGCGCCATGGATTACTGGAACCGACACGAAGAGGATCATGCCTTGATGGCGAAACTGGCTTACAAGGGGTTCCGCCTGGGCATCGAATGGGCCCGTGTCGAACCGCAGAAGGGCCGTTTCGACCATGACGTAATCGAGCACTATCGACGCATTCTTCAATCCCTTCGCAACCATGGATTCCGGATTTGCCTCACCCTGCACCATTGGGTGATCCCGCGCTGGGTCGCCGACCAGGGTGACTGGCTGAATCCTAACACGGTGAGCCAATTCCTGCGGTACGCAAAATTTGTGATTGAGGAACTGGGCACTTTCCCCGACATCTGGGTGACGATGAACGAACCGATGGTGCCGGCGATCATGGGCAATCTTCTGGGTAGGTTTCCGCCGCAGCGCCGTTCCGTTAAGGCATACCGTGCCGTATCCAGGGCCTATCTTTGTGCCCATGCGGGAACCTACCACCTGATTCACAAGGTGCAGCCGCTGGCGCCGGACGGCACACGGTCAAAGGTGGGGGTCGCCATGGCGTATCCCTGGATCGAACCATGGAACTCGCCTGGTCCCGCGGGTTGGTACGAGCGCTTTGCCGCCTTCATCGCCCGACGCGCGGCCTTTGAGGGGTGGGATCATACGATCAGCACGGGGCAACAGCACTGGATTCATGGCGGGCCCGCCATTGCCGGCGTCAAAGACTCCTACGACTACTGCGGGATCAACTATTATACGCGGACGTCCCTGAAATACGATCGGAGAAGAGGCGACCAGTACTGGATCGACGACACGAAGGCGCCATTGGGTGTCGATGTGACCCAGATGGGGTGGCAGATCTATCCGGAGGGGTTATATCGTACAATACGCTCCGTATGGAAGCGATTCAGGAAGCCGATCCTTATTACCGAAAATGGCATCGCAGACGATACGGATAAACAGCGGCGGTGTTACATTATCGAGCATCTCGCGCAGGTTCACCGGGCCATTCAGGAAGGCATTCCGATCCTCGGTTACTATCACTGGTCATTTGTAGATAATTTCGAGTGGCGGGAAG
>JBAXDB010000140.1:0-5654 GCA_037141135.1 bacterium | reverse complement strand
TCTTTATGATTCAAAACAAGGCCGCCGCCGAAAGGTTGCGGCCTTTTTTTATTGAGGAAACTTATGCCTATTTACGAATATGAATGTGTGAAATGTGCGGGTCGAGTGGAAGCGTTGATCCGCAATGACAAGGATGTTCCCGGGACATGCGTCAAGTGTGGCGGCAAACTGAAAAAAGTGCTCTCCGGTTTCAGCGTTTCAATGGCTCCCTCCGGTCCGCGGCATGAGCCCTCCGCCGCCTGCGCCTCGTGCCCCAGTTCCGGTTGCCCGCACAGCGGTCATTGATCGGGTCTGAGGCGAAAAATCTTGCTTTCCTCCCCCTGAAACGGTAAAGCCATTGGCCCCGTGTGGAGGATTATACGTGAATTTTGAATCAGATAATGATCACCCTAAAGAATCGTGCGGACTGTTTGGCGTTTTCGGCATTCCCGACGCCTCGTTGTTAATTCATGCCGGGCTGTTTTCACTGCAACACCGCGGCCAGGAAGGTGCCGGCATTGTGGTTTCAGACGGGAGCCAGGTAAAGTCTTCAAAAGGCATCGGCGAGGTCAACGATGTGTTCAATACCGATATTTTGCGCGGGATGGCCGGCCATATCGGAATCGGGCACGTGCGCTATTCAACGACCGGTTCAAACCGCATTCAAAATGTTCAACCACTCGTCGCCGAAACCGTGGATGGCATCTGGGCGATCGCGCATAACGGCAATCTCGTCAATGCAAAATCGCTACGGCATATGTATCAGGAGTCGGGTGCCATTTTTCAGACCAGCACGGATAGCGAAGTCCTGATTCATCTTCTGGCTGATCCCATGTATCGGAATCGCCCCCGCCGCGTGGCGCGGGCGCTGGCGGAGCTCAAGGGCGCTTTTACGTTCCTCCTGATGACAAAGGATTGTGTCATGGCGGCACGGGATCCGCTGGGCTTCAAGCCGCTTTCCATCGGGAAACTGGGCAACGGGTATGTCTTTGCCAGTGAGACCTGCGCCCTTGTTCAGGTTGGTGCTGAATATATCCGGGATGTGGAACCGGGTGAACTGGTGATTGTGGATGCCGCAGGACTCCGCAGTACCTGGTTTGCGGAGAAGGAGCACAAGCAGTTTGCCCAATGTGTTTTTGAACATGTCTATTTCGCCCGGCCTGACAGCACGGTGTTTGGACAGAGCGTTCATTCGGTGCGGTTGAAGCTTGGCATGCGGCTGGCGCAGGAACACCCCGTGGATGCCGACCTGGTTACCGCGGTTCCGGATAGCGGTAATTCATCTGCGCTCGGGTATTCGCGACAGAGCGGCATTCCTCTCGATTTCGGCTTTATGCGTAACCATTATGTCGGCAGAACCTTCATTATGCCGGATTCCGATCAGCGCGCCCGCAGTGTGGATATGAAGCTGGCCGTGGTGGCGGATGTGGTGCGTGGCAAGCGTGTGATTGTGGTGGATGATTCCATCATCCGGGGCACCACCTCCCGGCGGCGTGTCATGGCGCTCCGCGAGGCCGGGGCCAAGGAGATTCACCTGCGCATCTCCTGCCCTCCCACCATCAATCCCTGTTTCTTTGGGATCGATTTCGCCACAAAAGCCGAGTTAATTGCGGCTGGCAGTACTATTGAGGAAATCTGCGCCTTCACCGGAGCCGATTCACTCGGATATCTCAGCATGGAAGGGCTGTTGTCGCCGTTCCCGAATTCATTGGACTATTGCAATGCCTGCTTCACCGGCAAGTATCCCATGGATGTCAGTCGCATGCTGGGCAAGGACGCTTTGGAGAGCAGCAATATGCTCCTTAATCTGGATTCAAAAGGACAGCGCTGAAAGAATTGATTATGGCTACACGAAATGGACCTACCCGGCATATTTTTGTCACCGGCGGTGTGGTGTCTTCCCTCGGAAAAGGGCTGACCGCCGCCTCTTTGGCGCTTCTGCTTAAACGCCGCGGTTACCGGGTCAAGATGCAGAAGCTTGACCCCTACCTGAATGTGGACCCCGGCACCATGTCGCCTTATCAGCATGGTGAGGTCTATGTGACCGTGGATGGCGCCGAGACTGATCTGGATCTGGGCCACTATGAACGGTTCGGCGAATTGATTTGCAGTCGCGACAGCAATTATACGTCCGGCAGCATCTACCAGTCGGTGATCCGCCGTGAGCGGGAAGGTGGCTATCTGGGGAAGACGGTCCAGGTGATCCCTCATATCACCGATGAAATCAAGGCGGCGATCCGTTCGCTGGACGCGGAGGATGTGGATGTCGCGATTACGGAGATCGGCGGCACCGCCGGGGATATTGAGTCATTACCATTCCTGGAGGCCATCCGCCAGTTCCGGCATGAGATCGGACGCCAGAATGGTCTCTTCATCCATCTGACGCTGGTCCCGTATATCAAGGCGGCGGGTGAGATGAAGACCAAGCCCTCCCAGCAGTCGGTCGGGATCCTGCGTACAATCGGGATCATTCCCGACATTCTGATCTGCCGTTGCGAGCACCCGATGAATGACGAGCATAAGGCCAAACTCGCTCTGTTTTGCGATGTGGATCTCAATAAGGTGATCGAGGAAAAGGATGTGGAACACTCGATTTATGAAGTGCCCCTTGAGTTGGCCCGGCAGGATGTGGATGTGTACATTCTTGAGATGCTGGGCATGCATGTCAACCGGTTGAAGCTGGATGACTGGCGGGACATGGTGGCCAAACTGATCAAGCCGGCAAATGGCACCCTCGAAATTGCCGTGGTGGGAAAATACATCAGCTTGAAGGACGCCTATAAGAGCATCTATGAATCCCTGACGCATGGCGGTATTGCAAGTAACGTCAAGGTTGAGGTGCGGATGGTTGAGTCGGAGGATATTGAGACGGGCGGTGCCGAGGCCTTGCTTAAAGGTGTGGCGGGGATCCTGGTCCCCGGTGGTTTTGGAGACCGTGGTATTGAGGGCAAGATCAAGGCGATCGAATATGCCCGTACCCAGAATATACCATTCTTCGGAATCTGTCTGGGCATGCAATGTGCAACCATTGAATATGCCCGGAATGTCTGCGGCTTGAAGAATGCCAACAGTACGGAATTCAATCATGAAACTGCGCATCCCGTGATTGACATGATGTTGGAGCAGAAGAAGGTCACTGCAAAGGGTGGCACCATGCGGCTGGGCGCCTATCCCTGCAGGATCAAAGAGGGCACCAAGGCCTTTCAGGCCTTTGGGCAGGCCGATATTATGGAACGCCATCGCCATCGCTATGAGTTCAACAACAAATATATGGATCAAATGGCGAAGCAGGGTTTCGTCATTTCAGGAATGTGTCCGGGACGCGACCTGGTTGAAGTGATCGAATTGAAAAACCATCCGTGGTTTGTGGCCTGTCAGTTCCATCCGGAATTCCAGTCCACCCCGATGCAACCCCATCCTCTGTTTCGTGATTTTGTGGCAGCTGCCCTGGTGGCCAGGGGAAAACAGGAATGCCGGAAATCGAAGAAAGTTTAACCCTCAGAGTAACCTCCAACGACTATGCCTAAAAGAACCGACATCAAGAAGATTATGCTTATCGGCTCCGGTCCCATTATCATTGGACAGGCCTGTGAGTTTGACTATTCAGGTGTACAAGCCTGCAAATCCTTGAAGGAAGAAGGTTATGAAGTGGTGCTGGTGAACAGCAATCCCGCCACGATTATGACCGATCCTGAATTTGCCGACCGGACCTACATTGAGCCACTGACGGCACCGATTCTGGAGGAAATCATCCGGCGTGAGCGCCCCGATGCCCTGCTTCCCACGCTGGGGGGGCAGACCGCGCTGAATCTTGGGATTGAACTGCATGACCGCGGCATTCTCAAGCGTTACGGCGTGGAGATGATCGGGGCTAAAGCGGAAGTCATCCGCAAGGCAGAAGACCGTGCGTTGTTCAAGGCCGCCATGCTGAAGATCGGGCTGGATCTGCCTCAGAGTGGCTCGGCGCATTCGCTTGACGAGGCCTGGGCGGTTCAGAAGGAAATCGGCCGCTATCCCGTGGTGATCCGACCCGGGTTCACCATGGGCGGAACCGGCGGCGGCATCGCCCGCAATGCCGGGGAATTTGAAGAGATCGTCAACCGTGGGCTGTTCTACAGCCCGACCACCGAGGTGCTGGTCGAGGAATCGATTGAAGGCTGGAAGGAATTCGAGCTGGAAGTGATGCGCGACAACAAGGATAACGTCGTCATCATCTGCTCCATCGAGAATCTGGATCCCATGGGGGTTCACACTGGTGACAGTATCACGGTGGCCCCGGCCCAGACCCTGACGGATCGGGAATACCAGATTATGCGGGATGGCTCGATTGCCGTGATGCGCGAAATCGGGGTGGATACCGGTGGCTCCAATGTGCAGTGGGCCCTGAACCCGGCCAATGGCCGCATGATCATCATTGAGATGAATCCACGGGTCTCTCGCTCAAGCGCCCTGGCGTCCAAGGCCACCGGATTCCCCATCGCCAAAATCGCCGCCAAACTGGCGGTCGGCTATACGCTGGATGAATTGCGGAATGACATTACACGGGAGACGCCCGCCTGTTTTGAGCCGGCCATTGATTATGTGGTCACCAAGATGCCGCGCTTTGCTTTTGAAAAATTCCCCGGCGTGAACAGCACACTCGGCACCCAGATGAAATCCGTGGGTGAAGCCATGAGCATCGGCAAGACCTTCAAGCAATCCTTCCAGAAGGCCTGCCGCTCCCTTGAAATCGGACGTGCCGGTTTCGGGGCTGATGGCAAGGGCGCGGCCTTTGAGGCCATGACGGATGAGGTGATGGCCGCCGAACTGATTCGCCCGAATGCCATGCGGATTTTTGTCGTGCATGCCGCCTTTGTGCGGGGTTGGACGGTGGAGAAGGTTCAGAAGCTTACCGGTATTGATCCGTGGTTCCTGCGGCATCTGGAAGAATTGGTGGCGTATCAGGGTGAAATCAAATCCGCCAAAACGCTGGCCGGCTTACAGAAAGATCCAGCCCTGTTCCGGCAGATCAAGGAAATGGGCTATTCCGACCGGCAGATTGCTTTCCTGCTCGGTTGTAAAGAGGGAGACGTGCGCAGTGCCCGCAAAGAACAGAAGCTCCTGCCTGTTTACAGCCTGGTGGATACCTGTGCGGCCGAATTTACCGCGTTCACGCCCTATTTCTATTCAACTTATGGCGAGGTGGATGAGAGCCGCCCGTCTGACAAAAAGAAAGTCATGATCCTGGGTGGCGGACCGAACCGGATCGGGCAGGGGATTGAGTTCGATTACTGCTGCGTGCATGCCGCCTTTGCCCTCCATGAGGCCGGGTTTGAGACCATTATGGTCAACAGCAATCCCGAAACGGTTTCGACGGACTACGACACCAGCGACCGGTTATATTTCGAGCCGCTCACTCTGGAAGATGTCCTGAATATTTATGAGCGCGAGAATTGCTGGGGTGCCATTGTCCAGTTCGGGGGACAGACGCCTCTGAACCTGGCCAAGGATCTTGAGGCCAATGGGGTCAACATCATCGGCACCAAGCCTGCCAGTATTGAGATGGCCGAGGATCGCGATTTGTTTGCCGCGATGCTCCGGAAGCTCAAACTTAAGCAGCCCGAGAATGGCATGGCTACGACGGTGGAACAGGCCGAGGTTATTGCCGCGCGAATCGGGTTTCCGGTGCTGATGCG